>JAEWEW010000347.1 GCA_023389175.1 Pseudomonadota bacterium | reverse complement strand
GGCAGAAGATCGGCCGCAATGATCCTTGCCCGTGCGGGTCCGGCAGGAAGTACAAGCAGTGCCACGGCCGCCTGGCTTGACCGCGGACACCTAGTGGCAGGCGCGGATCGGGCTCCGCCCGGCCGCTGCCTGCGCCCCCCAGTGGGGGGTGAGGCCGGACACGAACAGTCCCTGCGGACTGTTCCGCCCTCCGCCTCCGGCGGAGGACTCCCGGCCGCAGGCCGCTTCGGGGGGCGCCCTAATACCGTCCGAAGAACGCCTCGATCTCCGCCCGCTTGACCATCGCGTCACGCCGGCCCATCGCGAGCAGCCGCCGCGTGTAGCTGCGGTCGAAGAGCAGGTACGAGCTGAACGCGATGCCGCGCCCGCGGGTCGCGCCCATCACGCCCAGCAGCACGCGGACGCTGCGCGGCAGCCGCTTCACGTGAGAGACCGCGATCGCATCCAGCGTGCGGCTCGGCGAGATCACCAGCGTCTTCAGCGGCTTGAGGCCGCTGCGCCGGCGCAGCGGCGGCGGCATGAGCGCGAGGGTGCGGTTGATGCGCTCGAGCCGCTCCAGGTCGCTCGCGAGCGCATCGAGGAAGATGCTGGCGAGCGCATGGGCACCCACCTGTCCGAGGCTCGGGTAGCTGTACTGCGAGCCCTCGGTCGCCGCTCGCACCACCCTCTGGTCGGTGGCGGCCGACCCGATGACCAGGATGCGGCTCGCGCCCAGATGCACCGCGGGGCTGATCGGCGCCGTCTGCCGCATCGAGCCGTCGCCGAAATACTCGTTCGCGCCTTCGATGGTGAGCGGAACCGCGGGGAAGAGGAACGGGATGGCGCTCGAGGCCATCAGGTGGTCCACCGTGAGCGTCGCCGGCCGCAGGATGCGCTGGCTGCGCCGGATCGGCTCGCGGGCGTCGCGGCACTGGAAGAAGGTGACGTGGCCGCCGCTGGTGTAGCTGGAGGTCGAGATCGCCAGCGCGTCGAGATGGCCCCCCGCCAGGTTGCGCGCGAGCTGGTCGAAGTCGATGGTGCGCGCGAGCAGGTCCGCGAGCGGTTCGGTATCGAAGAGCGACTTCGGCTGGCGCCGGACCAGCCAGCCGAGGCCGGTACGGCTCAGCCACTGTGCTGCGTTGCCGAGCGCGCCGGCGGTGTCGACCCGGTAGACCTGCGCCGGCTCGAGCGTGCCCCACACCATGGCGAGGTCGGCCACGGCGTCGAAGAACCGGTCGGCGCCCGCGGCCAGCACCGTGGCGTTGATCGCGCCCGCGGACGTGCCGGTGAAGACGCGGAACGGGTTGGCGTGGGCCGGCCAGCCGGCGGCGAGCAACACTCGCCGGATGCCGAGGAGCACGCCCACCTGGTAGGCGGCGCGCGCACCGCCGCCGGTCAGCACCAGGGCGGCGGTTGCGGGTGATTGGACGGCGTTCAAGCGAGGGCGTGGGCGGCGATGCGGCGGGCGGCAGGCACGGCGGGGAGTCGGGCGCCGGAAGACGGGAATCGTCCCCGCGAGAATCGTCTCCGCCTTTGCCGGTGCGGTCAACCGCCTGCGCCCGCCGCTGGACCGACGGCGGACCCTCGCGGGCCGACGGAGCCGCGCCCGCTGCCCGCAGGGCCGCTGTCCCGAGCCGATAGAATCCCCAATGCCGTCCGTACGGCAACAGGAGATTGTTTAGATGCCCGTCAACCTCGCCGTGCCCGACCCGGCCGGCCTTCATCCCGTGCCCGGGGTCGAGCTCGGCACGGCGCGTGCCGGCATCAGGAAGCCGGGACGCCGCGACCTGCTGGTGGTGCGGCTTGCCGCCGGCAGCACCGCCGCGGGCGTCTTCACCCGCAACCGCTTCTGCGCCGCGCCGGTCACGCTCTGCCGGGACAACCTCTTCGGTTGCGGCGGCGAGCCGCGGGCGATCGTGGTCAACACCGGCTGCGCCAACGCGGGCACCGGCCAGCGCGGGCTGGACGATGCGCGCGCCGTCTGCGCTGCCGTGGCCGGCGCGCTCGGCATCGAGGCCGAGCTGGTCCTGCCGATGTCCACCGGGGTGATCCTGGAGCCGCTGCCGGTGGATCGCATCGGCGCCGGGCTGCCGGCCGCGGTGGCGGACCTCGGGACCGCCAACTGGGCAGCCGCGGCCGAAGCCATCATGACCACCGACACGGTACCCAAGGCTGTCTCGCGCCAGGTGCAGGTCGGCGGCCTCACCGTGACCGTCACCGGCATCGCCAAGGGCGCGGGCATGATCCGACCGAACATGGCCACCATGCTCGGCCTGGTCGCGACCGACGCCGCGCTGCCGCAGCCGCTGCTCGCGCGCTGGGTGCGGGAGATCGCGGACGCGAGCTTCAACTGCATCACGGTGGACGGCGACACCTCCACCAACGATACGCTGCTCCTGGTCGCCACCGGGAAGAGCGGCGTGGGCGTCGCCGCCCCGGCGCCGGGCGACATCGACGGGCCGGAGGTCGACGGGCCGGCGGCGCAGGCGATCTTCGGCGCGCTGAAGGAGGTGGCGCAGCTGCTCGCGCAGGCGATCGTCCGCGACGGCGAGGGCGCGACCAAGTTCATCACGGTCGTGGTCGAGCAGGCGCGCAGCCAGGGCGAGGCGGCCGCCGTCGCCTACGCGATCGCGCATTCGCCGCTGGTCAAGACGGCCTTCTTCGCCTCGGATCCCAACCTGGGCCGCATCCTCGCCGCGATCGGCTACGCCGGCATCGACGACCTCGACGTGGACCGCGTGGACCTGTTTCTCGACGACGTCCATGTCGCCACCGCCGGCGGACGGCATCCGTCCTACCGCGAGGAGGACGGCCAGCGCGTCATGAAGCAGGCCGAGATCCGGATCCGCGTCGTGCTCGCGCGCGGCACCGCCGCGACCACCGTGTGGACCTGTGACCTCTCCCATGACTATGTCTCGATCAATGCCGACTACCGCTCCTGAGCCCGTGCCGGCCAAGGACGTCGCGCGTCTCGCGGCGCGGCTGGAATCGCTGCTCGGGCAGCTCGAGCCGCTCCTGGCGCATGCCGCGCGGCTGCTGCCGCCGCCGCAGGAACCCGACTGGGACCGTGCCATCGCCTTTCGCTGGCGGCGGCGCCGCAGCGGCCTCGGCTCGGTTGCTTCGCTGGTGCCGGTCGGGCGGCCGGCCGCCCTGCGGCTCGACGACCTGCAGAACATCGACGAGCAGAAGCGGCTGGTCGCGGACAACACCCGCCAGTTCGTCGGGGGCCGGCCGGCCAACAACGTGCTGCTCACCGGGGCGCGCGGCACCGGCAAGTCCTCGCTCATCAAGGCCTGCCTCAACGAGTTCCACGAAAGCGGCCTGCGGCTGATCGAGGTCGACAAGGACGACCTGGTGGACCTGCCGGAGCTGGTGGAGCTGGTCGCCCCGCGTCCGGAGCGCTTCATCGTCTATTGCGACGACCTCTCCTTCGAGCAGGGCGAGGGGGGCTACAAGGCGCTGAAGACGGTGCTGGACGGATCGGTCGCCGGCCAGTCGGACAACGTGCTGGTCTATGCCACCTCGAACCGGCGTCACCTGATGCCGGAGCTGATGAGCGAGAACCTGCAGGCGCGGCACACGGAGGACGGCGAGATCCATCCGGGCGAGACCTCCGAGGAGAAGATCTCCCTCTCGGAGCGCTTCGGGTTGTGGATCGCCTTCTATCCGTTCCGCCAGGACGACTACTTGGCGGTGGTCGCGCACTGGCTGGCCTACTTCGGCGCCACCGCGGGCGACATCGATCGGGCGCGCGGCGACGCGCTGCGGTGGGCGCTGGAACGCGGCTCGCGCTCCGGGCGGGTCGCGTGGCAGTTCGCGCGGGATTGGGCCGGTCGGCACGTGGGCGGCTGATGGGTACCCACGCGCGGCCGGTCACCGAGGTCGCGGTCGGCGTGGTGTTCCGGGAAGACGGGCAGGTGCTCGTCGCCCAGCGCCTGACCGGCAAGCCGTACGAAGGCTGGTGGGAGTTCCCGGGCGGCAAGTTCGAGCCGGGCGAGGATGCCGCCGCGGCGCTCGCCCGCGAGCTCGAGGAGGAGCTCGGCATCCGCGTGAGCGAGTCCCGGCCGTGGGTGGTGCGCGAGCATGTCTACGAGCATGCCCATGTGCGACTGCACTTCCGTCGCGTCGTGCGCTGGGACGGCGAGGTCGCCTCCCGCGAAGGCCAGGCATGGGTCTGGCGGCCGCCGGATGCGATCGATGTCGGCCCGCTGCTGCCGGCCGCGCTCGCGCCGATCGGATGGCTGTCGCTGCCGCCGGTGTACGCGATCTCGGATGCGCATGCGCTCGGTAGCGACCGGTTCCTCGCCCGGCTGGCCGAGCGGCTGGGGCAGTCGCCGCTGCCGTTCGGCCTGCTGCAGCTGCGCGAGCCGGCGCTGCAGGCGGACGAGTTCGATGCGCTCTTTCGCGGGAGCCTCGAGCTCGCGGTGGCAGCCGGGCTGCGGCTCCTGGTCAGCAGTCGACACGACCGGCGCTACTGGGCGCTCGCCGGCGAGCGCACCGGCGGCGGCGTGCACCTCACCGGGCGGGACCTGGCCGCAGCCAGCGCCCGCCCCGCGCTGCCGCTGGTGGGCGCCTCCTGCCACGACGCGGCGGACCTCGCGCGCGCCGGCTCGTTGGGGGCCGACCTGGCGGTATGCGGGCCGGTGCTCCCGACCGCGAGCCATCGCGGCGCGGCCGCAATGGGGTGGGCGGGTTTCGAGGCCGCGATCGCGCTCACGCCGGTGCCGGTCTATGCGCTGGGCGGGATGGGACCGGGCGATGCCGATGCGGCGATGCGCCGCGGGGCACACGGGATCGCGATGCAGCGGGCGGCCTGGCCGGCTGCCGCAGCCCCGGGTCGCCGATAGGATCGTCTACCGGTTCAGGCGTCCGGCCGGCCTCGCGGCTCGCCGGTCTGCGGATCAAAGAGGTCGTCGTCGGCTTCCATCGGCTTGCCGGGTATCACGTAGCCGTCACTCGCCCAGGCGCCGAGATCGATCATCTTGCAGCGCTGCGAGCAGAAGGGGCGCCAGCGGTTCGCCGGGTCGTAGACGACCGGCTCGCCGCATTGGGGGCAGTTGACGACCGGGCCTTCGGACGGTGCTACAGGTTGCACAAGCTCAGCTCGAAATCCACGTTGCCCTCGAACGGCCTCGTCTTGAACTCCTTGTCGAGCCGTCCGAAGCGGATCCAGAGCATGTACTTGTTGGCGGAGAATTCCGGCACCGCGCCGAGCTTCTCGTCGATGCGGATCTGCGCGAGGTGATAGGTCTTGCCGCCGAGCTGCTGCTGGTAGCTGCCGGCCTGGGTGGAGACCTTGCTGCGCTGGGCGGACTCCCGCAACAGCCGCAGCACGATGTTCAGGCAGTCATGCAGCGGGCGGAAGGGCTGGGCCCATTCGAAGATGTCGCGCTGGCGGCTCTCGGCGCTGCTCTGCTGCCAGGCGTAGTAGTAGGGCAGGTCCACCTGGAAGCTGCAGCCGGGAATGATGGAGCGGCTGCGCACGCTCATCAGCCATTCGTTGTCCCGCAGGTGGTTGCCGGTCTTGGCCGGCGCGGCCTGCAGCATGCCCGATGCCTCCTCGATTTCCGAGAGGATGTGCTGCAGGGCATCGAGCGACACGCTCGGGTTGTCCTTGAACGCGGTGAGGGTCTGGCGCTGGCGCTCCAGCTCCTGCAGCAGGTCCGACTTCACGTCCGCGCGCGACGACACCTCCAGGATCTCGAACAGCGTGGTGAGCGCGATGTGATGGTCCAGTGCGTCGGTACGCGCCGCGAAGCGCTCGAAGCGGCGGAACAGCTCCTCGAGCCTGAGCAGGGTGCGGATCCTCTCGTTGAACGGATGGGCGTAGGTGATCATCAGGGCACGTGGACGGTGGATCGGCCTATGATAAACCCTGCTATTTGACGTGTCCGCCGACGCGGGCGGCGCGCGCGTACGCGACATACGCCCGGTGCAGCGCATCGATCTGCGGCTCGAGCGCGGAGACATCTCCGCCGTTGTCGATCACGTCGTCGGCCACCGCGAGCCGCGCTTCGCGGGTTGCCTGCGCGCCCAGGATCGCCTCGACCTCCTCACGCGACAGCGCCGAGCGCGCCATCACCCGGGCAACCTGCGTCTCCGGAGGGCAGTCCACCACCGCGATCCGCTCCAGGCGGCCGCGCCAATCGCCGGATTCGACCAGCAGCGGGATGGCCAGGATCACGTAGTCGGCCCCGGACTCCGCGGCGGCATGCACCTGCCGTTGCGTCTCCGCGCGGATCATCGGATGCAGGATCGCCTCGAGCGCGCGGCGCGCCTCTGGGTCGGTGAACGCCAGCGCCCGCATCGCCGCGCGATCGAGCCGGCCATCGGGCATGATCATGCGGTCGCCGAAGCGCTGGCGCACGGCCGGGATGGCAGCGCCGCCCGGTGCGGTCAGCGCATGCGCGATGGCGTCGGTATCGACCAGGACGGCGCCGCGCGCCACGAACCGGTCCGCCACCGTGCTCTTGCCGCTGCCGATCCCGCCGGTCAGCCCGACGCGATAGACAGGGGCGATTGGAGCCTCAGCCGGTTCGTGCGTCGGCTGCGGCGCGACCTGCGGCTTCGCTGCGGCGCTCATCGGGCCGATTGTCTCACCGAAGCCGGCGCACCCGCAGGCTCGATTACCCGGGTGTCCGGGCCGGCGCTATCCCAGGCCGTACAGCGCCATCAGCGGCTTGCCGAAGAAGAGGGCGAGCACGCCGGCCCCGGCGAGATACGGTCCGAAGGGAATCGGCACGTCGCGACCGTGGCGCGCGAACATCATGAGCGCGATGCCGACCGCCGCGCCGACCACCGAGGCGAGCAGGATGATCGCGGGGATCGCCTGCCAGCCGAACCAGGCGCCGAGGGCGGCGAGCAGCTTGAAATCACCGTAGCCCATCCCTTCCTTGCCGGTGAGCAGCCGGAAGGCCCAGTAGATGCTCCAGAGCAGGAGATAGCCTGCCGTCGCGCCGATCACCGCGTCGCGCAGCGACACGAAGCCGCCGTCGAGGTTGAGCAGCAGGCCGGCCCACAGCAACGGCAGGGTGATGCTGTCCGGCAGCAGCTGGGTGTCGAAGTCGATGAAGGCAAGCGCGAGCAGCGCGAGGCAGAGGCCAGCCGCGGCCACGCCCGGAACCGTGAGGCCGTAGCGCCAGATCGCCGCGAGGCAGAGCAGGCCGGCCGCGATCTCCACCAGGGGATAGCGCGGCGAGATCGGCGCCTTGCAGGCCGAGCAGCGGCCGCGCAGCACCAGCCAGGAGAGCACCGGGATGTTCTCGAGCGCGGTGATATGGTGGCCGCAGTGCGGGCAGCGCGAACGCGGCACCACCAGGTTGAACGGCTCCGCCTCCAGCGCGGGAGGCGCCGCGGGGTGTCCGGCGGCGGCCGGTGGGGCCGCGCGCTGCGCCGCGATCTCCTCGGCCTCCGCTTCCCACTGGGCCTGCATCATGCGCGGCAGCCGGTGGATCACGACGTTGAGGAAGCTGCCGACCAGCAGCCCGAAGATGGCCGCGCAGGCGAGCGTCAGGCCGGGCGTCACCCAGAAATGCTCAACGACGCCGCTCAAGCCGACTCCCGCGCCCTCGCGACTAGACGACCTGGCCGAGCTTGAAGATCGGCAGGTACATGGCGACCACCAGGCCGCCGATGAGCGTGCCCAGCACCACCATGATCAGCGGCTCCATCAGCGAGGAGAGGCTGTCGACGGCGTCGTCCACTTCGCGTTCGTAGATGTCCGCGGCCTTGCCGAGCATGGAATCGAGCGAGCCCGACTCCTCGCCGATCGCGGCCATCTGCAGGACCATGTTGGGGAACACGTTCGCATTCTGCATCGAAACCGTGAGGTTGGTGCCGGTAGACACTTCCTGCTGTATCTTCTTCGTCGCCATCAGGTAGACGTGGTTGCCGGAGGCGCCGCCCACCGAATCCAGCGCCTCGACCAGCGGCACGCCGGCGGCGAACATGGTGGAGAGCGTGCGCAGCCAGCGGGCCACGGTCGCCTTCTTCATCACCGGCCCGAAGATCGGCAGCTTGAGCAGCATGCGGTCCATCACCATCTGCATGCGCGGCGACCGCCGCCATGCCTGCATGAAGAAGTAGCCGGTGAGGCCGATGCCGCCGAAGATCAGGTACCAGTACTCCACGAACACGTCGGAGATGGCCATCACCATCAGGGTGGGGCCGGGCAGGTCCGCGCCGAAGCTCTCGAACACGCTCTTGAAGGCCGGCACGACGAACAGCATGATCACCGCCACCACGACGAAGGCGACCACCAGCACCGAGATCGGGTAGAAGAGGGCGGACTTGATCTTGCCCTTGATGGCCTGCATCTTCTCCTTGTAGACCGCTAGCCGGTCCAGCAGGTCGTCCAGGATGCCTGCCTGCTCGCCGGCGCCAACCAGGTTGCAGTAGAGGCTGTCGAAGTAGAGCGGGTACTTGCGGAAGGCCCGGGAAAGCGACGTGCCGGTCTCGACGTCGCTCTTGATGTCGGTGAAGAGCTTGGCCACCGCGCCGTTGTCGGTGCCCTTGGCCACGATGTCGAAGGCCTGCAGCAGCGGCACGCCGGCCTTCATCATGGTGGCGAGCTGCCGGGTGAACAGGGCGATGTCGCTGTCCTTGATCTTGCCGCGGCGAGCCTTGTAGCGCTGCTTCTTGATCTTGGTGACGACGATGCCCTGGCGGCGCAGGGCGCTGATGACGATCGTCTCGCCGCTAGCCCGCGTCTCGCCGCGCAGCGTCTTGCCGGCACGGTCCCGGCCTTCCCACGCGTAGGTGGCTTCCTTGACCTTGGGCTTCGCGCTCGGGGGTAGTGCTTTGGCGACCATCAACGGCTCCAGTCAGTGTCGCGGACCCTGTTCCCGCGGGTCCTCATTCGTTCGTCGCACCGAGGACTTCCTCGATGGTGGTGAGGCCCTGCTTGGCCTTGAGCAGGCCGGACTCGCGCAGGTCCTTCACGCCTTCCTTGCGGGCCTGCGCGGCGATCTCCATCGCGTTGCCGCTCGCGAGGATGATCCGCTGGATCTCCTCGCTGTTCGGCATCACCTGGTAGACGCCCACGCGTCCCTTGAAGCCCGAGCCGTTGCAGCGCTCGCAGCCGACCGGCCGCATCGGCTTCCAGCTGCCGTCGAGGTCCTCCTCGCTGAAGCCGGCGGCGAGCAGCGCGTCCTCGTCGAGCGGACCCTCGTCCTTGCAGGTGCACAGCCGCCGCACCAGCCGCTGCGCGGTGATCAGGATCACCGAGGAGGCGATGTTGAACGGCGCGACGCCCATGTTCATGAGACGGGTCAGCGTCGTCGGCGCATCGTTGGTGTGCAGCGTCGACATGACCATGTGGCCGGTCTGGGCCGCCTTGATCGCGATGTCGGCGGTCTCCAGGTCGCGGATCTCACCCACCATGATGATGTCCGGATCCTGCCGCAGGAACGATTTCAGCGCCGCGGCGAAGGTGAGGCCGGCCTTGTCGTTCACGTTGACCTGGTTGATGCCCGGCAGGTTGATCTCGGACGGATCCTCGGCGGTCGCGATGTTCACGCCCGGCTGGTTGAGGATGTTGAGGCAGGTGTAGAGCGACACCGTCTTGCCCGAGCCGGTCGGTCCCGTGACCAGCACCATGCCGTACGGCCGCGAGATGGCATCCAGCAGGATGGCCTTCTGCTCCGGCTCGTAGCCGAGCGCGTCGATGCCCAGGCGCGCCGAGGACGGATCCAGGATCCGCATCACGATCTTCTCGCCGAAGAGCGTCGGCAGGGTCGAGACCCGGAAGTCGATCGCGCGGTTGCTGGAGATGACGAGCTTCATGCGCCCGTCCTGCGGCACCCGCTTCTCGGAGATGTCGAGCCGCGAGATCACTTTGATGCGCGAGGCGAGCTTCTCCTTGATCGCGAGCGGCGGCTGGGCGAACTCGCGCAGCTCGCCGTCGATGCGCAGCCGGATCCGGTAGAACTTCTCGTACGGTTCGAAGTGGATGTCGGAGGCGCCGGCCTGGATCGCATCCATCAGCACCTTCTGCAGGAACTTGACGACCGGGGCGTCGTCCACCTCCGAGCTGTCCTCGACCACCGGCCCGGCCTCGTCGCCGGTCATCTCGATGTCGAGCGCGTCGCCGACCATGTCCGACAGCTTGTCGGCGGCGCTCTGGCCCAGCTTGTCGAGCAGCTTGCGCAGCTTGTCGTGCTCGACCACGACCGCGTCGATCGAAGCCTGCTGCTGGAACTTGACCCGGTCGATGGCGGCATGGTCGGTCGGGTCGGACAGCAGCACCGAGAGCCGGTTGCCGCGCTTGACCAGCGGCACGATCCGCGTCTCTGCGAGCAGCTTGCGGTCGATCAGCTCGGTCGGCAGGATCGAGACGTCGAGCGCCCCGAGGTCCATCAGCGGCATGCCGAAGGTCTCGGACAGGAAGCGGGCGAGCTTGGCGGCGGCGATGGCATTGCTCGCGACCAGCTCGTCGACGAAGCTCTCGTGCTCGGCCGCCTGCGCCTTCTGGTGGATCGCCACGGCCTGGTCGATGCGCAACATCTGGTGCTGCACCAGCGCGCGCGCGAGCCCGGGCAGCACGACGGGCTCCCCCTTCTCTGATCGCTCCGGCCTGGTCGGATGCGCGGTGTTGACGGACACGAATATCCTCGACGCTTGTTCGCGGATGGAGTTTGACCGGTTCCGCGCCCGGAGGGATGGGCCGTCGCCGGTGCGCCGGCCGAACGGGCGGCGCGCGGCTATGAACGGCGGCGGACGTCGCGCCCGGTCCCCCGGAGGCGAGGCGCCCGGCCCGGGACGGTCCGAGCCGGGCGGGTCAGGGCAGCGGCAGCTCCGTCTTGTAGCGCACCTGCTTCAGGGTGAAGCTCGAGCGGATCTTCTCGACGCCGGGAATGGGAGAGAGACGGTCCAGCACCAGGCGCTCCAGCGCGCGGATGTCCGGCACCACCACCCGCAGCAGGTAGTCCGCGTCGCCGGTCATGAGATAGCACTCCATCACCTCGTCGCAGGCCTCGATGTGCCGTTCGAAGACCGCGAGCGCCGCGGTGTTCTGCTCCCGCAGGCTGATCGAGATGAAGACCGAGACCCCGAGGCCGACCGCCTCCGGGTCCACCAGCGCGACGAAGCGCCGGATGATGCCGGCACGGCGCAGCGCCTTGACCCGCGAAAGGCAGGGGGACGGCGAGAGATGCACGCGACGGGCCAGCTCGACGTTGGTGAGGGAGGCGTCGCGCTGCAGGGCGGCAAGGATCTTGAGATCGGTGGGGTCGAGAACGGGTGCTTGGGTCGGCATTACATGCCTCTGGAGTGGCAGCATGCGGCACTTCATGCCGCCAAAGGGGCCATTCTCGCGCACTTCGGCATCCCGTGTCCGGCGAACCGGCGGATAATCGTCGGCAACCCCTTGCAGTGCCGATCGCCATGACAGACCTATCGCACTTCGGCCGGCTCGACGCCGGCGCTTCCGGGAAGGCCGCCTCCGAAGCGTCGCCTGCCTCCCAGGACGGGCCTCCCGGCTTCCTGGCTGCCGATTCCCCCTTGCCGCCTGGTGCGCGGCAGGCTGCCGACGACGATCCGGGCGAGACCGCGGAATGGATCGATGCGCTTGCGGCGGTGGTCGCTGCCGCCGGGCCCGGGCGTGCCCGCTTCCTGCTCGATGCCCTCCAGCGCCACGCGGACCGGAACGGGCTCCGCTGGCAACCGGAGCTCGCCTCGCCGTTCGTCAACACCATCGCGGTTTCGGCTCAGCCGCGCTTTCCGGGCGACCTGGAGATCGAACGCGAGCTCGCGGCGCTGATGCGCTGGAATGCGCTCGCGATGGTGGTGCGTGCCAACCGCGCCTACGGAGAGCTGGGCGGCCACATCGCGAGCTACGCGTCGGCCGCGGACCTCTTCGAGGTCGGCTTCAATCACTTCTTCCGCGCGCGCCGCGGCGGCTTCCTGGGCGATCTCGTCTATTTCCAGCCGCATTCGGCGCCGGGCGTCTATGCCCGCGCCTTCCTCGAGGGCCGGCTGACGGAGGACGACCTCGCGCACTACCGGCAGGAGCTGGCCGCGGCGGACCGGGGCGCACGCGGGCTGTCGAGCTATCCGCACCCGTGGCTGATGCCGGACTTCTGGCAGTTTCCCACCGGGTCCATGGGCATCGGGCCGATCAGCGCCATCTACCAGGCGCGCTTCATCCGCTACCTGGAGCACCGCGGGCTTGCCAGCGCCGCCCGCTTCGACGACGGCGTGCCGCGCAAGGTCTGGGGCATCTTCGGCGACGGCGAGATGGACGAGCCGGAGTCGACCAGCGCCCTCACGCTGGCCGCGCGCGAACGCCTCGACAACCTCGTCTTCGTGGTCAACTGCAACCTGCAGCGTCTCGACGGCCCGGTTCGCGGCAACGGGCGCATCATCGACGAGCTCGAGGCGCACTTTCGCGGCGCCGGCTGGAACGTCATCAAGCTGGTCTGGGGCAGCGATTGGGACGGGCTCTTCGCGCGGGACCGGGACGGCGCACTGATGGATGCCTTCGCGGGCACGGTGGACGGGCAGTTCCAGACCTATGCCGCGACCGACGGCAAGTTCAACCGCGAGCAGTTCTTCGGGCAGAGCGAGGCGCTGCGGGCGCTTTCGCAAGGCATGACCGACGAGCAGATCGACCGCCTCACCCGGGGCGGCCACGATCCGGTCAAGCTCTACGCGGCCTACCATGCCGCCGCGCACCATGTCGGGCAGCCGACGGTGATCCTCGCGCACACCAAGAAAGGCTTCGGCATGGGGCGCGCGGGGCAGGGCCGCATGACGACCCACCAGCAGAAGAAGCTCGACGCCGACGCCTTGCGCGAGTTCCGGGACCGGTTCGCGCTGCCGCTCACTGACGCGCAGGTGGAGGCGATCGAGTTCCACCGTCCGCCGGCGGACTCGCCGGTGATGCGCTACCTGCGTGAGCACCGCGAGGCGCTGGGCGGGCCGCTGCCGGTGCGCCATCCGGACTGCGAGCCGGTGCCGGTACCGCCCGCGGCCGCCTGGGGCCGCTTCGCGCTCGAGGCCGACGGCAAGGAGATGTCCACCACCATGGCCTTCGTACGCATGTTGGGCGCGCTGCTGAAGGATCCGGCGCTCGGCCCGCGGGTGGTGCCGATCGTCGCCGACGAGGCGCGCACCTTCGGCATGGCCAACCTGTTCCGGCAGGTCGGCATCTATTCCTCCGTGGGCCAGCGCTACGAGCCCGAGGACATCGGCTCGATGCTCTACTACCGCGAGGCGCGCGACGGCCAGATCCTGGAGGAAGGCATCAGCGAGGCCGGCGCGATCGCCTCATGGACCGCGGCGGCCACCAGCTATTCGGTGCACGGCCTCGCCATGATGCCGTTCTACATCTACTACTCGATGTTCGGCTTCCAGCGGGTCGGCGACCTGATCTGGGCGGCGGCGGACCAGCGAGCGCGCGGCTTCCTGATCGGCGCGACCTCCGGCCGCACGACCCTGGGCGGAGAGGGCCTGCAGCACCAGGACGGCTCGTCGCACCTGGTCGCGGCCACGGTGCCGAACTGCCGGGCCTACGACCCCGCCTTCGCCGGCGAGCTCGCGGTGATCGTCGAGCACGGCATGCGCCGGATGCTGGAGGACCGCGACGACGTCTTCTACTACGTGACCGTGGGCAACGAGAACTATGCGCAGCCGTCGCTGCCGGACGGCGTCGCGCAGGACGTGGTGCGCGGCCTCTATCGGTTCCGCGAGGCTGGCGACGGCGGCGGGGCCCGCGTGCAGCTGCTCGGCAGCGGGGCGCTGCTCGCCGAGGTGCTCGCGGCCGCGGCGATCCTCGCCGACGACTACAAGGTGGCCGCCGACGTCTGGAGCGTGACCAGCTGGAGCGAGCTCGCCCGCGACGGCATGGCGCGGGAGCGCGAGCGCCGCGCCGGCCGGGAGGACGCCGCCGAGCCTTTCGTCGCCGCGCGCCTCGCCGCGACCGATGGTCCGGTGGTCGCGGTGAGCGACTACGTGCGCGCGGTTCCGGAGTCTATCCGCGCCTGGCTGCCGCCCGGGCGGCGCTACGTCACCCTGGGCACCGACGGATTCGGCCGCAGCGACACGCGCGCGCGGCTGCGGTCGTTCTTCGAGGTGGACCGCCATCACATCGTGCTGGCGGCCGTGCACGCGCTGCGCGAGGACGGCAGGCTGGCCGACGACGCGCTCGCGCGGGCGCGCTCGGACGCGGCTGCGGACCCCGACGCCGCACCGCCCTGGCTGCGATAGACTGCCGCCGTGTGGGCCGACCTCCGGCCGCCCGAACCTCCCGGACAGGACATGACCAGCGACAGCAAGCCCAAGCGAACACTGCGTTCCCGCGCCTGGTTCGACAACCCCGACAACCCGGGCATGACCGCGCTCTATCTCGAGCGCCAGATGAACTTCGGACTGACGCTGGACGAGCTGCATCGCAGCAGCCGCCCGGTGATCGGCATCGCGCAGACCGGCAGCGACCTGTCGCCCTGCAACCGCCATCACCTGGAGCTCGCCGCGCGGGTGCGCGACGGCATCCGCGACGCGGGCGGCATTCCGATCGAGTTCCCGGTGCACCCGATCCAGGAGACCGGCAAGCGGCCGACCGCCGCGCTCGACCGCAACCTCGCCTACCTCAGCCTGGTGGAATGCCTCTACGGCTACTACATGGACGGGGTGGTGCTCACCACCGGCTGCGACAAGACCACGCCGGCGATGATCATGGGCGCGGCCACGGTGGACATTCCCGCGATCGTCCTGTCCGGCGGTCCCATGCTGAACGGCTACTACGGCGGGGGCTTGGCCGGCTCCGGAACGGTCGTCTGGTTCGCGCGGCAGGAGCTCGCCGCCGGCCGCATCGACTATGCCGAGTTCCTGGAGATGGTGGCGGCGGCCGCGCCGTCGGTCGGCCACTGCAACACCATGGGCACGGCGCTCTCGATGAACAGCATGGCCGAGGCGCTCGGCATGTCGCTGCCGGGCTGCGCCTCCATCCCGGGGCCGTATCGGGAGCGGCCGCAGATGGCCTACTTCACCGGCCGGCGCATCGTCGAGATGGTGAACGAGGACCTGCGCCCGTCCCGGATCCTGACCCGGGCCGCCTTCGAGAACGCGATCGTCGCGGCAAGCGCGCTCGGTGCCTCCACCAACTGTCCGCCGCATGTCACCGCGATCGCCCGGCACGCCGGCGTCGAGCTCGACATCCGCGACTGGGACCGGGTGGGCTACGACATCCCGCTGCTCTGCAACGTGATGCCGGCCGGGGAATATCTCGGCGAGGAATTCCATCGCGCCGGCGGGGTGCCCGCGGTGATGCACGAGCTGCTCAAGGCCGGCAAGCTCCATGCCGACGCGCTGACCGCGAACGGCAGGACCATCGGCGAGAACTACGAGCGCACCGCCGCCACCGATCGCCGCGTCATCAAGCCGTACGAGGAGCCGATGCTGCACGAGGCCGGCTTCGCCGTGCTGTCCGGCAACCTGTTCGATTCCGCCGTGATGAAGACATCGGTCATCTCGCCGGAGTTCCGCGCCCGCTACCTGGAGAACCCGAAGGATCCCGGTGCGTTCGAGGGCCGGGCGATCGTGTTCGAGGGGCCGGAGGACTATCACCATCGCATCAACGATCCCTCGCTCGAGATCGACGCGGACTGCATGCTGTTCATCCGCGGCGTCGGCCCGATCGGCTATCCCGGCGCCGCGGAAGTGGTCAACATGCTGCCGCCGGATGCGCTGGTGAAGCAGGGCATCACCATGCTTCCCTGCATCGGCGACGGTCGCCAGTCCGGCACGTCCGGGAGCCCGTCGATCCTGAATGCATCGCCCGAGGCGGCGGTGGGCGGCGGGCTCGCGCTGCTGAAGACCGGCGACCGGGTGCGCATCGACCTCGGCCGTCGCACCGCCGACATCCTCATACCGGAAGAGGAATACCAGCGGCGCCGCAAGGCCTGGAAGCCGCCGGTGCTGGAAAGCCAGACGCCCTGGCAGGAGCTGCAGCGCATGACGGTCGGCCAGTTGCAGACCGGCGCCTGCCTGGACTTCGCGGTCAAGTACCAACGGGTGGCGCAGACCAAGGGATTGCCCCGCGACAATCACTGAGCGCTCAACGCCGCGGCAGGGGCGCCGGTCCTGTCGCGCGGTCGGTCCGCCGGCCGCCGCGTGTTCCCTGCTTCGGCCAGCCGGCGATGCCACGGCGTGGAGGCGACAGGTCCATGGGGTTACGCTGACGGACCCCGGCTCGTTGCTCGATACTATCGCCCATCGTCTCGTCATCCGATCCATGTCCCGGGCCCGGTGCAGCCTCGGCCCGGTTCTTCCCGCCGTGCCCCCAAGGAGGGGCTCTTCAATGTCGATACCTGGATTCGAGGCCAGTCCCGAAGATGCCTTGCGCGCGGTGGAGGACTATCGGGGCAGGGTCCTGGTGGACCTGGACGAAACGCTGTACCTGCGCAATTCGACCGAGGACTTCATCGGCAGCGCCCGGCCTGCGCCGCTCGCATTCCTGCTGATCCAGCTGCTGGAGCTGCTGCGCCCCTGGCGCTTCACCGGCGGCACGCAGACCCGCGACGTCTGGCGCGTCGCGTGCATCTTCATCTTGATGCCCTGGTCGCTCTGGAGCTGGCGCCGCCAGGCGCGCCGCCTGGGCCGGGATCACGCCAACCGTCGGCTGATCGCGTCGCTGCGTGCCTGCGCTGGACCGCCGACCATCGTGACGCTCGGGTTCCGCCCGGTCGTGGCGCCGCTGTTGGACGCGATGGGTCTTGGCTCGATGCCTCTGGTGGCGATGAGCCCCTGGCGGTTCAGGGACCGGCGCGAGGGCAAGCGTGCCCTGGTGGTCAAGGCGATCGGCGCGGCAGAAGCAGCCGGTGCACTGGTGGTCACCGACTCGCTCGATGACCTCGACCTGCTTCAGGCCTGCCGGCGTCCGCTGCGGGTGACCTGGCCGGAGGCACGCTTTCGCGAGGCGTTCCACGACATCTACCTGCCCGGGCTCTACACCTCGCGGGTCAAGCGGCCGGGGATGCGCTACATCTACCGGTCCGTGATCAGCGATGACTTCTCGGTCTGGGTCCTCGCCAGCATTCCTTTCGCGCTGGAGACCTGGTCGCATGTGGCCGGGCTGGCGCTCCTGTCCATCTCGTTCTGGGCCATCTACGAGACCGGCTATGTGCACAACGACCTGATCGGCGCCCGCTACGAGCGAAAGCCCAACCTCACCCGGCAGTTCCACGAGAGCCCGGTGCGGATTTCCGCGACCCTGCCATGGGTCTGGGCAGCGGCGTGCGGCGTCGCCGGCCTGATGCTGCTGCACTGGCCGCTGGCCCTGGGCATGGGTGACCTGCTCGCCTGGTCGGCCGTGCTGGCACTCACCTTCTTCTGGTTCCGGCTCTACAACGTCACGGACGAGCGGACCCGGATCTGGTTGTTCGCCGGGCTGCAGTCGCTCAGGGCGCTGTCTTTCGCGGCGGTGGTGAGCGTGACGATGGTCGGCGTCCTCGCGCTCCTCGCGCACGTCCTGTCGCGCTGGGTCCCGTACCTCGGGTACCGCGTCAGCGGCCAGTACAACGACGAGGAGACCGGGACCAGCAGGCTGCTCTTCTTCATCGTGCTCTGCGGTGGTGTGGCGCTGGCGACGGGTGTCGATCCGTTCCTGACGCCGACCGCGCTGGTGCTGCTGCTCTGGTTCGCGTTCAAGGCGCGACGCGAGCTGCTGCGAAGCTGGCGGCGCGCCCACCTGCTCACGGCGCGCCAGTCGGTGACGGCCAACGTCAGGACCGGCAGCTCCGGGACGCAGAAAGCCGCGGGCTGAATCCGGGCCGCGCCGAAGTCAGGCCGGGGGCGGTTGATCATTCCACAGCCATGCCGCCCCGCGAACGCCGGACGAGTCGCCGTGGGCGGCAGGCACGATCGGCGTGTCCACCTGGTCCGAGAAGACGCAGGCTCCCCAGCGCCGCGGCACCTCCCGGTAGATCCGCGCGACGTTGGAGAGGCCCCCGCCCATCACGATGACGTCCGGGTCAAGCACGTTGACCACGACGGCCAGCCCGCGCGCAAGCCGGTCGAGCCAGCGCTGCACCGTGGCTTCTGCATCCTGGTCGCCGTCATCCGCAAGGGTCAGCACGGCCCGGGCATCGAGGCTGGCCTCGCCTGGCCGCGGTGGGCCGCGGCGCCGCGCGGCCTTCCGGCGCCGGTAGTCCGCCACGAGCGCCGGGCCGCTCAGCCAGGTCTCGTTGCAGCCATGCCGTCCGCACCAGCAGGCCGGGCCGGGCGATTCGTCCGCGACCCAGTCGGGCAGCGCCGCAGCGCTGCCATGCCGGTCGGCAAGCACCGAGTCCGGCGCCGGGCCGCTCCAGGCCGGAGTCGCATTCCCTTCGCGGGGATCGCGCAATCCGCGAGAAGGCGTGGCGTGGGACGCAGGCGGCAGCGGATTGTGGCCCCACTCGCCGGCGATCGCATTGCGTCCGCGGTATGCGCGGCCGCCGATGCAGATGCCGGCGCCCACGCCGGTGCCCAGGATGACACCAAGCACGCAGTGCGCGCCCGCGGCGGCCCCGTCCACCGCCTCGGACACCGCGAGACAGTTGGCATCGTTCTGGATGCGGACCGGCCGGCCCAGCGCCGCCTCGAGATCCTCCTGCAACGGCCGGCCGTTGAGCCAGGCGGAGTTCGCGTTCTTGACACGGCCGGTTGCAGGGGAGATCGCGCCGGGGATCCCGATGCCGACTGTACAATCGCCCGCCGTCTGCTCGGCCGCGCGCACCAGCGCGACCATGGTCGCGACCGTCGCGCGATAGTCGCCCACGGGCGTGGGCACGCGTCGACGCAAACGGAACGCGCCAGCGTCATCGAGTACCGCCACTTCCGTCTTGGTCCCACCGAGGTCGATGCCGATCTTCATGCGCGCAGATTACCCCACGTTTTCCCGCATACCGCGCCGCAGTACGCGGTTGCAATAATCGCCAGCATCCGGAACCTCGCGCATGGCTGACCAAGACTACATTCTCGAGACACGTGGGCTCGTCAAGGAATTCAAGGGGTTCCGCGCGGTCAACGACGTGAACCTGAAGGTCCGGCGCGGCCACATCCACGCGTTGATCGGCCCGAACGGCGCGGGCAAGACGACCGTCTTCAACCTGCTCACCAAGTTCCTCATCCCGACCGCCGGCCACATCGTCTACAACGGCCACGACATCACGGCCGAGAAGCCGGCGCAGGTCGCCCGCCGCGGCATCGTGCGCTCGTTCCAGATCTCCGCCACCTTCCCGAACCTCACCGTGCTGGAGAACGTGCGGATCGGGCTGCAGCGCGCGACCGGCACCTCCTACAAGTTCTGGAAGGCGCCGCGCACCCTGGACCACCTGGACGAGCGGGCCATGGCGCTGCTGGATACCGTCGGCCTGCGCAGCTTCGCGGACACCGTGACCGTCGAGCTCGCCTACGGACGCAAGCGCGCGCTGGAGATCGCCACCACCCTGGCCACCGAGCCGGAGCTGATGCTGCTGGACGAGCCGACGCAGGGCATGGGCCACGAGGACGTGGACCGCGTGACCCAGCTGATCAAGAAGGTATCGGCCAACCGGACGGTGCTGATGGTGGAGCACAACATGAACGTCGTCGCCAGCATCGCGGACACCATCAGCGTCCTGCAGCGGGGCGCGGTGATCGCCGAAGGGCCGTACCAGATCGTGTCGAAGAATCCGCAGGTGCTCGAAGCGTACATGGGCAGCACCGACGCAGCGCTGGCAGGACACTAGATGACAGTCGAACTGCAGGGCAGGGCGCCCGCCGGCTCCGGCCAGGCCCACGGTCGCGAGGTGCTGCACCTCGCCGGCGTGCATGCCTGGTACGGCGAATCCCACATCCTCCATGGGGTGGACCTCACGGTGCGCGAAGGCGAGGTGGTGAGCCTGCTGGGGCGCAACGGCGCCGGGCGCACCACCACGCTGAAGGCGATCCTCGGCCTGGTCGGCCGGCGCACCGGCTCGATCATGATCAACGGCGTGGAGTCGGTACGGAAGGCGCCGCACGAGATCGCCCGAATGGGCATCGGCTACTGTCCCGAGGAGCGCGGAATCTTCGCGAGCCTGACCTGCGAGGAGAACCTGCGGCTGCCGCCGCAGCTGGTCGCGGGCGGCATGACGGTGGAGGAGATCTACGAGATCTTTCCCAACCTGTACGAGCGACGCTCGAGTCCCGGCACGCGCCTCTCCGGCGGCGAGCAGCAGATGCTCGCGGTCGCCCGCATCCTTCGGACCGGCGCGAGGATGCTGCTGCTCGACGAGATCTCCGAAGGCCTCGCACCGGTGATCGTGCAGACGCTCGCCCGAACCGTCAGGATGCTGCGGGAGAAGGGATTCACCATCGTCATGGTGGAGCAGAACTTCCGCTTCGCCGCGCCGCTTGCCGACCGTCTTTACGTGATGGAGCACGGCCGCATCGTCGAGGGTTTCGGCGCGGCCGATCTGCAGGGCAAGATGAACATCCTCCACGAGTACCTCGGGGTCTAGGGACTGTGGTTGTCACAGGTCTGCGGGATTCCGGTTCCCATCACACCAGGAGAAGAGACATGAAGAGAAAGCTATCCGCGTTGCTCGTTTCCGCTGCGCTCGCCACCATGGCGGCGCTGCCGGGCGTTGCCGGCGCCCAGGTATCCGGAGACGTCGTCAAGATCGGCGTCCTGAACGACATGTCCGGCCTGTACGCGGACCTCGGCGGCCCGGGATCGGTCGTCGCCGCCCAGATGGCGGTCGAGGACTTCGGTGCCGCCGGCAAGGGCATGAAGGTCGAGATCGTCTCGGCCGACCACCAGAACAAGCCGGATGTCGGCTCCAGCATCGCCCGCCAGTGGTTCGACAGCGACAACGTTGACGCGATCGCCGACGTGCCGACCTCGTCGGTCGCGCTGGCGGTCAACCAGGTGGCGCGGGAGAAGGGCAAGGTAATGCTGAACTCCGGCGCTGCCTCGTCGGACCTCACCGGCAAGGCCTGCTCGCCGAACACGGTGCACTGGACCTACGACACCTGGATGCTCGCCAACGGCACCGGCAGCGCCATCGTGAAGACCGGCGGCGACAGCTGGTTCTTCCTCACGGCGGACTATGCCTTCGGCCATGCGCTCGAGCGCGACACCGAGGCGGTGGTGAAGGCGGGTGGCGGCAAGGTGGTGGGCCGGGTGCGGCATCCGCTGAACACGCAGGACTTCTCCTCGTTCCTGCTGCAGGCGCAGGCGTCCAAGGCCAAGATCATCGGCCTTGCCAATGCCGGCGGCGACACCATCAACTCGATCAAGCAGGCGGCCGAGTTCGGCATCACCAAGGGCGGCCAGAACCTGGCGGGACTGCTGGTCTTCCTGACCGACGTGCATGGCCTCGGGCTGCAGATCGCCCAGGGGCTGATCATGACCGAGACCTTCTACTGGGACCTGAATGACCAGACCCGCGCCTGGACCAAGCGCTTCGTCGAGAAGAACGGCGGCAAGTACCCGACGATGGTGCACGCCGGCGTGTACGCCGCGACGCTGCACTACCTAAAGGCGGTCGAGGCCGGCAAGACCGACGACGGCACGAAGGTGGTCGCCAAGATGAAGGAGCTCCCCACCGACGATCCGCTGTTCGGCAAGGGCACGATCCGCGCGGACGGCCGCAAGATCCACCCGGCCTACCTGTTCGAGGTGAAGAAGCCGGCCGAGTCCAAGGGCCCGTACGACTATTACAAGCTGCGCACCACGATCCCCGCCGACCAGGCCTTCCGGCCGCTCAAGGACGGCGACTGCCCCCTGGTGAAGTGAGCCGCCAGGAAGGCTGAAGCACCACCCCTCTGCAATGCCGTCCGGCCCGCACGGTCCGGACGGCATTGCGGCACAATATCCCAGCTAAGGACGGAGCGGGCTGTCGATGGAAATCTTCGGCGTGCCGACACAGGCGTTGTTCGGGCAACTGCTGATCGGGCTGATCAACGGCTCGTTCTACGCGCTGTTGTCCCTCGGACTGGCGGTGATCTTCGGCCTGCTGAACATCATCAACTTCACCCACGGTGCCCAGTACATGATGGGCGCCTTCGTTGCGTTCCTGCTGCTGAGCAAGCTCGGCATCGGCTACTGGTGGTCACTGCTGATCGTGCCGATCGTGGTCGGGCTTTCCGGGGTGGTGATCGAGCGGCTGATGCTGCGCCACCTCTACAAGCTGGACCATCTCTACGGGTTGCTGCTCACCTTCGGCATCGCGCTGATCATCCAGGGCCTGTTCCGCAATGCCTACGGGTCGTCCGGACAGCCCTATCCGATCCCGTCGCAACTGATGGGCGGGCAGAACCTCGGCTTCATGTTCCTGCCCAACTACCGCGCCTGGGTGGTATTCGCCTCCGCGGTGATCTGCCTGATCACCTGGTTCGTGATCGAGCGCACCAAGCTCGGCGCCTACCTGCGGGCGGCCACGGAGAATCCGCAGCTGGTGCAGGCATTCGGCATCAACGTGCCGCGGATGATCACCACCACCTACGGCTTCGGCGTCGGCCTCGCGGCGCTCGCCGGCGTGATGGCCGCCCCGATCTACTCCGTCAGCGCGCAGATGGGCGCGGACCTGATCATCGTGGTGTTCGCGGTGGTGGTGATCGGCGGCATGGGATCCATCTTCGGGGCGGTGGTGACCGGCTTCGCGCTGGGCCTGATCGAGGGTCTCACCAAGGTGTTCTACCCGGAAGCGTCGAACACGGTGATCTTCGTCATCATGGCGATCGTGCTCCTGATCAAGCCGGCGGGCCTCTTCGGCACACAGAAATGAAGCCAATCCCCGAGCGCGGTCGGCGCCACCCCTCGAGCCGGCCGGATTGCTGACCCTGCAGGATGGAAGACTGACCATGGCGATCGACACCTCCACCACCCTGCGCGAACCGGCGGCCGCGCCCGCGCCGAGCACCAGCGCAGCGATGCGCGCGGACCGGCGCCCGTTGTGGATCGCCTTCGCGATCATGCTGGCCGTCTTCGTCCTGGCGCCGATGGTGGTCTACCCGGTCTTCCTGATGAAGGTGATGTGCTTCGCGCTGTTCGCGTGCGCATTCAACCTGCTGATCGGGTTCGGCGGGCTGCTTTCTTTCGGCCATGCCATGTTCCTCGGCACGGCCGGCTACATCTCCGCGCATGCGGCCAAGGTCTGGGGATTCAGCCCGGAGCTCGCGGTGCTGGTGGCGACCGGCGCCTCGCTGCTGCTCGGCCTGGTCACGGGGCTGCTCGCCATCCGTCGCCAGGGCATCTACTTCGCGATGATCACCCTTGCGCTCGCGCAGATGGTGTACTTCTTCTACCTGCAGACGCCGTTCACCGGCGGCGAGGACGGCATCCAGGCGGTGCCGCGCGGCCGGGTGCTCGGACTGCTGGACCTCAACCAGACCTGGGCGATGTACACCTTCGTCTCGGTCATCTTCTTC
Source organism: Pseudomonadota bacterium (assembly GCA_023389175.1). Lineage (GTDB taxonomy): Bacteria > Pseudomonadota > Gammaproteobacteria > Burkholderiales > Burkholderiaceae_E > Lautropia. The sequence goes on along the minus strand of JAEWEW010000347.1, from coordinate 4,134 downwards.
GCCGCATTCCTCCTTATCTGGCGGATCGTGGAGTCGCCGTTCGGCCAGGCGCTCAAGGCGATTCGCGAGAACGAGGCGCGCGCCACCTCGCTCGGCTACGACACGGACCGGCTGAAGCTGCTCGCCTTCGTGCTGTCGGCCGGCTTCTCCGGCCTTGCCGGCGCGGTCAAGGCGCTGCTGTTCCAGCTCGCCTCGCTCACCGACGTCTACTGGACCATGTCGGGCGAGGTGGTGCTGATGGTGCTCCTGGGCGGGATGGGCACGCTGTTCGGGCCGGTGGTCGGCGCGGCCATCATCATCACCATGCAGAACTACCTGGCCCAGCTGGGCGCGTGGGTCACTGTCGTCCAGGGCGTCATCTTCGTGATCTGCGTGATGGCGTTCCGCCGCGGCGTGGTCGGCGAGATCGCGCACCGGCTGAAGAAGGCCCTGTAGCCGCCAGAGAGGCCGTTTCGATCACACTCGGATTGGAGACATGGAGAAGATGCACATGAAGAAGAAGCTGTCTGCGCTGCTGGTATCGTCCGCGCTCGCCACCCTGGCGGCACTGCCCGGCGCGGCAAGTGCCCAGATCTCGGGCGACGTCGTCAAGATCGGCGTCATGAACGACATGTCGGGCCTGTACGCCGACATCGGCGGACCCGGCTCGGTGATCGCGGCGCGGATGGCGGTCGAGGACTTCCAGAAGCAGGCCAAGCCCGGCTTCAAGATCGAGGTCGTCTCCGCCGACCACCAGAACAAGCCGGATGTCGGATCCACGCTCGCCCGCCAGTGGATCGATACCGACGGCGTCGACATGATCACCGACGTGCCAACCTCCTCGGTGGCGCTGGCGGTGAACCAGGTGGTTCGCGACAAGGGCAAGGCCTTCGTCAACACGGGCGCCGCCACGGCGGACCTGACGGGCAAGGCCTGTTCGCCTAACACCGTGCATTGGCTCTATGACACCTGGATGCTCGCCAACGGCACGGGCAAGGCGGTGGTCGAGACAGGCGGCGACACCTGGTTCTTCCTGACGGCCGACTATGCGTTCGGCCACGCGCTGGAGCGCGACACCTCGAACGTCGTGAAGGCGTCAGGCGGCAAGGTGCTGGGCGTCGTCAGGCATCCGCTGTCTACCCAGGACTTCTCGTCCTTCCTCCTCCAGGCGCAGGCTTCCAAGGCGAAGGTGATCGGCCTCGCCAATGCGGGCGGAGACACCATCAACTCGATCAAGCAGGCGGCCGAGTTCGGCATCACGAAGAGCGGACAGAAGCTGGCCGGCCTGCTGGTGTTCCTGACCGACGTCCACGGCCTTGGCCTGGAAACCGCGCAAGGCCTGCAGATCACGGAGAGCTTCTACTGGGATCTCAACGACCAGACGCGGGCCTGGTCCAAGCGCTTCGCCGAGCAGAACGGCGGCAAGATGCCGTCGATGGATCATGCCGGCGTGTACGCAAGCGTGCTGCACTACCTGAAGGCGGTGCAGGCCGGGAAGACCGACGACGGCACCAAGGCCATCGCCAAGATGAAGGAGTTGCCCACCGACGACCCGTTGTTCGGCAAGGGGACGATCCGGGCCGACGGTCGCAAGATCCATCCGGTCTACCTGTTCGAGGTGAAGAAGCCGTCCGAGTCCAAGGGCCCGTACGACTACTACAAGCTGCGCACCACGATTCCCGCCGACAAGGCCTTCCGTCCGCTCGCGGAAGGCGGCTGCCCGCTGGTGAAGTAGGCCAGCAGGCCCCGCGCGGCTGCGCCCCGGCGGGCGCTGTCGCGTCGCGGTTGATCCGGCGCAAGTCGCCTGCCCGAGGGCCGCCCCATCATGGGGGCGGCATCAAGACGGGAGATCGACATGCTCCGGCTCACCTGGATCGCCGCAGCCGCGCTGGCCGCGGGCTGCGTCGCGCCGCACCAAGGCCCATCCGCCGCCGGAGCGATCCGGGATCCCGGCCGGATCCCGCAGATGTACATCGACGCCTATCGCAACGGCGACGCGCAGGCGATCGCCTCGCTGTTCGCCGCGGACGCGACCTTCATCCCGCTCCTGCCGATGGCCCGCTTCGCGGGCCCGGAGCCGGTTCGCGCCTACTACCAGCGCGCCATCGCGAACAGCAGGTCCCGCAACATCACGCCGAGCAACGAGCTCGTCCAGGACTACGGCGACGTGATCGTGCGCACCTCGGACATCGTGATCGACCAGGAGACGCTCGACGGCCGCAAGCTCGCCACGCCGGCGCGCGTGACCTTCGTCTACCGTCGTGACCGCGACGGCTGGCGCATCGTCCACCACCATCAGTCGGTACGGCCGGCTCCGCCGCCCGCCGCGACACAACCGGTCGCCCCGGCGGTCTCGGTGCCGGTGTCGCGCTGAGCGGCGCCTAGCGTCCCTGCAGGTAGACCCCCTGCCTCGCGAGCGACGCCTGCAGTGGCGCGATCGCGACCCGCCGCGGCTGCACGCCGGCCGCCACTGCCTGCGCCGCGGCCACGCCGGCCGCCTGTCCGGTCACCCAGCACTGCGGGATCTCGCGCAGGAAGCCGTGGGAGTTGGTGTCGCATGACAGGTGTCGCCCGCAGGCAAGCAGACCGTCCAGCTCGCGCGGCACCAGCGCGCCGTACGGGATGGAGATGCTGGGGAACACCTGCGAGAGGCTCGGCGAGACGCCGATCTCGTCCTCGAACACCCGGCCGCTGGGCCATTGGGCCCGGGTGACACTGCCGACCCCGATCAGGCGCCGGCTGTGGCGCACGCCAAGCTGGGGCGCGCTCAGCATGAGGAAAGCGTTCTCGAAGCCGGGAGCGTGCTCCCGGAAGAACGCGAGGTGCGCGGCCATGGCCCGATGCGACCGGATCTCCACCTCGGTCTGGTCGTCGATGTCGACCGCGGAGTAGCCCGAGAGCCGCGGACCCATGAAGAGCGCGACGTCGTTGCGCCACGAGACGAAGGGCCGCTCGATCAGCCCGATGCGCTCGCGCCCGAGCGCCATGAGCTCGGAATACTGATCCGGCTGGCCGGCGCGGAACTCGATCCAGCGGTCCATGTCCACGCCGCCGAACATCCAGGCGGTGTTCATGCAGTGGTGGATGTCATCGTCCGCGAAGTTGGACTCGAACGCGGCGCCGGCGCGCGCGTAGAGATCGCCGTCGCCGGTCGCATCGATCACCACCTTCGCGCGGATGGCGCGGCGTCCCGCCTTGTTCTCGAAGACCACGCCGGTGACCGCGCCATCCTCCACGATCGGCTCGGCGGCCCACGCGTGATAGACCAGCCGCACCCCGCTCTGCAACACCAGCTCCTGGGAGGCGAGCTTCAGCCATTCCGGATCGATGGTGGGCGACCAGGTCACCACGCCGCGGAAGGCCGCGGTGCGCTGCACCCAGTGCGCGACGCTGGCATCGTCGGTGGCGCCCCATCGCTCGCGCGGCGGACCGGCCACCGCGTCGCGCGGCAGGCGATCGAGCACCTCCTCGCCGAAGCCGCGGATCACCAGCTTGCCGTCCCAGTCCGTCATCCGGTCGATCCAGATGACCAGGCCTCCGGTGGAGAGCCCGCCGAGGTGGTTGTAGCGCTCGAGCAGCAGGACGTCGGCGCCGACCCGCGCGGCCGCAACCGCCGCCGCGGTGCCGGAGGGGCCGCCGCCCACCACCAGCACGTCGCAATGGGCGTAGACCGGGATCGCCCGCGCCGGCTCCATCCACGTGGTCGGCGCCCCGGCGGGCAGCCGCCGCTCCTTGCGCTCGAGCCGGCCTCCGCGGTTGATGTTGGAGTAGAGGATGCGCTCGTGGGTCGGTTGCTCGTCCATTGTCCCGCTCATGACTTCAGCCATACCGCGTCGGACGCTACGCATGAAACGGACCGGGTCCAGCAGCAGGCGCGGAGCGGGCTTTGCCCGGCCACTGCCGGCGCCCCGTCGCCAAGGGCGAGCGCACGGTTCGTCCCCATCCCGGCCGGCACCAGTTGCATGAATCGAGCGCCACGCACCCAGCGGCCGGCGCGGAGCGGGCTTTGCCCGGCCGCTGCCGGCGCCCCCCTTCCCAAGTGCGAGCGCGCGGTTCGTCCGCACCCCGGCCGGCGCCGGCGGCATGACCCACCGGCGCACACCCAGCGGCCGGCGCGGAGCGGGCTTTGCCCGGCCGCTGCCGGCGCCCCCCTTC
>JAEWEW010000023.1 GCA_023389175.1 Pseudomonadota bacterium | reverse complement strand
GCGTCGGTCATGGGCATCGACCCGGCCCGGGTGCACATCGAGCCGTCGGCGATCGGCGGCGGCTTCGGCGGCAAGCTGGATCTCTCGGTGCAGCCGCTGCTCGCGGTGGCGGCGCGCAAGGTGGGCCGGGCGGTGCGCACGGTCTGGGAGCGGCCGGAATCGATGATCGCGACCACCAAGCGGCATCCGGCCAGCATGACCGCGACCGCGGCCTGCAGCGCCGACGGCGAGCTGATCGCCTACGACTTTGCCGGCGACTTCAACACCGGCGCCTATGCCTCCTGGGGGCCGACGGTGGCCAACCGGGTGCCGATCCATGCCTGCGGTCCCTATCGGGTGCCCAACGTGCGGGCGCTGACGAGGGCGGTCATCACCAGCAACGCGATCGGCGGCGCCTTCCGCGGGTTCGGCGTGCCGCAGTCGACCGTGATCGGCGAGGCGTTGGTGGACGAGCTCGCTCTCGCGACCGGCAGCGATCCGCTCGAGTTCCGCCATCGCAACGCCTTGCGTGCGGGCGATCGCACCGCGACCGGGCAGCTGCTGTCCGCGAGCGTTGGACTGCAGGCCTGTCTCGAGGGGCTGCGTCCGGCGTGGCGCGAGGCGCGTGCGCGGGCCGACCGCTTCAACGCCGATGCGGCGGCCCGCGGCGATCCGCGGCGCCGGGGCGCGGGCGTGGCCTGCATGTGGTACGGCATCGGCAACACGGTGATCGCCAACCCGTCGGCAATGACGGTGGGCCTGCGCGCGAACGGCCGCTTCATGCTCTACAACGGCGCCCAGGAAATCGGGCAGGGCACCTACACCATCATGCCGCAGATCGCCGCGCAGGCGCTCGGCGTGCCGGTGGCCTCGATCGATCAGATCCACGGCGACACCGACGCCACCGAGGATGCCGGCAAGTCGTCGGCGTCGCGGCAGACCTTCGTCTCGGGCAACGCTGCCCGGCTCGCCGGCCTCGACCTGCGCCGCCGGCTCGCGGCCATGGCCGGCTTCGAGACGCCGGAGGGCACCGGCGAGGCGGACCTGCCGACGCTCGAGCTGGCCGGCGATCGCCTGCTGGTGCACGGCCCGGGCGGCGCGGTCCGGACGCTCGCGTTGCACGGGCTGCCGGCGGACGCGCGCGGCGATGTCGCCGTCGGCCGCGGCAGCTTCGATCCGCCGACCGTGCCGCTGGATGCCGACGGCCAGGGCGTGCCCTATGCCACCTACGGATTCGCGGCTCAGGTCGCGGAGGTGGAGGTGGATACCGCCCTGGGGCTGGTGAAGCCGCTGCACATCCACGCGGCCCACGACGTCGGCCGCGCCATCAATCCGACGCTGACCGAAGGTCAGGTCCACGGCGGCATCGCGCAGGGCATCGGGCTCGCGCTGATGGAGGAGTATGTCAACGGCCGCACCGACAACCTGCACGACTACCTGATCCCTTCGGCGGGCGACGTGCCGCCGATCAGCGTCCTGCTCGTCGAGGACGCCGAGCCGCTCGGCCCCTATGGCGCCAAGGGCGTCGGCGAGCCTGCGCTCGTCGCCACCGCCCCCGCCATCCTCAACGCCGTGCGCATGGCCACCGGCGTCAGGATCACGGAGCTGCCGGCGACGCCGGACCGGGTGCTCGCGGCGCTGCGGGCGGGCGGTGTGGGCGGCTGAAGCGGTCCGCGCCCGCCTGGCGGACGGGCGCTGGCATTTCCAGCACGGGCCGATCGACCTGGTGATCGGATGTGACGGCGACCCCTCGCAGTGCGAGGCGGCGATCGCGGCGGCCTGGGCGCGGTTCCGAGGCCTGCTTGCCGAGCTCGTCGCCGAGCTGCCCGCCCTGCGGCGCCCGGTCGAGGACAGCGGCGCATTGCACGGTCCGGTCGCGCGCCGGATGGCGCAGGCCTGCCTGCCGCTGGCCCGCGACTACGGCCTCTTCATCACTGCGATGGCGGCCGTGGCGGGCAGCGTGGCGGACGAGATCGTCACCGCCTTCGACCGCCCGGGCATCGCGCGGGCGCATGTCAACAACGGCGGCGACATCGCGCTGCACCTGGCGGCGGGCGCACGCTACGACGTCGGCCTGGTGAGCAACCTCGAGCTTGCCGGACTGGGCGGACGGTTCGCGATCGCGGCGGCGTCGCCGGTTCGCGGCATCGCCACCTCAGGCTGGCGCGGCCGCAGCTTCTCGCTCGGCATCGCGGACTCGGTCACCGTGGTCGCGGCCACCGCCGCGCAGGCGGATGCGGCGGCCACGCTGGTGGCCAATCACGTCGACGTGGCGAGCCCGGCCATCGAGCGGCGGCCGGCAAGCAGCCTCAAGGACGACAGCGACCTCGGCGACCGGCTGGTAACGGTCGCCGTCGGTTCGCTAACGCCCACGCAGGTGCAGGCGGCGATCGATGCCGGCGCCGCCTTTGCCGCCAGGCTGCTCGCCGACGGCCGCATCGCTGCCGCGGCGATCGTACTGGCGGGTCAGGCGCGGGTGGTGCGCAGCCGCTGAACCGTCGCGTCGATCAGCGCGCGGGAGATGCTGACCCGTGGCGGCGGCATCTCCGGCAGCGCATCGATATCGAACCAGCGGGCATCGGCGATCTCCGCCGGATCCGCCGCGATCTCGCCGGCCTTCCAGCGCGCGGTGAAGGCGATCATCAGCGAGTTGGGGAACGGCCAGCTCTGGCTGGCGAAGTACTCCAGCCCGTCGACCTCGACGCCGACCTCCTCGCGCACCTCGCGATGGATGGCGTCCTCGATCGATTCGCCCGCCTCCAGGAAGCCGGCGAGCGCGCTGTAGCGTCCCGGCGGGAAGGTGACGCCGCGCGCGAGCAGCAGCTCCCGCCCGCGCGTGATCAGCACCATCATCGCCGGGCAGATGCGCGGATACACCGAAAGGCCGCAGGCGCTGCAGCGGAGCGCCCGCTCGCCGGCCACCTTCTCGGTGGGCCGGCCGCAGGCGCCGCAGTAGCGATGCGTGCGCAGCCACTCCAGCAACTGGCCTCCGCGCATCGCGATCGCGATGTGCGGTTCCGGAAGCACGCCGAACCAGCTTCGCAGCCCGGCCGCGCGCCAGCCGGCGGCTAGCGATTCCGGAACGGCGTCGGCATCCAGCGCCACGGCGACGTGGGTGCGGCCGTCGTGGCGCCCGATCACCAGGCGATGGCGCTCCGCGATCCCGAGGTCGCGATACTCCTGCCATGCCAGCAGCGCAGGCGCGTCCGTGCGTTGGACCAGGCGGTCCCGGATGAATACGTGGGCGACGGCATCCGCGTCGTCCGCGGCGTCCTGGTCCGGGAGGAAGCCCGGCGGGGTGACGATCATGCCGATATTCTATCTGCGACAATCGAGGCCCATCTCCGGAGGTACCGCCCGATGACCTCGAGGACCGTCGCCACGCTCGCCACCTTCATGCTCGCCGTCCTGCTGGCCGGCTGTGCCGCCACGGTGCAGCAGCCTGCCGAGGAGCAGCCGAAGGTCGAGATTCCCGCGGCGGCCTCGGGCCGGCTCGTCGCCGTGGTGAAGGGCAGCGACCGGGCGATCGCATCGGACGACTGGGAGGCGCTGCGCGGCGCCTGGCGCGGCGCGTTGAAGGCGGCCGCGGACGAGGCAGGGGTCGACTTCGACTGGCGCGAGAGCGAGGCGAGCGTGCCGCGCGGCAACGGCACGGTGGCGGTCATCCGGGTGAACGACTACCGCTATGTCTCCACCGGTGCGCGCTATGGCCTCGGCGTCCTGACCGGCAACGCCTTCATCGATGCCGAGGTCACCTATCGCGACGCGCGCAATGGCCGACCGATCGGGCGCCGCAGCTACAGCACGTCATCGTCGGCCTGGGAGGGGATCTTCTCGGCCATGACCAGCAAGCAGCTGGAGGCGCTCAGCAAGGAGATCGTGGCGCCAGTCGTCGCCCCGGGGTCCTGAAGGCGGTTGCAGCGAGGGCAATGCAAGGGCCCCTGCAAGATCCATTCATGGCGTGGCCGGCGCCCCTTGGGCGAACCAGCGCGCGATGAGCGCCCGTTCCGCCTCGGTCATGCCGGTCGCGTTGTTGAGCGGCATGAGGCGTGCGCTCACCTGCTGGTGGATCTGCTGCGCATGCCGGCCGATCTCGCCAGGGGCGTCGAGCCGCACGTTCTTCTGCGCGACCACCTCGCTGTGGCAGACCACGCAGCGCTGCCGGATCACCGCCGCCACTTCCGCGATGCCGACCGGCGCGTTTGCGGTCGCTGCGCCAGCCTCGCCCGCCTCCGGCCGGTCCGGCGCGATGCCGGCGGCCACGGCGACGATCAGCGCGATGCCGCCGAGCCACCAGCGCCACTCGATTCGCCCCTTGTGCCGGCGCAGGAAGAATTCCCGGATCAGCACGCCGGCGAGCATCAATGCGACCAGCACCAGCCAGTTGTGCGGCCCCTGGTAGAGCATGCCGTAGTGGTTGGAGATCATCGCGATCAGCACCGGCAGCGTGAAGTAGGTGTTGTGCACGCTGCGCTGCTTGCCGCGGCGGCCGTGGATCGGATCCACCGGCTCGCCCGCCTTCATCTGCGCGATCACCTTGCGCTGCCCCGGGATGATCACCATCAGGACGTTGGCGCTCATGATGGTGGCCAGCATCGCGCCGGTGAGCAGGAATGCGGCCCGGCCGGCGAAGAGCTGGGAGGCCAACCAGGTGGCCAGCACGACATAGACGCCCACCAGGATGCCGACCAGGCGGTCGCCGCCGACGCGATCGCCGAAGCTGCGACAGATCAGGTGGTAGAAGACCCATCCGAGGGCTAGGTAGACCAGCGAGCCGGCGATCGCTGCCGCCGGCGACCAGTCGAACACGGACCGGTCCACCAGGAACGCCGAGGCGTTGAACAGGTACAGCACCGTCATCAGCGCGAAGCCCGACAGCCAGGTGGAATAGGCCTCCCAGTAGAACCAGTGCAGGTTCGCCGGCATCGCCTTCGGCGCCACCATGTACTTCTGCGGGTTGTAGAAGCCGCCGCCGTGGACCGCCCACAGCTCGCCGTCGACGCCGCGCGCGCGCGCCTCCTCGGTGAGCGGCTGCTCGAGGCTGTTGTCCAGCCAGACGAAGTAGAAGGACGCGCCGATCCAGGCGATCGCGGTGATCAGGTGCAGCCAGCGCAGGAGCAGGTTGGCCCAGTCGAGCAGGTAGGGATCCATCGGCAAGCGCGACGCGGATCAGGAGCCGCGGTAGGTGCTGTAGCTCCAGGGGCTGACCAGCAGCGGCACGTGATAGTGGCCGGCGGCATCGGCGATGCCGAAGTCCACGTGCACCACGTCGAGGAACGGCGGCTCGGGCAGCGCCTCGCCCCGGGCCCGGAAGTAGTCGGCCACCTCGAAGCTCAGGCGGTAGCGTCCGGTCGGAATGGTGTCGCCGGAGAGCAGCGGCGCATCGGTACGCCCATCGGCATTGGTTCGAAGCGACGCCACTTCCTGCGGGCTGCCGGCGGCATCGAGCCGCGCAAGGCGCAGGCGCAGGCCGGCGGCGGGCCTGCCGCCGGCGGTATCGAGGACATGCGTGCTGAGTCGTGCCATGGTGTCGCGGGCTCGGGCGGTCGGGAATTGTCGCACGGCGAGCTACAATCCACGCGCCCTCGGCCGCACGGCGCACGCGCCCTCGAGCGCGCGGCCCGGCCCGAACCGTACGGCGGCCCCAGACCACGAACATGCCGACGCTGCAGCAACTCAACGACGCCACCGACCACGAGGCGGTGGCGCTGCTCGACGGCATCTACGAGCACACGCCCTGGGTCGCGCAGCGCGCCATCGCCGCGCGCCCGTTCCGCAGCCTCACCCACCTGGTCCATGCGCTGCATTCCGCGGTGGCGGCCGCCACGCGGGAGGAGCAGCTCGCGCTGGTGCGGGTGCATCCGGAGCTCGGCGGCCGCGCGATGGTCGCCGGTACGCTCTCCGCCGCGTCCGCGGCCGAGCAGTCGCGCAGCGGCCTTGCCCACTGCACGCCCGAGGAGTTCGCGCGCTTGCGCGAGCTCAACGCCACCTACAACGAGAAGTTCGGCTTCCCGTTCATCCTCGCGATCGGCGGGCCGCGCGGCACCGGTCTCGGTCGCGCGGAGATCATCGCCACCCTGGCGCGGCGGGTCGGCTCGCATCCCGAGGCCGAGCTCGCGGAATGCCTGCGCAACATCGACCGGATCGCGGAGCTGCGGCTTGCGCAGCGCTTCGGCGAATCGCCCGACGACGGCAACTGGGTGTTTGACCGGGCCGAGGCGCTGGCCGTGCACAGCGACCCGCCGTTCGCCGCGGCCGGCCAGCTGACCGTCACCTATCTGACCGAGGCGCACCGGGCCTGTGCCCGCGATCTCGCCGCGTGGATGCACGAGGTCGGATTCGACACGGTCGCGATCGACGCGGTGGGCAACGTGCGCGGCCGCTACCACGCCTCGTCCGAGCGTCCGTCCGGCGGCACCCTCTACACCGGCAGCCACTACGATACCGTTCGCGATGGGGGCAAGTACGACGGACGGCTGGGCATTCTGGTCCCGCTCGCGGTGGTGCGTCGACTCAGTTCCGCCGGCGTGCGGCTGCCCTACCACCTCGAGCTGATCGCCTTCGCGGAGGAGGAGGGGCAGCGCTTCCCGGCGACCTTCCTCGGATCGTCCGCGGTGATCGGGAGCTTCGATTCCGGCTGGCTCGAGCAGGTCGATGCGGGCGGCACCACCCTGCGACAGGCGATGGCTGCCGCCGGCCTCGATCCGGCCGGCATTCCCGGCTGCCGCCTGGACACCTCGGATGCGCTCGGCTTCATCGAGGTGCACATCGAGCAGGGCCCGGTGCTCGAGGAGCTGGGGCTTGCGCTCGGCGTGGTCACCTCGATCAACGGCTCCCTGCGCTTCGCCGGCGAGGTGATCGGCGTGGCGAGCCATGCCGGCACGACACCGATGGACCGGCGTCGCGATGCGGCGCTCGCGGTCGCGGAGCTGGCGCTGCAGGTCGAGCAGCGCGCGGCGCAGGACCGCGATTCGGTCGGCACCGTCGGCGTGCTGGAGGTGCCGGCCGGATCCGTCAACGTCGTGCCCGGCCGCTGCCGCTTCACGCTCGACCTGCGTGCGCCGGAGGACGGGCAGCGGGACCGGCTGGCGAAGGATGTGCTGGAGTCGCTCGACCGGATCTGCAAGCGGCGCGGGCTGCGCTACCGGATCGAGGAGACGCTGCGGGTCGGCGCGGCGGCGAGCGACCCGGTGTGGCAGCGCCGCTGGGAGCAGGCGGTCGAATCCCTCGGCCTGCCGGTGCACCGGATGCCGAGCGGCGCGGGACACGACGCGATGAAGATGCACGAGGCGATGCCGCAGGCGATGCTGTTCGTGCGCGGCGGCAACGGCGGCATCAGCCACAATCCGCTGGAGCGGATCACCGCGCACGACGCGCAGCGCTGCGTCGATGCCTTCGATGCGTGCCTGCGCCAGCTCGGGCGCGACATGGCCGGCGAGGTCGCGGATGGCCGCGGCTGATTCGGACGGCACCGCCGCGGGGCCCGGCGCGGCGGACCATGCCGCGCTCGACAGCTGGATCGATGCGCACTTCGACGAGGAGGTCGCCTTCCTCGCCGAGCTGGTGAAGGTGCCGACCGATACCCCGCCGGGCGACAACGCGCCGCATGCCGAACGCACCGCCACGCTGCTGGAAGGCTTCGGCTTCGCGGTCGAGCGCCATCCGGTGCCCGCGGACGAGGTGCGCGACTACGGGCTGGTCTCGATCACCAACCTGATCGTGCGGCGCCGCCACGCCGCGGGCCCGTGCATCGCGCTCAACGCCCATGGCGACGTGGTGCCGCCGGGGGAGGGCTGGACCGTGCCGCCGTACGGCGGGCTGGTGCGCGACGGCCGGTTGTACGGCCGCGCGGCCGCGGTGAGCAAGAGCGACTTCGCCACCTACACCTTCGCCGTGCGGGCGCTCGAGGCGGTGGCCGCCGGGCGGCTGCGCGGCAGCGTGGAGCTGCACTTCACCTACGACGAGGAGTTCGGCGGGGAGAAGGGCCCGGGATGGCTCCTCGCCCGCGGACTCACCCGGCCGGACCTCGCGATCGCGGCGAGCTTCTCCTTTGCGGTCATCACGGCGCACAACGGCTGCCTGCAGTTCGAGGTGACCGTGAACGGCCGGATGGCGCATGCGGCCATCCCCGACACCGGCATCGACGCGCTGCAGGCCGCCGTCGGCATCCTCGCGCAACTCTACGGCTGCAACCGGCGCTATCGCGGCATCGCGAGCGGCGTCGCCGGCATCGGCCATCCGTACCTGAACGTCGGCCTGATCAGTGGCGGCACCAACACCAACGTCGTGCCCGGCAAGGTTGTCTTCCGCATCGATCGCCGCTGCATTCCGGAGGAGGACCCGGATGCCGTCGAGGCGGAGGTCAGGGAAGTGATCGGGCGTGCCGCCGCGGCCTCGCCCGGCGTCACCGTGGAGGTGCGGCGCATCCTGCGGGCGAGCCCGCTCAAGCCGCTGCCGGGCAACCGGCCGCTGGTGGCCGCGCTGCAGCGGCATGCCCGGGCGGTGATCGGCGAGGATATCCCGGAGCTCGGCACGCCGCTCTATGCGGATGCGCGGCTCTACGGCGAGGCCGGGGTGCCGACCGTGATGTACGGCGCCGGGCCGCGCACGGTGCTCGAGTCCAACGCGAAGCGCGCGGACGAGCACGTGGTGCTGGAGGACCTGCGGCGGGCGACCAAGGTGATCGCGCGCACGCTGCGCGACCTGCTCGACGCATCGGGTTGAGGCCCCCGGCGCGCCGGATCGTCGCCTCCCGAGACGGCCGCGCGACCTGCGCGTGCGCCATCTAGTCACCATCGGCCGACGTGGATACACTTGGTTCAGAGGTTCCCAGGACAGCCTCCTAGCGAGCCCGATACCAACCACCACCAGAGAGGCGCCGCATGCAATCGAGAGCGACACATCGGCCGGACGTTCCCATCGGCCTTCGGAGACGTGCCATCCGCGGTCTTGCAGGCGGTCCGGTCGCCATGCTGTTGCGCACGCTGGTCCTGCCGGCGGTCGCCGGCGTCGGCCTCGCGTCCGCCATGCCGGCTGGTGCGCAGGACACCATCCGCATCGGCGAGATCAACAGCTACAAGGCGCAGCCGGCCTTCCTGGATCCGTATCGCAAGGGCTGGGAGCTGGCGCTGGAGCAGGTGAACGCGGCCGGCGGCGTGAACGGCAAGAAGCTGGAGATCATCTCCCGCGATGACGGCGCCAGCCCCGGGGACGCGGTGCGGGTAGCCGAGGAGCTGCTCTCGCGCGAGCGGGTCGACATGCTGGCCGGCGGCTTCCTCTCGCACATCGGCCTTGCGCTCACGGACTTCGCCAAGCAGCGCAAGGTGTTCTTCCTCGCATCGGAACCGCTCACGGACAAGATCGTTTGGCAGAACGGCAACCACTACACCTTCCGGTTGCGCTCCTCCACCTACATGCAGACCGCGATGCTGGTGCCCGAGGCTGCGAAGGCGAAGAAGAAGCGCTGGGCGCTGGTGTATCCCAACTATGAATACGGCCAATCCGCCGCGGCCACCTTCAAGGAGCAGCTGAAGAAGGTGCAGCCGGACGTGGAATTCGTCGGCGAGCAGGCGCCGCCGCTCGGCAAGATCGACGCGGGCGCGGTGGTGCAGGCACTTGCGGACCTGAAGCCCGACGGCATCTTCAACGTGCTGTTCGCAGCGGACCTCGCCAAGTTCGTCCGCGAGGGCAACACCCGCGGCCTCTTCAAGGACCGGACTGTCGTCAGCCTTCTGACCGGTGAGCCGGAGTACCTCGATCCGCTGAAGGACGAGGCTCCGGAGGGCTGGATCGTGACCGGCTATCCCTGGTACGGCATCGACATACCGGATCACAAGGCGTTCCTGGAGGCCTACCAGAAGCAGTTCAACGACTATCCGCGTCTCGGCTCGATCGTCGGCTACTCCATGGTGACCGCGCTCGCGGCCGGCCTGAAGAAGGCAGGATCGCCGGACACGGAGAAGCTGATCACCGCCTTCAGGGGGCTGGAGTTCCCCACCCCGTTCGGCAACGCCACCTTCCGCGCCATCGACCACCAGTCCACCATGGGCGTGTTCGTCGGCCGTACCGCGGTCAAGGACCGCAAGGGCGTGATGGTCGACTACCGCTACGAGGACGGCGCGAAGTTCCAGCCTCCCGATGACGTCGTGAAGTCCATGAGGCCGGGCGCGCCTTGACCCTCGAGGGGCTGCTCTTCCAGCTGCTGAACGGGCTGGCCAGCGCGTCCAGCCTGTTCCTGGTGGCCGCCGGGCTGTCCCTCATCTTCGGCGTTACCCGGATCGTCAACTTCGCGCACGGCTCGTTCTACATGCTGGGCGTGTACTTCGCGTACACGTTCGCCAACTGGCTGATGGACGGGCCCTTCGCGGGCATGCCGAGCCTCGGGTTCTGGGGCGGCATCCTCTGCGCGGCGGTGGTGGTGGGTGTCGTGGGGGCGCTCACGGAGGTCCTGCTGCTGCGGCGGATCTACCGCGCGCCGGAGCTGCTGCAGCTGCTTGCCACCTTCGCGCTGGTCCTGATCGTGCGGGATGCCGCGCTCGCGATCTGGGGCAGCGAGGACCTGCTCGGGCCTCGGGCGCCGGGGCTGCGCGGGTCGGTCCAGATCCTCGGTCGCGCCTTTCCGCACTACGACCTGGTACTGGTGGTGGTCGGGCCGGTGGTGCTCGGCCTGCTCTGGTGGATGCTGGCGCGCACCCGCTTCGGCATCCTGGTGCGGGCCGCCACCCAGGACCGCGAGATGGTCGGGGCGCTCGGCGTGAACCAGGCGCTGCTCTTCACCGCCGTCTTCGCGCTGGGCGCCTTCATGGCGGGGCTTGGCGGCGCGCTGCAGCTGCCGCGGGAGCCTGCCAACCTGGGCCTGGACATCGTCGCGATCGGCGAGGCCTTCGTTGTGGTCGTGGTCGGCGGCATGGGCAGCATTCCCGGCGCCTTCCTCGCCGCGCTGCTGATCGCCGAGCTGAAGGCGCTCTGCATCGCCATCGGCCAGCAGAACATCGGCGGCGTCGACATCTCGTTCTCCAAGCTCACGCTGGTGGTGGAGTTCCTGGTGATGGCGGCAGTCCTGATCTGGCGTCCGTGGGGGCTGCTCGGCCGTCCGTCGGCCCTCAGCCGCAACGCCGCCGACATCGAGCAGCCGCTCCGGCCGGGGCCGGCCTGGCTGCGCTGGTCCGGCGTCGCCGGCATCCTGCTGCTCGCCCTGATGCCGGTCTTCGCCGGCGACCGTCCCTATCTCGTGGTGTTGATGATCGACATCCTCGTGGCGGTGCTCTTCGCCACCAGCCTGCACTTCATCATGGGACCCGGCGGCATGCACTCGTTCGGTCACGCCGCCTACTTCGGGCTGGGCGCCTACGGCGGTGCGCTCGCGTTCCGCGCCCTCGGCGCGCCGATGGAGGTCGCGCTGGTGGCCGGCCCGCTGCTCGCGGCCGCGGGTGCCGCGCTCTTCGGCTGGTTCGCGGTGCGGCTGTCGGGCGTCTATCTCGCCATGCTCACGCTCGCCTTGTCGCAGATCGTCTGGTCCGTGGTGTTCCAGTGGGACGAGTTCACCGGCGGATCGAACGGACTGGTGGGCATCTGGCCGTCGGCGTGGCTGTCCGACAAGACGGCGTATTACTACCTGACCCTTGCCGCCACGGTTGCCGGTGTGCTGCTGTTGCGCCGGATGCTGTTCTCGCCGTTCGGCTACGCGATGCGGGCCGGGCGGGATTCACCCTTGCGGGCGGATGCGATCGGCATCGACGTGATCCGGGTGCACTGGGCGGCATTCGTCATCGCCGGCCTCGTCTGCGGCCTGGGCGGCGTGCTCTTCGCGTTCTCCAAGGGCAGCATCTCGCCCGATGTGATGGCGATCAGCCGCTCCATCGACGGGCTGGTGATGGTGCTGCTCGGCGGCGTGCACACGCTGTCGGGCCCGATCGTCGGCGCGACCGCGCTCACCTGGCTGCAGGACACGGTCGCCCGGGAGACCGAGTACTGGCGCGCGATGATGGGCGTCGTGATCCTGGTGCTGGTCATGCTGTTCCCGATGGGCATCGCCGGCGCGCTGAAGCAGCGCCTCCTGCGGAGCGAGCAATGATGCGCCCCGCGCGTCGACAGGCGCATGCCATCCTGCGCAGGTTGGGGGGGCGATGAACGGCATGCCAGCGGCTGCCGTGCCGCTGCCGGAGATCGCGGAGGACGCCGACAAGACGCCGGTGCTTTCGGTGCGCGGCCTGTCCAAGGCCTTCGGCGGGGTGCAGGCGGTGAGCAACGTGAGCTTCGACGTCGCCCGCGGCGAGCTGCTCGCGATGATCGGCCCCAACGGGGCCGGCAAGTCCACCTGCTTCAACCTGCTGAACGGCCAGCTCGCGATGGACTCGGGCGACATCCTGCTGCAGGGGCGCAGCATCGCCGGCCTGAAGCCGCGGGAGATCTGGCGCCTGGGTGTCGGCCGCACCTTCCAGATCACCGCCACCTTCTCCTCGATGACCGTGCGCGAGAACGTGCAGATGGCGCTGCTCTCGCATCACCGCCAGCTCTGGCGCTTCCTCGCCCGTGCGCGGGACGGCTTCGTCGAGGAGGCCGACCGCCTGCTCGGCCTGGTCGGCATGCGCGAGCAGGGCGATCGCGCCTGCTCGGTGCTCGCCTACGGCGACCTCAAGCGCGTCGAGCTCGCGATCGCGCTTGCCAACCAGCCCCGGCTGCTGCTGATGGACGAGCCGGCGGCGGGCATGGCGCCGAAGGAGCGGGTCGACCTGATGGAGCTGGTGAGCGGCATCGTGGCGCGCGAGCGCATCGCGGTTCTCTTCACCGAGCACGACATGGACGTGGTGTTCGGCAGCGCGGACCGGGTGCTGGTGCTGTCGCGCGGCGCCGTCATCGCGGACGGCACGCCGCGGCAGGTGCGCGCCGACGAGGAAGTCCGGCGCGTCTACCTCGGGTCGCGCTCGGATGACTAGGATGGACGGGCCGCAGGCGACCATGCTCGCGGTTGCCGGCGTGCATGCCTACTACGGCAAGGCGCACATCCTCTCGGACCTCGCGCTCGATGTGCATGCCGGCGAGGTGGTGGTGCTGCTCGGTCGCAACGGCGCCGGCAAGACCACCACGCTGAAGAGCATCATCGGCCTGGTGCCGGTCCGTGCCGGCTCGGTCCGGTTTCGCGGCGAGGAGATATCGCGGCGACGGCCCTACGAGATCGCGCGGCTCGGGCTCGGTTACGTGCCCGAGGAGCGCCGCATCTTCACCGACCTCACGGTGATGGAGAACCTCGAGGTCGGACGGCAGCCGGCCCGGGACAACGTCGTGCCGTGGGACTTCGAGCGCATCGGACGCCTGTTCCCCAACCTTGCCCGCATGCCGGATCGGCTGGGCGGGCGCATGTCCGGCGGCGAGCAGCAGATGCTCAGCATCGCGCGCACGCTGATGGGCAATCCCTCCTGCATCCTGCTCGACGAACCGTCCGAAGGCGTGGCGCCGGTCATCGTCGACCAGATGGCCGAGGCGATCCGCGAGCTCAAGGCGCAGGGCGTCGCGATCCTGCTGTCGGAGCAGAACCTGCGCTTCGCGCAGTCGGTCGCGGATCGCGCCTATATCATAGAGAAGGGCCGGATCAGGTTCTCCGGCACCATGGCGGAGCTCGACGCCAACGACGAGGTCCGCGCGCAGTATCTGGCCGTTTGAGCATGCCGGACGGGCTGGCGGTTGCCGCCCGCCGGGTTGCGGGCGACGTCGGCGAGGAGGAGGAAGGACATGGGTGAGAAGGATGCGGGGCGGGCGAGGATCCGCCGCCTCGTGGTGCAGGTGGATGAGACCCGCATGGAGATGGGCCGCGCGATCGACCCGCCGACCCGGCGCGCCGTGGCGATGGCGGTGATCGCCAACCCCTATGCGGGCCGCTACGAGGAAAACCTCGACCAGCTCATCGACATCGGCGAGGAGCTCGGCGGCCTGCTCGGCGAGCGCTGCGTCCGCGCGCTCGGCATCGCGCCGGGACAGGCACAGGGCTACGGCAAGGCGGCCATCGTCGGCGAGGCCGGCGAGCTGGAGCATGCGGCGGCCATCCTGCATCCGAAGCTCGGCGCCCCGCTGCGCAAGGCGGTGGAGAAGGGCGCGGCACTGGTGCCGTCGGCGAAGAAGATGGGCACCATGGGCACCGCGATCGACGTGCCGCTGGGGCACAAGGACGCGGCCTACGTGCGCAGCCACTTCGATGCGATCGAGGCGCGGGTGGCTGATGCGCCGCGGGCCGACGAGATCGTGGTGGCGGTGGCGGTCACCGATTCGGGCCGTCCGCTGCCGCGCATCGGCGGCCTGAAGGCGAGCGAGATCAAGGGCGAGGACGGCCTGAGATGAAACCAACCCCCCTTGGGCCTTCGGCCCAGATGGACAACTGAGATGGCAACCGCAGCAATGCAGCAATCGTCCGGCAAGGTCGTCGTCAAGGGCATCGGCCTTCTGCTCTCCGGCGACATCGACCGGCCGATCCTGGATGCGGACACCATCGTCATCGACGACGGCGTCATCGTCGCGGCCGGCCGGGAGCGGGACTGCGACACGGGCGGCGCGAACCAGGTGATCGACTGCCGCGGCACCGCGGTCGCGCCGGGACTGATCGATTCCCACGTGCATCCGGTCTTCGGCGACTGGACCCCGCGGCAGAACCAGCTCAACTGGATCGAGTCCTGCCTGCACGGCGGCGTCACCACCATGATCTCGGCCGGCGAGGTTCACCTGCCCGGGCGGCCCAAGGACGTCATCGGCGTGAAGGCGCTTGCCATCACCGCACAGCGCGCCTTCGACGGCATGCGCGCCGCGGGCGTGGGCGGCGGCGTCAAGGTGAAGGCCGGTGCGCCGGTGCTTGAGCAAGGCATGGAGGAGTCGGATTTCGCGGAGATGGCGGCAGCCGGTGTCCGGCTGCTCGGCGAGATCGGCCTCGGATCGGTGAAGGCCGGCGACGAAGCCGCCCGCATGGTCGGTTGGGCGCGCAAGCACGGCATCCAGAGCACCATCCACACCGGCGGTCCGTCCATTCCCGGCTCCGGGCTGATCGACGAGGACGTCGTGCTCGAGGCCGACGCCGACGTCATTGGGCATGTGAACGGCGGCCACACGTCGCTGTCCTACAAGGCGGTGTGCACGCTCTGCGAGAAGAGCCCGCGGGCGCTGGAGATCGTGCACAACGGCAACGAACGGATCGCCATCCTGACCGCGAAGCATGCGATGGAGCTGAAGTGCCCGCACCGGGTGATCCTCGGCACCGACGCGCCGGCCGGCTCCGGCGTGCAGCCGCTCGGCATCCTGCGCCTCATCGCGCTGATTTCGTCGCTCGCGGACATCCCGGCCGAGATCGTCTTCGGCTTCGCCACCGGCAATACGGCCCGCATGCGCCAGCTGTCGCAAGGACTGATCGAGCCGGGCCGCCCGGCGGACCTCGTCTTCATGGACAAGGCGCAGCATTCGTCCGGCAAGAACCTGCTCGACAGCGTGAGGCTCGGC
Source organism: Pseudomonadota bacterium (assembly GCA_023389175.1). Taxonomy (GTDB): domain Bacteria; phylum Pseudomonadota; class Gammaproteobacteria; order Burkholderiales; family Burkholderiaceae_E; genus Lautropia. Next base: position 14,624 of record JAEWEW010000023.1, on the reverse strand, counting down.
GACATTCCGGGCGTCGGCATGGTGATGATCGACGGCGTCGTGCGCTGCCAGCGCAGCCGCAATACGCCGCCGGCGAGCGAGGTGCCGGTGATCCTGCCGGCCTGAGCGAGACCGGCGGTTCGCGGCGGTGCCGCCCGGCTGCCCCGAGGCAGGCGAGGGCAAGGACGGGATTGATTTGCTCGTGAGGCATGCCGCATGCTACTGTGGCTGACAACCGGTCCTCTCGGGTAGTTCGATGAGACGAGCGTCGCTTTACAGCAGTTCCAGGCGGCCGCGGAACCAGCGTTCTTCGAGTCCAGCCTCTTCCTCCTCCGGGGCTGGCCCGTCAGACCGGCAGGATCCTTCGGAGGTCGGTTCCGCAGCTGCGCCGGCCGGACCGGCAGCCCAGGCGCCTCGCTCTGCCGCCTCCGCGGGCCGGCGCGATCGCGCCGGGCGCCCCGTCGTCCAAGGCGCGCAGGCGGCCACCGCCGCCCCTTCCGCGCCCTCCGTTCCGGTGCGCGCCCCCAGGAAGCAACGGCTCGCCCGCGTCGGTGCCCCGGCCGCCGGCATCGTCGCCGGCGCGCTGATGGTGCTCGCGTTGCAGGGGGGCGTTGGCACGCCGGCCCAGCAGATCACCCAGGAGGACATCGACGCCGCGGTGCTCAACACGCTGGAGACGCAGCAGCTGCCGTCGCAGGTGGCGCGCGCCGCGCGGACGATCGGCCCGTCGGTGGTGCGGGTGCTGGCCTACGGGCCGGAGGATCCGCCGGCCGGTGCAGAGGCGGAGAAGGGCTCGGACAAGCCGGAACGGGCGGACCGGCAGCGCCAGAAGGTGCCCAAGGATGCAGCCCGGGAGGTTGAGAAGCCCGGGAAAGAGACGCCCAAGGAGGTGCAGAAAGGTGTCGGCACGGGTGTCGTCATCAAGGACAGCGGCCTGATCCTCACCAACTTGCATGTCGTGGGCGGTGCGCAGCGGCTCAAGGTGGTGTTCTGGGACGGCACGGAGTCCGAGGCCGCTGTCACCGGCGCACGGCCGGAGCATGACCTTGCCGTGCTGCAGGCCTCGACCTTGCCTGACGACCTGCAACCGGCCACGCTGCGCTCCACCGGCGACCTGTCCGAGGGCGACGGCGTCGTGGTGGTCGGCTTTCCGTTCGACATCGGGCCTTCGGTCAGCGCGGGCGTCATCTCGGGATTCGGCCGGGAATACCGCTCCACCAGCGGCGAGCGCATCCTGACCAACCTGATCCAGTTCGACGCCGCCGCCAATCCGGGCAACTCCGGTGGCCCGCTCGTCACCATGGACGGCGAAGTGGTGGGGATCGTCACCGCCATCCTGAACCCGAACAACCAGCGCTCGTTCGTGGGTATCGGTTTTGCCGTGCCGATCGAGAACGCCGCCGCGGCGGTCGGCATTCCGCCGCACTAGCGGCGCCTCCAATGGCCCGCAAGGGCCGGATCCTTCCTCGATGGAAACTCAGCAAACGGACCCCGAAGCGGTATCAGCGCTGATGCAGCGCATCCTCCACGAGGTGAAGAAGGTGGTGGTCGGCCAGGACCACTTCCTCGAGCGGGTGATGGTGGCCATCCTCGCGCAGGGCCACCTCCTGGTGGAAGGCGTGCCCGGACTCGCCAAGACGCTGACGGTCAAGACGCTCGCCACCACCATCCGCGGCTCCTTCAAGCGGATCCAGTTCACGCCGGACCTGGTGCCGGCGGACCTGGTGGGCACCCGCATCTACAACCAGCGCACCGGCGAGTTCAGCACCACGCTCGGCCCGGTCTTCACCAACCTGCTGCTCGCCGACGAGATCAACCGCGCGCCGGCCAAGGTGCAGAGCGCGCTGCTCGAGGTGATGCAGGAATACCAGGTGACGATCGCCGGCGAGACCCATCGCGTGCCGCGGCCCTTCCTGGTGATGGCCACCCAGAACCCGATCGAGACCGAAGGCACCTATCCGCTGCCCGAGGCCCAGGTGGACCGCTTCATGATGAAGGTCCTGGTGGGCTATCCGTCGGAAGAGGAAGAGTTCGTGATCGTCGACCGGGTGATCGGCGTCCCGCCGATCGTGGGCGCCGTGGCGAGCACCGCGGACCTCGAGCGGTTGCAGCGGCAGTGCCGGCAAGCGTACGTGGATCCGGCGCTGATCCAGTACGCCGTGCGCCTGGTCGCGGCCACCCGCGAGCCGGATCGCTACGGCGTCAAGGAGGTCAACCGCTACCTCACCTTCGGCGCGAGCCCGCGCGCATCCATCCACCTGATCGAAGGCGCCCGTGCGCTCGCCTTCCTGCGCGGCCGCAGCTACGTGTGGCCGGAGGACGTGGTGGACCTGGTGCCGGACGTCCTGCGCCATCGCCTGGTGCTGTCGTACGAGGCCCTCTCGGACCAGTTGTCCGCCGACCACATCATCCAGCGCATCATGCAACATCTCCCGGCGCCCGAAAAGCCGCTGGAGTCCCATGTCAAGGTTGGCTGAGAACCTCCTGAGGCGGCTCGAATGGACCGTGGTCCGCCGTCTCGATGGGCTGCTGCACGGCGACTACCGGACGCTGTTCCGCGGCCAGGGCCTGGACCTCGCGGACCTGCGTGAGTACCAGTATCACGATGACGTGCGTCACATCGACTGGAACGTGACGGCGCGCCAGCAGGTGCCGTACGTGCGGGATTTCTACGAGGACCGCGACATCAACGCCTGGTTCCTGCTGGACCTGAGCCCCTCGGTGGACTTCGGCTCAGGCACGGTGACCAAGCGCTCGGTCTCGATCGACTTCGTCACCGTCGTGTCGCGGCTGCTCACCCGCCACGGCAATCGTGTCGGGGGCATCTTCTTCAGCGACCGGGTCGACAAGGTGATCCCGGCGCGCGGCGGCCGGCGGCAGGTGCTGCACCTGCTGGATTCGATGATGGCGCCGCGCGAGGTGAGACGCGGCGCGACCACCGACCTCGCGGCGCTGCTGGAGGCCGCGATCCGCATCGTTCCGCGCCGCTCGCTCGTCTTCGTCGTCTCCGATTTCCTCTGCCAGCCGGGATGGGGCCGCGCCATGCGGTTGCTCGCGCACCGCCACGAGGTGCTCGGCGTGCGGCTCTATGATCCGCTCGAGGTCGAGCTGCCGGACATCGGCTTGCTGACGATGCAGGACGCAGAGACGGGCGAGAACCTCTTCGTCGACACCCATGACGCCGGCTTCCGGCGCCGGTTCGCGATCCAGGCGCAGGAACGGGAGACGCGATTGCGCGACGACTTCGCCGAGGCGGGGGTCGACGCGCTTGAGCTCGCCACCGACGAGCCGCTGCTCGACGCGATCATCCGCTTCGCCGAGCTGCGCAAGTTGCGCGGCCGCGCCGGTGGCGGCGTGGCGCATGCCGGGACGGGCCCGGCCACCTCCATGGTGCGAGCATCATGAGCTTCATGTGGCCCTCCATGCTCTGGTTGCTGGCCATCGTGCCGGTGCTGGTGCTGCTCTACTGGTGGGTGCTGCGGCGCAAGCGCAAGGCGGCGCTCAGCTACGCCAACCTCGCGATCGTGCGCAGCGCGATGGGCCGTGGCCACGGCTTTCGCCGCCACATCCCGCCGCTTCTTTTCCTCGGATCGCTCACGCTGATGATCGCGGCGGTGGCGCGGCCGTCGGCGGTGGTCACGCTGCCGTTCAACCAGCAGACGGTGATCCTCGCGATCGACGTCTCGCTCAGCATGCGGGCCGACGACGTCGAGCCGAGCCGCATGGAGGCGGCGCAGGCGGCGGCCAAGGCCTTCGTCGAGGAGCAGCCTCGCGACACGCGGGTCGGCGTGGTCTCGTTCGCGGGCACCGCGTCGGTGGTGCAGCCGCCCACGCAGAGCCGCGAGGACGTGATCGCCGCGATCGACCGCTTCCGGCTGCAGCGGGGGACGGCGGTGGGCAGCGGCATCCTGGTGTCGCTGAGCGTGCTCTTCCCGGACGTGGAGTTCGATCTGCGCGCGAGCAATCCGCGCCAGCGCAGCGGCGCGGCGGGCGCCACGCGCGGCGGCAGCGGCGCGATCGCGTCGCGGCCGAAGGAGCAGGAGGGCCCCGATCCGCCGAAGCCGGTCGCCGAACCGGGCTCCTACGGCTCCGCGGTGATCATCCTGCTGACCGACGGGCAGTCCACCACCGGTCCGGATCCGATCGAATCCGCCCGGATCGCGGCCGAGCGGGGCGTGCGGGTCTACACCGTGGGAATCGGCACGCCGAACGGCGAGATCATCGCCGGCGAAGGCTGGCGCATGCGCGTTCGGCTGGACGAGGATGCGCTGAAGGGCATCGCCAAGGAGACCCGGGGCGAATACTTCTATGCCGGCACCGCCGTGGATCTCAAGAAGATCTACGCCAACCTCAACTCGCGGTTCGTGATGGAGCGCAAGGAGACGGAGATCACGTCGTTCTTCGCGGCCGGCGCCGCCATCCTCGCGCTGCTGTCGGCGCTGCTCTCGCTCGTCTGGTACAACCGGATCCTCTAGCCTCTCGGCCACCTGCCAGCCCGGTCCCGGTACGGTCCGGGTGGCGGGCTATTCCGGCTTCTTGAAGAGATCCTCGAGCCTGGAGGCCGCATCCTGCGCAGCCGGCGCGCGACCGCTGTCCACCGGATACTCCTCCGCGATCCGGTCCTCCCAGAAGCTTGCCGGATTGGGCGACGAGAAGAAGCGTCGGGCTACCTCCGCCGGCACCCCGCGATAGGTCTTCATCTGGCCGTCGTGGAAGGCGATCTCCAGCCGCTTCTCGCGCTCGTCGTAGCCTGCGGACTTGAGTCGCGCGGTATGCAGTATGCGATGCGCAGGTCCTGCCATGGTGCCGTCCTCCGTGGGTTGCTGTCTCACTGTCCGCGCGCCGTGCCCTCGCGCCGTGGGTCGGCGGCGCCGATCCACCAGCATTCCCGCAGGGGTGGCTCGCGTCCGTCACCGGTCCCGGCGGCATCGGATGGATCGCTGCTGCCGGGCGCGCAGCGACGAACGATCGACTGGATGCCGCTGGTCAGCTCCACCTCGCGCACCGCATGGCCGCGTGCCCGCAGCGCGGCGGCCAGCTCCGGAGCGACCCGGCCGAGCTCGAGCTCGGTCGGTCCGTTGCGGCTGCCGACATGGGGCAGTGCGATGGCGGCGAGCGGATCGAGGCCATCCTGCAGGGTGGCGATCAGGGTTTGCGCGACATAGTTGATGATGAACGAGCCGCCCGGCGACCCGGTGACCATCGCGAGGGGCCCGCGAGCAAACGATGCCGGCGCGGCGCTGCCGGTCTCGTCCGGACGCTCGAACACCAGCGTGGGCGCCATCGAGCTGCGCGGCCGCTTGCCCGGCCCGGGACGGTTCGCGACCGGCGGCAGGGCCGCGGCGGCCTGGGTCGCCTCCACGAAGGAGAAATCCGTCAGCTGGTTGTTGAGCAGGAAACCGCCCACCATCTGCTGGCTGCCGAAGGCGAACTCGATGCTGGTGGTGAGCGCGACCGCGTTGCCGTCGCCGTCTACCACCGAGACATGCGAGGTGCCTCCCTCGGGGTACGCCATGACCTCCGGCCTGCCGGCCGGCGCGGTGCCGATCGACCGGTCGCCGACCAGCGCGGCCCGGGCGGCGAGATAGTCGCCGGCAAGCAGGCCGCGCGGCAGGGCGACGAAGTCGCTGTCCGCGACGAAGCGGTCGCGATCGGCGTAGGCGAGCCGCCCCGCCTCGCTGAAGCGGTGCACACCCTCGGCATCCAGGCCGCCCTGGCCGTCGGTGATCCCGCCGAAGCCGGTGGCCTGCAGGATGCCCAGCATTTGCCCGACCGCGATGCCGCCGGAGGAGGGGGGCGGCATGCCGCAGACGGTGAAGCGCAGCCACGGCACGCATACCGCTTCACGCCGCCGCGCCTGGTATGCCGACAGGTCCGCGAGCGTCATCAGGCCGGGGTTGCGCGGATGTCCGCGCACCTTCGCCACCAGCGCGCGGGCGAGCTCGCCTTCGTGCAGCGGCCGGCTGCCGTGGGCCGCGAGCAGCCGCAGCGTCGCGGCGAGCGCGGGATTGCGCAGCCGGGTGCCGACCGCGACCGGCCGACCCTCGTCGTCGTGGAAGTAGCTCGCCGCCGCCGGATCGTCCTTGAGGAACGGGTTGCGCGCGATGAGCGAATGAAGGCGCGGGCTCACGGCGAAGCCCTGCTCGGCTGCCGTGATCGCCGGCTGGAGCAGTCGCGCCCAGGGCAGCCGCCCGGCTTCCCGATGCGAGGCTTCCAGCATGCGCACCACTCCCGGCACGCCGACCGACCTGCCGCCCACCAGCACCTCGAAGAACGGCCGCATGCGGCCGTCGGCATCGAGGAAGAGGCGCTCGTCCGCCGCCATCGGCGCGGTCTCGCGCCCGTCCCAGGCGACCAGCCCGTCGCTTGCCGCATCGAAGGCAAGCATGAAGGCGCCGCCGCCGATCCCGGAGGACTGCGGCTCCACCAGGGCCAGCATCATCTGGGCGGCAATGGCGGCGTCGACCGCGCTGCCGCCCTCGGCGAGCACCTGGTAGGCGGCATCGGTGGCATGCGGGTTCGCCGTCGCGACCATGAAGCGCTCGCCGCGCGCAAGCGGCTGCGCCCGGAAACCGCTTGCTGCTTCGGGTGCCGGCGGGTTCGCCGCCGTCGCCGGTACGTTGCCGCCCGCGACCGAGAGGCACGCGATGACGAGAGCGGCGCGCAGGATCATCCGGTCATAATAGTCCGCTCGACGGCCACCCGAGCGTGCTTGCGATGACATTCCAGCCACCTGCCTTCACCCCGATCCGGCTGCAGCAGCGCCAGCTGCTCGATGGCCGCCGTCAGTTGCGCGACGAGCTCGCATTGATCGAGGCGCGCGCCCGCCAGCATGCCGACCTGAACCCGCTCGCCTGGGTCGACTGGAAGCGTGCCGCCCGGCTCGCGGACGAGGCGCAGGAGGCGGTGCGAAGCCGCGGCGCCGGCGCCTTTGCCGCCCGGCCGTTGCAGGGCGTGTTCGTCTCGGTGAAGGATCTCTTCAACCTCGACGGCGCGCCGACCCACGCGGGTACCCGCGCGGTGCTGCCGGACTTCGGCCGGCAGGCCGCCGTGGTCGACCGGCTCCAGGAAGCAGGCGCGATCGTCTTCGCCAAGACGAACATGCACGAGATCGCGCTCGGCGCGACCGGCGAGAACGTGTGGACCGGCGACGTGAAGAACCCGTACGACCCGGCCCGACAGGCGGGCGGCTCGTCGAGCGGCTCCGGCGTGGCGGTGGCCTGCGGCATCGGCGTCGCCTCGATCGGCAGCGACACCGGCGGCTCGGTGCGCATCCCGGCTGCCTTCTGCGGCGTGGTCGGCTTCAAGCCCACCTTCGGCGCCATCCCGCTCGACGGGGCGGTGGCGCTCTCCTGGACCTGCGACCATGCCGGTCCGCTCGCGAACAGCGTCGACGATGCCGCGGTGGTCTTCGAGGCGCTCGCCCATCGCGGCACGCGGCATGGCGCCGTCGCCCGCCGGCCGCGGCTCGGCATCCCGCGCCACTGGCTGAAGGGGCGGCTTGCCGCTGGCGTGCGGGAATCGTTCGAGCGCCTGCAGGCGGATCTGGCGGCGGAGGCTGACCTGGTCGATCTCGATGTCGAGACACTGCCGCTCGCGTGGCAGCACTACACCCCGATCGTTCGTGCCGAGGGCGCCTGGATCCATCGCGCCGCCCTGGCCGCCGGCGACGAGGGCTTCTCCGACCTGGTGCTGCCGCCGTTGCAGGCGGGCATGAAGCTGCCGGCGATGGACTACCTGGACTCGATGCAGGCGCGGCGCCGCTTCATGGAGGATCTCGATCGCCGGCTGGCGGCGGTGGATGCCCTGGTGCTGCCGACCACGGCGATCGGCACGCCGCTGCGCGGCCAGCAGGAGGCGGAGGTGGAGGGCGGCACCCTGTCGGTGCGCGAGGCGGTGCTCGGCCAGACCCTGCCGTTCTCGTTCGCCGGCGTGCCGACGCTCAGCCTGCCCTGCGGCGCCCTGGAGGGCATGCCGCTCGGCCTGCAGGTGGTGGGGCAGCGCGATCGCGATGCCGCGCTGCTCGCGGTGGGGCGCTGGCTGGAAGCGCGCCTGAGCGACCGTCGCCCGGCCTGACGGCCGCGGCGCGGCTGGTACTGCCGGTACAGTCGGTACAGCCGGCAGGTGCAAGGGCGGCGGCGCGATCCTGCCGCCGCCGCGGGTGGCTGCTAGCGGGGCGCCATCCGGATGGCGCCGTCGAGACGGATCGTCTCGCCGTTGAGCATCTCGTTCTCGACGATCGAGCGGGCAAGCTGGGCGTACTCCTCGGGCTTGCCGAGGCGCGAAGGGAAGGGCACCTGCTTGCCGAGCGAGTCGCGCACGTCCTGCGGCATGGTCATGAGCATCGGCGTCTCGAAGATGCCGGGCGCGATGGTGACCACTCGGATGCCGTCGCGCGACAGGTCGCGGGCGATCGGCAGCGTCATTCCGACCACGCCGCCCTTGGAGGCCGAATAGGCGGCCTGCCCGATCTGGCCGTCGAAGGCCGCCACCGAGGCGGTGTTCACGATCACGCCACGCTCGCCGCTTGCGAGCGGATCCTGCCTGGCCATCGCCGTGGCGGCGAGCCGGATCATGTTGAAGGTGCCGACCAGGTTGTTCATGATCACGCGCTGGAACGCGTCCAGCGCATGCGGGCCGTCGCGGCCGATGGTCTTCTGGCCGATCGCGATCCCGGCACAGTTGACCAGGCCGCGCAGCGGCCCCATCCCCAGCGCCGCGTCCACCACTGACTGGCCATCGCCTTCGCGGGTGACGTCGCAGCGCACGAACCGCGCGGCGTCGCCCAGCTTCGCCGCATGCGCCTTGCCCGCGTCCTCGTTCACGTCCGCGATCACGACCTTGCCGCCGGCCGCCACGACCATGGCCGCCGTGGCGCCGCCGAGGCCGGATGCCCCGCCGGTCACGATGAAGACGCTCTGGCCATCGATCCTCATGACTTCGTGCCTCCTTCGGTCGCGGCGGGCATCTCCGCCCGCTCGAGCGCGGGCGGGGGCTCGATCGCCGGGGCGGCCAGCGCCGGCGCCGACGACGCCGGCGGCGTGAGCGCGCCGTGGGCCGGCACGTCGGTGCCGCCGAGCACGCCGACGCCCAGCACCGGGACGATCAGCAGCGCCACCAGGTTGATGATCTTGATGAGCGGGTTGACCGCCGGGCCGGCGGTGTCCTTGTAGGGGTCGCCCACCGTGTCACCGGTGACCGCGGCCTTGTGGGCCTCGGAGCCCTTGCCGCCGTGGTTGCCTTCCTCGATGTACTTCTTGGCGTTGTCCCACGCGCCGCCACCGGTGCACATCGAGATCGCGACGAAGAGACCGGTCACGATGGTGCCCATCAGCAGGCCGCCGAGCGCGGCCGGTCCCAGCAGCAGGCCCACCAGCACCGGCACCACCACCGGCAGCAGCGACGGGATGAGCATCTCCTTGATCGCCGCGGCGGTCAACATGTCGACCGCCCGGCTGTAGTCCGGCTTGCCGGTGCCGTCCATGATGCCCTTGATCTCGCGGAACTGGCGACGCACCTCGACCACCACCGAGCTCGCGGCGCGGCCCACCGCTTCCATCGCCATGGCGCCGAAGAGGTAGGGCACCAGGCCGCCGATGAAGAGCCCGACGATCACGCTCGGGTTGGAGAGCTCGAAGGTCGTGGCGAGCCCGCGCGCATCCAGCGCATGGGTGTAGTCTGCGAACAGCACCAGCGCGGCGAGGCCGGCCGACCCGATGGCATAGCCCTTGGTCACCGCCTTGGTGGTGTTGCCGACCGCATCCAGCGGATCGGTGATGTCGCGCACCGCCGCCGGCATCTCGGCCATCTCGGCGATGCCGCCGGCGTTGTCCGTGATCGGCCCGTAGGCATCGAGCGCCACGATGATGCCGGCCATCGACAGCATCGAGGTGGCCGCGATCGCCACGCCGTAGAGGCCTGCGAGCCAGTAGGACGAGATGATCGCCGCGCAGACGAAGAGCACCGGCCAGGCGGTGGACTTCATGGAGACCGCGAGGCCGGCGATGATGTTGGTGCCGTGGCCGGTCTCGGAAGCCTGCGAGATGTAGCGCACCGGCTTGAACTGCGTGCCGGTGTAGTACTCGGTGATCCAGACCAGCACGCCGGTGAGCAACAGGCCGATCACCGCGGCGCCGTAGATCCGCATCGCGGCACCGGTGCCGCCCAGGGCGTCGTCCGGGATGAGCCAGGTGGTCGCCGGCAGGAACGCGATGAGCGCGATGACGCCGGCGACGATCAGGCCGCGGTAGAGTGCGGCCATGATGCCCTTGCCGGGACGCGCCTTGACCGCCATGCAGCCGACGATCGACGCGATGATGGCGATGCCGCCGAGCAGCAGCGGATAGACTGCCGCGGCGATCGGCGCCGCGGTGACCACCAGGGCGCCGAGCAGCATGGTCGCGATCAGCGTCACGGCATAGGTCTCGAACAGGTCGGCCGCCATGCCGGCGCAGTCGCCGACGTTGTCGCCTACGTTGTCCGCGATCACCGCCGGGTTGCGCGGGTCGTCCTCCGGGATTCCCGCCTCGACCTTGCCGACGAGGTCCGCGCCCACGTCCGCGCCCTTGGTGAAGATGCCGCCGCCCAGTCGCGCGAAGATCGAGATCAGCGACGAGCCGAAGGCGAGCCCGACCAGCGGCTTCAGCACCTCGTGCAGCGCCACGGTCTTGCCGAGCCCCATCGGGGCGGCGCCGACCAGCACGTAGAAGAAGCCGGCCACGCCCAGCAGGCCCAGCCCGACCACCAGCAGGCCGGTGATGGCGCCGCCGCGGAATGCGACCGCGAGCGCCTCTTCGAGCCCGCGGGTGGCCGCCTGCGCGGTACGGACGTTGGCCCGCACCGAGACGTTCATCCCGATGAAGCCGGTCGCGCCGGAGAGGATCGCACCCACCGCGAAGCCAACGGCCGTATACCAGCCGAGGCCGGGAACGAAGCCGATGATGAGGAAGATCACGATGCCGACGATGGCGATCGTCCGGTACTGGCGGTTCAGGTACGCCTTGGCGCCCTGCTGCACCGCCAGCGCGATGGCCTGCATGCGCGGGTTGCCCGCGTCCAGGCCGAGGATCCAGCGGCTCGAGTAGAAGCCGTACAGCACGGCGCCAACGCCGCACAAGAGCGCGAACCAGACTGCCGCGGTCATGGTTCCAGTCATGATCTAACCTCCGGGTTTCTTGAAATCATTGCTTCCTGCTTCTGTTGTTGTGTGTTCGTGCGCTGGGAAAACGGCGTCGCTCCGGCCGGGATCCGTGCGGCAGGGCGGTGCGGCCGGCTCAGGTCGACAGGGCGGCGAACGCCCGGTCGCGGATCTGCTCGACGGTGCCGAGACCGGAGATCCGCCGGTACTTCGGCGCGCCGGCCTCGCCGCTGTTCGCCCACCGCGTGTAGTAGTCCACCAGCGGCCGGGTCTGCGACTGGTACACCGCGAGCCGGTTGCGCACCACTTCCTCGCGGTCGTCGTCGCGCTGGATCAGGTCCTCGCCGGTCTCGTCGTCCTTGCCCGCGACCTTCGGCGGATTGAAGCGGATGTGATAGGTCCGGCCGCTCGCGGCATGCACGCGGCGCCCGCTCATGCGGTCGATGATGTCGGCTTCCGGCACGTCGATCTCGAGCACGTAGTCGAGCCCCACGCCGGCGGCCTTCATCGCGTCGGCCTGCGGAATGGTCCACGGGAAGCCGTCGAACAGGTAGCCGCCCGCGCAGTCGGGCTGCGTGAGCCGATCCTTCACCAGCCCGATGATGATGTCGTCGGAAACCAGCGCGCCGGCGTCCATGACCTTCTTGGCCGCCAGACCGAGCGGCGTGCTGGCCTTGACCGCGGCGCGCAGCATGTCGCCGGTGGAGATCTGCGGGATGCCGTAGCGCTCCTTGATGAACGTCGCCTGGGTGCCCTTGCCGGCGCCCGGCGGGCCCAGAAGGATCAAGCGCATGTGCCTACCTGCATGGGGCTTCCTGTATTGTTTGGTCGGACGGGAGTGTGGCGGAATCTGGACCGAGGGTCAACGCGATCGCCCGGCGAAGCGCGCGCGCACGGCGGCGAGATCCTCGGCGGTATCGACGCCGGCGGGCGGCGCCTCTTCGGTGACGACCACGCGGATGGCGAAGCCGCCGGCAAGGGCGCGCAGCTGCTCCAGGGCCTCGATGCCCTCCAGGGGGGACGGCGGCATGGCCGCGTAGCCGCGCAGGAACGCGCCGCGATACGCATAGAGGCCGATGTGGCGCAATGGCCGCGCCTCGGCGAGCGCGGCGCCTGCCCGCTCGCGATCGATCGCATCCGGGAAACCCTTCAGGCCGTCGCGATGGAAGGGCACCGGCGCACGCGAGAAGTAGAGCGCGCGGCTCCGTGCGTCCAGCACCACCTTCACCACGTTCGGGTTGAACCAGTCGCGCATCTGGTCGATCGGATGCGCCGCCGTCGCCATCGCGCACTCCGGGTCGTCGGCCAGGCCACGGGCCACCGCGTCGACCAGCGCCGGCGGCAGCTCCGGCTCGTCACCCTGCAGGTTCACCACGATCTCGTCGTCGCCGAGGCCGAGCCGAAGGGCAGCCTCCGCCAGCCGGTCGGTTCCGGACGGATGGTCCGCGCGGGTCATGACCGCCTCGAAGCCGCCGGCACGCACCGCGTCCGCGATCGCCTCGGTGTCGGTGCAGACCACCACCCGGCTCGCGGCGCTGCGGCCTGCCTGCTCGGCCACGCGCACCACCATGGGCTTGCCCGCGATGTCGGCAAGCGGCTTGTCGGGCAGCCGGGTCGACGCGAGACGCGCCGGGATGAGGACGACGAAGCCGGGCAGGTCGGTGCCAGGCCGGAGAACCTGTGAACCGACCACAGGATCTCAGGCCGCGGAAAACGGGGGAGGCGGCAGGTGGCCGGTGGGGCTGCCGGCGCCTTGGGCAGCGCGCAGGGTGGCCTTGGCATCCAGGGCCACCGCTTCGGAGTCGATCATCACCGGGATGTCGTCGCGGATGGGGAAGGCGAGGCGATCGGCGTGGCAGTCGAGCGTCTGGAACTCGCGATCCAGGCGCAGCGGACCCTTGCAGACCGGGCACACCAGGATATCCAGCAGTCTTGAGTCCATCGTCCTTGTCCGTAGCCGCGATGCTGCGGCGCCCCGATCACGGGGCAGTGCCGGGCCGCAACGCCGCGCTCAGCCATTCTAGCAGCGCCGGGTCCGGCGCCGCGGCCACCTCGAGCCAGGCGCAACGGGCAAGCAGGCCCGGCTCGAAGCCGGCACAACGGGCGGCATCCTTGCCGGTCATCAGGATCCGGTCGGCCGGCAGCGCCGCGAGCCAACCGGGATCGATGCGGCCGTGATCCGGGAGTCGATGGCACTCGGCAGCGAGCCCGAGCCGATGCAGCGTGTCGAAGAACCGCTCCGGTCGCGCCATGCCGGCCACGGCGGCAAGCCGTTCGCCGGCGACCAGCCGCGCGAAGCCCTCCAGGTTCCATCGGACGGCGCCGTCCAGCCGATGCCAGCGGCGCGGCTCGAGCCTCGAGCGATGGCATCGCGCCGGCAGGCAGCCCGCGCCGGACAGGCCGTCCGGCTGTCCGCCGGTGAAGACGACGGCGTCCACCGTCGCGAGCCGGTCGACCGGCTCGCGCAGCGGACCGGCGGGAAGGCAGCGACCGTTGCCGAAGCCGCGCTCGTCGACGACCGCCAACTCGATCCGGCGCGGCAGGCGGTGGTGCTGCAGGCCGTCGTCGCTCACCACCACGTCGCGATCGGGATGGGCGCGAAGCAGCAGCGCGAGGGCGGCCGCCCGGTCGCGCCCCGAGGCGACCGGAAGGCCGGTGTCGCGGGCAAGCACGATCGCCTCGTCGCCGACGGCGGTCGCGTCGCTGCCGGGGCCCACCATGGCAGGGCCGATGCCGGCCGATCGATAGCCGCCGGAGAGCAGGGCGGGTCGCCAGCCTGCCTGTTCCAGCCCGATCGCGATCGCGGCCGAGAGCGGCGTCTTGCCGGCACCGCCGGCCACCAGGTTGCCGACCACCACCACCGGGACGGTCCCGTCGCCGGCCTGCTGCCGGCGGACGAGCTGCCTGCGCCGTCGTGCCACGGCGGCGACCAGCCGGGAGAGCGGCAAGGCAAGCGGCGCGGCCAGCAGGGCGAGCGCCCGGTCGGCCGGGGTCGCCGCGGGATGGTCGAACCACACCCGCTGCAGCCAGGCCTCCAGCCGGCCGCGCAGGCGTTCGCGGATCAACGGGCGGTCGCTGCGCCCGACTGCGCGGCGAAGGTCACCTTGGCGAGCCCCGCCAGCCGGGCGGATTCCAGCACGTTCACCACCGCCTGGTGGCTCGCGCCGGCGTCGGCGTAGATGATGACGATCGGATCCTTTCGGCCGGCGGCGGCGTTCTGCAGCGCCTGCGCGAGGCCCGCCGGATCGCGGAATGCGACCGGGCGCCGGTCCAGGGTGTAGCGCCCGTCGGCGGCCACGCCGACGACCAGCTCTGCCGGTCGCTCGACGCTTTCCTCGCCGGTGGCCGAGGGCAGGTTCACCTGCAGCTCGCTGAACCGGGTGAAGGTGGTGGTCACCATCAGGAAGATCAGGATCACCAGGAGGACGTCGATCAACGGGATGAAGTTGATCTCCGGCTCCTCGCGGCGCAGCGCGCGACGGAAGTTCACCGGCGGGCTCCCTTGAGC
>JAEWEW010000008.1 GCA_023389175.1 Pseudomonadota bacterium | reverse complement strand
CCGAGATGATGATGGCGGTGCTGATCTTCGCCGGCCTGCCGCTGGTGTCGCGCAGGAACGAGCATGTGACCATCGACGCGTTCGACCGCTTCTTCCCGGACGCGTTCCGGCGGGCGATGCACGTGGTGATCCACCTGGTGTGCGCCGCGGCGCTCGCCGGCATGGCCTGGCTGCTCCAGCGCAAGGCCGGCTCCTTCGCCGAGATCGGCGACGTCACCCAGACGCTCAAGTTTCCCATCGCGCCCTTCGTCTACCTGATGGCCTTCCTCACCCTGGCCACCGGCGCGGTCCATGTCGTGGCCGCCGTCAGCCGACCGCCGGCGGAACCGCTCGCCGAACCCGGCACCGCCGGCGCGGGCACCGGCGCGACCGGCCTCTAGGTTGAACCGCTTTCCGGGATCGATCCGATGACCGAGGCGCTGCTCGGGCTGCTGGCGATGTTCGCCCTGAGCGCGATCCGGGTGCCGATCGCGTTCGCCATGGGCATCGTCGGCTTCTTCGGGCTCGCACTGCTGCGCGGCTGGAATCCGGCGCTCGCCTCCGCCGGGACGCTGATGTACGAGACCGGCTTCTCCTACACGCTCTCGGTGGTGCCGCTCTTCATCCTGATGGGCAACTTCGTGAGCCGGGCCGGCCTGTCGCGGGAGCTCTTCCAGGCGGCCTATGCCTTCATCGGCCACTGGCGCGGCGGGCTCGCCATGTCGACCATCATCGCCTGCGCCGGCTTCGGCTCCATCTGCGGCTCCTCCATCGCCACCGCGGCGACCATGTCGCGGGTCGCCTATCCCTCGATGCGCAGCTACGGCTACAGCGACCGGCTCGCCACCGGATCGATCGCCGCCGGCGGCACGCTCGGCATCCTCATCCCCCCGTCGGTGATCATGGTGATCTACGCCCTGATGACCGAGATCAACATCGGCGCGATGTTCGCGGCCGGGGTGCTCCCGGGCATCGTGGCGACGGCGCTGCTGATGCTCGCGGTCGCCTGGCAGACCTGGCGCGACCCGGCCGCCGGGCCGCCGGGCGAGCGCACGCCGTGGCCGCAGAGATGGCGGGCGCTGCGCGGCATCTGGGGCGTCATCGTCCTGTTCACCGTGGTGATGGGCGGCATCTACGCCGGGGTCTTCACCGTCACCGAAGGCGCGGGCATCGGCGCGTTCGGCGCCTTCGTGTTCGCTCTCGCGCGGCGCGCCCTCAGCTGGGCGGTGCTGGCGCAGGTGCTGGTGGAGAGCGCGCGCACCACCGCGATGCTGTTCGCCATCCTGATCGGGGCGCTGATCTTCGCCAACTTCGTCAACTTCACCTCCATGCCGGAGGACCTGAAGAACTACGTGGAGCAGTTCCAGGTCAGCCCGATGACCGTGATCGTGCTGATCTGCGTCATCTACGTGCTGCTCGGCACGGCGATGGAGGAGCTCTCGATGATCCTGCTCACCGTGCCGGTGCTCTTCCCGCTGGTGGTCCACCTCGGCTTCGATCCGCTCTGGTTCGGCATCCTGGTGGTGGTGGTGGTGGAGATCGGGCTGATCAGCCCGCCGGTGGGCATGAACATCTTCGTGCTGCGAACGCTGCTGCCGCACGTGAGCACCGGCACCATCTATCGGGGGGTCATGCCGTTCGTGGTGGCCGACGTGATCCGGCTGGGGATCCTGGTCGCGGTTCCGTCGCTGTCGACCTGGCTGCCGCACCTGCTGTTCTGAACGGCGCGCCCGCGGTCGCGGCGACCGCGGGCGCGATCATGCTAATCTGAGCCGACAACTGCTACCTACTAGGAGACACGAGCAATGAAGAACTGGCTGAAACCGGGCATCACGTCCGTTGCCACCGGCCTGCTGGGCCTTGGATTGGCTGCCGCCGCGCTGCCGGCGAAAGCGGTGGAGCTGAGCATGTCGGCCTGGGTGCCTCCCTCGCACATGCTGGTGCGTGACGGCATGATGCCCTGGATGAAGGAGGTCGAGAAGGTCACCGAAGGCCGGGTCAAGATCAAGCTGCTGCCCAAGCCGGTGACCAACCCGATCAACCACTTCGACGCGGTCCGCGACGGCCTCGCCGACCTTGCCTTCGTCTCGCATGCCTACACGCCGGCCCGCTTCCAGCTGGTCCGCGTCGGCGTGCTGCCCTTCTCCGGCGACAATGCCGAGGTCAACTCGGTGGCCCTGTGGCGCATCTACAGCAAGCACTTCCTGAAGGCGGACGAGCACAAAGGGGTCAAGCTGCTCACCATCTACACCCACGGCCCGGGCATCTTCTGGAACGCGAAGCATCCGATCCGCAAGGTCGAGGACTTCCAGGGGCTCAAGATCCGGGTTGGCGGCGGTATCGCGGCCGACGTGGCCAATGCGCTCGGGGTGAACACCATCTCGAAGCCGGCGCCGGAGTCCTACGAGCTTCTCTCGTCCGGCGTGGTGGACGGGGTGATGTTCCCGGGGGAGAGCATCGTGTCGTTCAAGCTGGACAAGCTGCTCAAGTACGCCACCCAGTTCCCCGGCGGCCTCTACTCCGACAGCCACAGCGTCATCATGAACACGGACCGCTGGAACGCCATCTCGAAGAAGGACCAGGAGGCGATCACGAAGATCTCCGGCGAGGCGTTCTCGCGCAACGTCGGCAAGGCGTGGGATGCCAACGCCGGTGCCGGCTTCGACGCCTTCAAGGCAGGTGGCGGCGAGGTGGTGCCGGCCGGCGACGCGCTGGTGAAGGCGGTGGCCGAGCGCACCGCCAAGTTCGAGACCGAATGGATCAAGATGGTCGATGACAAGGGAATGGATGGCAAGGCCATCCTCGCCGAGTATCGTGCCGAAGTGAAGAAGCTCACCGGCTCGCTGAAGAAGTGATCCGGAGGTAATTGCCAGGCAGGGGTCTGCGGCCCGGGGAGGGCCGCGGATCCTGCGCCGCTGGCAGGCAGGGCAGCATGATCTCGGACCTGCAGATCCGCCTCGCCGTGCCGTCGGACGCACGTCCGATCGCGGAGCTGTCGCGGGACCACATCGAGCAGGGGCTCGGCTGGCGCTGGACGCCCCGGCGCATCGAAGCCGCGCTGAAGAGCCCCGATGTCAACGTCGCCGTGGCCTGTCGCGGCAAGCGGTTCGCCGGCTTCGGCCTCATGCAGTACAAGGACGACGAGGCGCACCTGCTGCTGCTCGCGGTCGCGCCCGCGTCGCGGCGCATGGGGGTGGCGACCGCGCTGGTCGCCTGGCTGGAGAAGTGCGCGCTGACGGCCGGCATCGGGACGGTGTACCTCGAGACGCGGGCGGGCAACGACGCAGCGCGCGCCTTCTATCGCGGCCTCGGCTACCGCGAGATCGCCCGGGTCGCGGGCTACTACCTGGGCGAGGAGGACGGCGTGCGGCTCGCGAAGGATCTCCTCGAAGGCTGACGACCGGTACCCCGGGCCTGCGTGCGCTGACTGCAGCGCTTGGTGGCCTGCTCTAGTCGGGACGCTGCCCTGATCGAATCGCCTGCCACACCCGCGCCGGCGTGTACGGCATGTCGATCGGGCCGCAGTCCTCGCGCAGCGCGTCCATCATGGCGTTGCCGAGCGCGGGCAGCGAGCCGGAGCAGCCGGATTCGCCCACGCCCTTGGCGCCGAGCTCGTTCAGCGCGGTCGGCACCGGATGGGTATCGGTGACGATATGCCGCACGAGGCCCGCCCGCGGCATCGGATAGTCGGTGAAGCTGCCGGTGAGCAGCTGCCCGCTCGCCTCGTCGTAGATGGCATGCTCGCCGAAGGCCTGGCCGGCACCCTGCACGACGCCGCCGTGCACCTGGCCCTGCACCAGTCGCGGCGACACGACCGTGCCGAGATCGTCCACCGCCACGTAGGAAGCGATGGTGGTGACGCCGGTTTCCGGGTCCACCTCCAGCTCGGCCACATGGCAGCCGTTGGGGAAGGTGACGCCTGCCACGCTGTCGGCGGTGCTATCGAGCGGATGACGGCCGTCCCGCGGCGCGCCGGCCAGCCGCCGGGCCAGCTCGAGCAGGTCGATCGCGGCCACGGCACCGGCGTCGTCGTCGCCGCGGCCGACGGGAGACCGCGTGAAGAAGCGGCCGCGGTCGAAGGCAACGGCCTCCGGCGGCACGCCGAGCGCCGCCGCCGCATGCGGTCGCGCCTGCTCGATGATCGCCGGCACCAGGCGCTTGAAGGCAGAGCCCGCGCCGAGCAGCGAGCGCGACCCGCCGGTTCCGTTGCCGATCAGTCCGCTTGCCGGGTCGCTCGCGCGGTAGTCGATCGTCGCGGCGGGTATGCCGAGCCCCTCCGAGACGATCTGCGCGAAGGAGGTGGCATGTCCCTGTCCGGAGGGGCCGGTCATCGCGTAGAGCGTGAGGCGGCCGTCGGCGCCGAAGCGCCCGGCAACCTGGTCGCTCGCCGCGGCACCGCCGCCCGAGGCCTCGAGGTAGCAGGCGAAGCCGATGCCGCGCCGCCGTCCGGCGGCACGCGATGCCTCGCGGCGGACGGGAAATCCGTCGTAGTCGGCAAGCCGCAGGGCCTTGCGCATGACGCCCTCGAAGTCGCCGCAGTCGTACACGGTGCCGTTGGCGGTGCGGTAGGGGAAGGCGTCGCGCGGGACGAAGTTGCGGCTGCGCAAGGCCACCCGGTCGAGGCCGTGCTCGGCGGCGGCATGGTCCACCAGCCGCTCGATGATGAAGGCGATGTCGGGACGGCCAGCGCCGCGGTAGGCCGAGACCGGCACGGTATTGGTGTGCACCAGCCGCGAGCGCATGAAGAGCGCAGGTACCCGGTAGACGCCGCCCATGGTGACAGCCAGGTTGCGGGTGCCGATGTGGCTGCCCCAGTAGCAGCTGTAGGCGCCGAGGTCCGCCTTGTGATCGAACCGCAGGGCCAGGATGTCGCCTCGCGCGTCGAGCGCGATCTCGCCGCGCAGCTGCAAGGCCCGGCCGTGCCACTCCCCGAGGAAGAGCTCCGAGCGGGTGGCCACCCACTTGACCGGCCGCCGGAGCTGGCGGGCCGCGAGCATCGCCAGCACCTGCTCCGAGAAGGTGCCGCCGCGCAGGCCGAAGCTGCCGCCCACGTCATCCGGCGCCACCTCGATGCTGTCCGCCGGCCAGCCGGTGACGGCGTGCAGGCTGGCGCGCATGCCGAGCATTCCCTGGGTGGGGGTGTGCAGCACCGTCACCCCGCGCGCGTCGTCGTGCGCGGCGAGGCAGGCGCGAGGTTCCATCGGCGCGCCCACCAGCCGCTGGCTGGTGAGCTCCAGTGCCGAGGTCATGGCCGCGGCGGCGAAGGCCCGCTCGACCGCCGCCGGATCGCCGTCCTGGTAGACGAGGCCGACATTGCCGGGCACGTGATCGTGCAGCAGCGGTGCGCCCGGCGCGAGCGCAGCGGCGACCGTCGCGGCCGCGGGCAAGTCCTCGTAGTCCACCATCACCTGCTCTGCCGCGTCGCGCGCCTCGAGCGCCGTGCGGGCCACCACCATCGCCACCGGCTGCCCGACGAAGCGGACCCGGTCGGTGGCGAGCACCGGCATCGGCGCGGTCTTCTGCGGCGCTCCGTCGGCGCCCTTCAAGGCGGCACCGCTCGGCAGCGGCCGGAAGCCGGCCGCCTCGACGTCGCGCGCGGTGTAGACGGCCACCACCCCGGGCGCACGCCGGGCTGCAGCGTCGTCGATGCCGAGGATGCGCGCATGCGCCCGGTCCGAGCGCACCATCGCGGCATGGAGCTGCCCCGGAAGGCTGCAGTCCGCGGTGAAATGGCCACGGCCGGTGACCAGCCGCCGGTCCTCGTGGCGCAGCAGCCGGCCGGCGTCAGCCATGGCGCTTTGGCGGCGTCATGCGCGCGGCGGCATCGCGGACGGCGGCCTCGATGTTGACGTAGCCGGTGCAGCGGCAGAGATTGCCGGCGAGGCCGCGGCGGATCTGCTCGTCGTCCGGCTCCGGATGCCGCGCCAGCAGGTCGACCGTGGCCATCACCATGCCGGGCGTGCAGAAGCCGCACTGCAGGCCGTGGCAGGCGGAGAAGGCCTCCTGGACCGGATGCAGCTCGCCCTCGGCGGCGAGCCCTTCGATGGTGGTGATGCGGGCGCCGTCGGCCTGTACCGCCAGGACCGTGCAGGACTTCACCGCCGCGCCGTCCATTTGCACGATGCAGCAGCCGCACTGGCTGGTGTCGCAGCCGACGTGCGTGCCGGTGAGCCCGAGGTCGTCGCGCAGCGCATCGACCAGCAGCGTGCGGTTCGCCACCGCAAGCTCGTGGCGGGCGCCGTTCACCGTGACCGTGATGCGGCTGCGCGGCTCGGCGCCCGGCTGGCCTGGCCGCGCGGCGTCGGCGACGTCCTGCAGTTGCCGGGACCGGTCAGTCATCGCTCGAACGCGCCGTGCCCACGGCCTTGCGCAGCATCACCGTGGCGAGATGCGCCCGGTAGGCCGCCGGCGCATGCAGGTCGCCGAACAGGCCGGCTTCGTCCAGCGCGAGCCCGGCGACGCTGTCCTCGTCGAAGCGGCGCAGCAGCGCGGCCTCCGCCTCGTGCCACCGGAACACCGACGGCGCGACGCCGGTGACGCCGACGCGTACCGTCTCGCCGAAGTCGGCGACGAAGACGCCGGCCATCGCATAGCCCGAGGCCGGATGGGCGAACTTGGCATAGGCGGCGCGGCGCGGGACCGCGAGGCGCAGCTCGCAGATGAGCTCGTCCCGGTCGAGCGCGGTGGTGAACATGCCCTGGAAGAAGTCGTCGGCGGCGATCTCGCGCCGGTCCGTGGCGATCACGGCGGCGAGCGCGAGCACCGCGGCCGGATAGTCGGCGGCGGGGTCGTTGTTGGCGACCGAGCCGCCGATCGTGCCGCGGACCCTCACCTGCGGATCGCCGATGGCCAGGGCCACCGTCGCGAGCGCCGGCAGGTTGGCCGCGACGACCAGATCCGCAGCGATCTCCGCATGGCGGCAGCCCGCGCCGACCACCAGCGAGGCGTCCCGGAGCTCGATGCCGCGCAGCTCCTCGAGCCGGCCGAGGTCCACCAGCTGCGAAGGCGCGGCGAGGCGGTGCTTCATCGACGGAATGAGCGTCATGCCGCCGGCGAGCGCGCGCGCTTCGGGGTCCGCGGCGAGCAATGCGAGCGCATCCGACAGGCGCTCCGGACGATGGAAGGCGAATGGATACATCGTGGTGCGGTCTTCCGAATGACGAGCATAGCATCCCGGGCCGCGCGCCCCTGGCCCGGTCACGCCCGCCGGCGATGCGTCAGCCGCGGTCGATCAGGCTGCGCAGCGCGGCCCAACCCTGCGCGCCCAGCTGCTCGAGGCGACGGACGTTCGCCTGGTAGATCGCGTCGGTGTCGCCGTGGGCGCGAACCGCCTCGGCGACGCTGTCCTCGCGCAGCAAATGCAGAATGGGGAAGGGCGAGCGGTTGGTGGCGTTGGCGATGTCGTCGGGCGCCGTGCCCTCGAATCGGTAGTCCGGATGAAAGCTCGCCACCTGCAGCACGCCGGTCATCCCGAGCGCCGCCACCGCGGCATCCGCGATCTCGAGGAACTGGTTGAAGTCTTCGAAGCGCCCGAGCACCCACGGATGCACCAGCAGCGTCGTCTCGACCTGCTGCGGATCGGCCTGCGCCAGCAGGCGCAGCTCCTCGGCGAGATCGGCGAGCAGCGCGTCCTCGTCGCGGGCGGTGCTGACGCGGTAGCGGATGCGCCCCTGTGCCTGCGGTGCGCGGGCGAAGGGGCAGAGGCCAAGGCCAATCACGGCATGCTGGACCCAGGCACGGGTGCGGGCGGTCGCGGTTTCCAGGTCGACGGCGGCGGACTGGTCCGATCCAGGCAATCGCTTCTCCTTCCGGGCGGTGCCGCAGGCGCGGCGGCGAAAGCGCCCGAGCCCTCACGCTATCATGGAACGAAGCCGCGGCCGTCCGCGGACAGGAGGAACGATGCTGAAGATCTGGGGGCGGATCAGCTCCATCAACGTGCAGAAGGTCGTGTGGTGTGCCACGGATCTCGGTCTTCCCTTCGAGCGGGTGGACGCCGGCGGCCAGTTCGGCGTGGTGGACACGCCGGAGTTCGGACGCCTCAATCCCAACCGCCGGGTGCCGGTGATCGAGGACGACGGCTTCGTGCTGTGGGAATCCAACGCGATCGTCCGCTATCTCTGCGCCAAGCATCCGGAGGGCGGCCTCTATCCCGAGTCGCTGCAGGCGCGCGCCGACTGCGAACGCTGGATGGACTGGTGCTCGCTGGAGCTGATCGCATCCATGCGCGATGCCTTCTGGCAACTGGTGCGGACCGAGCCGGCGAAACGGCAGCAGGCGGTGCTCGACGCGTCCTGCCGCCAGACCGAGGCGCTGCTCGGCATCCTGGAGGCGGCGCTGGCCGGCCGCGACTACATCGGCGGCGATCGCTTCACCATGGCGGACATTCCGCTCGCCTGCGCGGCGCATCGCTGGCGTCTGCTGCCGGTGGAGCGGGCCGCCCGGCCCAACGTCGACCGCTGGCTGGAGCGGGCAGCGCAGCGGCCGGGCGCGCGCGACATCATGGCGCTGCCGCTCACCTGATCTCGAGCGGCCTGCCCGGGCGAAAGGCCGCCGGAACGGACGCCCGAGGAAGATCGCGCCGGGTCAACACCCCGGCCGGCATGCGGAGAAAGCGATCGGCTATACCATGTCCGTGAACCAGCCGGTGCAGTGCTGTGCCGGAGTCATCGGAGAGGAGGGGGCATGGCCAAACCCAACTACGCGTTCGCCAAGCGGCAACGCGACCTTGCCAAGAAGGCGAAGAAGGAAGAGAAGCGGCTGCGCAAGGCGCAGGCGGGTACCGGTGGCGCCGGTACCGACGAGCAGGAAGGCCATCCCGAGGAGCCGCAGGCAGTGCCTGGCGCAGCCGACGTGGAAGGCGCGGGCGAGGAAGCTGCCGACCGCGGCCCCCCGCCCGGTGGCGTGGAGGGCGAGGGGCCGGATCGCCTGGCTGGCGGCGGGCCGGACCAGCCGGATCCGACCGGTGCGATCGATCGGCGCAACGCGTAGGCCGGATGCCGGCAGCCGCCCGCCGGGGGGCGCCTTCAGATCTCTCCCAGTGACGCCGCCCGCCGCGCGAACACCAGGTCGTCCATCGCCTCGTCCGGGGTGAGTGCCGGGTCCGTGAGCCGGACCTCGAGCAGCTCCGCGGGGGCACCCACCGCCAGGCCATCCACGGCGCAACCCAGCGCGCGTCGTCCGCCGGCCACCGCGCGCCGCCACAGGCTGGTGCCCGGATGGCGCGATCCCGTCGCCACCAGCACAGTGCGCCGCTCCAGCCGAAGTCGCGCCTGGTATTCGAGCCAGCGCAGCTCCTCCGTCGGGTCGACGCCGACGTTGCTGTCGCTGCCGATCGCGAGCGCGCCGCCGGCTTGCCACCAGCCCTCGATGTCGAACGCGCCGTCGCCGAGGTTTGCCTCGGTGGTCGGACAGACGCAGATCACGGCGCCGCGCGCGCGGACGAGGCGCAGCTCGTCGGCGGTCGCATGGGTGGCGTGCACCAGCACCCAGTCGCGGTTCACCGGCGCGTGGTCGCACAGCCAGGCGATCGGCGTGGTGCCGAGCCGCTCGACCGCGTCCTCCACCTCGGCGCGCTGCTCGCTCACGTGGATGTGCACCGGGCAGCCCGGCAGCAGCGCCTCACGCAGCCGGAGCACCTGCTCGAGGTCCGCGCCGCCGACCGCGCGCAGCGAATGCGGCGCGATGCCGAGCGCGAGATGCGGCGCGTTGGCGCGGTGAGCCGCGAGCGCCTGCAGCAGGCGGCCGTAGTCGTCCAGCGCCAGCCCGAACGGCTGCTGGCGGGCCGACAGGGATGCACCGTCGAGCCCGCCGCGCCGGTAGAGCACCGGCAGCAGCAGCAGGCGCAGCCCCGCGGCTGCGGCCGCCTCGACCAGCGCGTGCGACGTCTCGAACGCGCTGCTTCCGCCCGGACGGTGCACGTAGTGGAACTCGGCGACCGAGGTGTAGCCGCGTTGCCGCAGCTCCCGGTAGAGCGCCAGGGCGACGTCGTGCAGCGCGCGTGCATCGAGCGCGTCCACCGCCCGGTACATGCGCTCGCGCCAGGTCCAGAAGCTGTCGCCGCCCGACTCGCCCGCGCGCTCGGTGAGGCCGGCGATCCCGCGCTGGAAGGCGTGGCAATGGGCATCCGGCATGCCGGGCAGCAGCAGGTCGGCCCGCCTGGCGCCCGGCGCCGCCGCGCCGGCTTCGATAGAGGCGATGGTTCCGTCCGGGCCGACGATGACGTTGGCCGACGCCAGCCAGCCGTCCTCGGTGAGCGCCCACCGTGCGTGCCAGGTCTTCATCGGACGGCATGATCCCATCGGGTCCGCAAATATGCCAGACTAGCCGCTTCCGCTCCTTCCGCCCGATGCAAGCCGACCTGATCATCGAGAACTGCCATCTCGCCACGATGCACGGCGCGCACTACGGCGAGGTGCCGGACGGGCTGGTGGCGGTGCAAGCAGGGCGCATCGCGTGGGTCGGCCCGCGCCGCGAAGCGCCGCCGTTGATCGCGGCGGATCGCATCGACGGCGGCGGCGGCTGGCTCACCCCGGGGCTGGTGGACTGCCACACCCACCTGGTGTATGGCGGCGATCGCGCCGCCGAGTTCGAGCTGCGCCTTTCGGGCGCCAGCTACGAGGAGATCGCCCGCGCAGGCGGCGGCATCCTGTCCACCGTGAAGGCGACCCGCGCCGCGAGCGAAGCGGCGCTGCGCGATGCAGCTGCGCGACGGCTCGCGCGGCTCGCGGCCGAAGGCGTCACCACCGTGGAGATCAAGTCCGGCTACGGCCTGGACAAGGGCACGGAGCTCAAGATGCTGCGGGTCGCGCGGCAGCTGGGCGAGTCGGCCGGGCC
>JAEWEW010000316.1 GCA_023389175.1 Pseudomonadota bacterium | reverse complement strand
CCGTCGGGAGCGGCGGCGCCGCATCCATGGCCGTCGGCGGTGCCCGGTCCGGCCCGCCTGGCTCAGGAGCGCGGGATCCGGACCGGTGATCGGTCGGCGCGCAGGAAGTCGAAATCGACGCCGCGGTCCGCCTGGGTCACGGTGTCCAGGAAGAGCTTGCGGTAGCCTCGCGGGGCGCTGGGTCGGGTCACGGGCGTGCTGGCCCGGCGCCGCTCGATCTCCTCCTGGGAGACCAGCCAGGCCAGCTCGCGCCGGGACACGCTGAGCCGGATCCGGTCGCCGGTCCGCACGTAGGCGAGCGGTCCGCCGACCGCCGCCTCCGGCGTCACGTGCAGCACCACGGTCCCCGCGGCGGTGCCGCTCATGCGGCCGTCCGATATCCGCACCATGTCCTTCACGCCCGCGCGGGCGAGCTTCTTCGGGATCGGAAGGTAGCCCGCCTCCGGCATGCCGGGCGCGCCGGCCGGTCCGATGTTGCGCAGGACGAGGACGTCGTCGGGCGCCACGTCGAGCGCATCGTCATCGATGCGCGCGGCAAGATCACCGGCATCCTCGAATACCACCGCGCGGCCTTCGTGCTCCATGAGGGACGGCGAGGCGGCCGACTGCTTGATGATCGCCCCGCCCGGGGCGAGGTTGCTGCGCAGCACGGCGATGCCGCCCTGGGGATAGATCGGGTCGGCGAAGGGGCGGATCACCGGCTGGGCAAACGGCGCGGGGGCGCGCTCCAGCTCTTCTCCGAGCGTGCGGCCGGTGACCGTCAGGGCGTCCAGATGGAGCAGCGGCTTCAGCTCCCGCAGCAGGGCCGGCATGCCGCCGGCGCGATGGAAGTCCTCCATGTAGTGCTGTCCGGACGGCTTGAGGTCCACCAGCACCGGCGTCTCGCGGCCCATGCGGTCGAAAGCGGCGAGGTCCAGCTCGAAGCCCATGCGGCCGGCGATCGCCGCGAGATGCACCAGGCCGTTGGTCGAGCCGCCGATGGCGAGCAGCACCCGCAGCGCGTTCTCGAAGGCCTCGGCGGTGAGGATCCGGTCGATGGTGAGCCGCGCGCCGGCGATGGCGACGGCCAGGCGACCGCTTTCCTCGGCCACCCGCATGCGGTCGGCGGTCACGGCCGGGGCGCTGGCGCCGCCCGGGACCATCATGCCGAGCGCTTCCGCGATGCAGGCCATGGTGCTCGCGGTTCCCATAACCGAGCAGGTGCCGACGCTCGCCACCAGCTGGTCGTTCACCGAATCGATGGTCGGGCGGTCGATCTGCTCGGCGCGGTACAGGCCCCAGTAGCGGCGGCAGTCGGTGCAGGCGCCCACCCGCTCGGCGCGGTGCGATCCGGTGAGCATCGCCCCGGTCACCAGCTGGATCGCCGGCAGGCCGGCCGAGGCGGCGCCCATCAACTGGGCCGGCACGGTCTTGTCGCAGCCGCCGATCAGCACCACCGCATCCATCGGCTGCGCGCGCAGCATCTCCTCCGTGTCCATGGACATGAGGTTGCGCAGGTACATGCTGGTCGGCTGCGAGAAGCTCTCGGCGATCGAGATCGTCGGGAAGACGAGCGGCAGCCCTCCGGCGAGCATCACGCCGCGCTCGATCGCCTGGATCAGCTGCGGCGCGTTGCCGTGGCAGGGGTTGTAGCCGCTCGCGGTATCGACGATGCCGACCACCGGGCGGTCAAGCGCCGCGTCGGTGAAGCCGGCGCCCTTGATGAAGGCGCGGCGCAGGAAGAGCGAGAAGTCGGCATCGCCGTAGCTGGCGAGCCCCTTGCGCAGGCCATGGGCAGCGGCGGGTGCCGCTGCGCCACGATTGCCGTCCTTCTTGTGGTCCGCCATGCGCGTCCTCCGCCGGGACGAGTCTACTGCACCGCTGCACCCCCGGTGTCCCCCGCTGGCGCCATTGGCGGCAGAAGCGCCATCGGCGTCTCAAGCGAGCAAGTCAGAAGCATTCGCTGGTGAACCCGGAAGCACCGCCAACGACAGCCCAATTGACACTGAGGAGCTCGCCTGCACGCAGGCGGTAGCTTCGCCGAACCGTTGCGATCGGCAACGCGTCCTCATGGGTGTAGGTCACGAACTCGCCCTCGGTTTCGACGGTGGTCCGCAGGTTGCCATGGCGTAGCAGCACCTGGTCCCCGACGCGGACCTCGGACGGGGTAAGCGATACCGGCTGGATCGTTGTGTCGGTACGGGAATCCGGGCCGATGGTCTGCCTCACGCAGGTCATATTGCGTGCGTCCAACCCGGCAAATCCGCCCGGCGCGTAGTCCGCGAGCCCATAGGGTTTGCCGTCCGGCCGCGGTGTCGCCTCCCACTGCCAATCGAAACGGACGATCACCCCGTCGATGTCCTCAATGAGGTCGGCGCCGAAGATGTGGCCGTCCGCGGCATGATGGGTACATGCCAGGCGGAAGGCCGCCGCAGACTTTATTTCCCAGCACAGGCGAAGGATGCCCGGGTGGTCGTCCGTGGTCGACGGGAGTAGCTTCACGTGCCGATCCGAGCCATCGGGCGCGGTCCAGGTTCGAGCGATGACGTTGGCCGGGTAGTCGATTGCCGGATTGAAGGGTTCGCCTCGGTACTGGACTCCGTCGACCTTCGGGGCCAGTCCGCCGTTGTCCTCCACAATTTCCAGCACGGCCTCACGCGAGATGTCGTAGCCGGTGGCGCTCGCAGCAAGGGTGTATGTGCGCGTTAGGCGACCGTCGGAGACGATGTATCCGGCGAGCGGGTTCTCCAGCCCGTCATGCACATATTGGCCGCTCTCCCGCGTCGTGACGGTATTGCCGATCGCGGGGACTGCCTGGGTCATGGCACGCTGCATCTGCGTTCCGGGAAATACGGTTCCGGCCGTTGCCGGCGGAGGCGGGGGGAGCGGTCCAGGGGGCTTGCCCGGCGAGGGCGCGTTGATCGGCGTGGGGTTGTCCACGCCGGGAGCGGGTGCGGGGCCGGCGACCGGACCGCCCCCGGGTGCGGGCGCTGGCGGGTTGGCAGATACCGCCGTCTCGGAACCGCCTCCGCCGCCGCAGGCGGCGATGGAAGCGGTCATGATGACAACGGCGAGGGTTTTCTTGTGAAGCATGGGTCCTTCCGAGTGCTGGGTGTTGCTGTGTTTCCGAGCTCGCGGCGGCGCATTCGCGCCGTCGGATGACAGCCAGACCCGAGCGCTTCATCAGTGACCGGCAACCATCCGTCGGAGGACTTATCCACCGCGCGGGCGAAAGTCTAAGACCTCGACAAGCTGGAGGGATCGCCCTGCTCATGACTTGAGCAGCAGAACTGGAAACAGGGCTGTTACACGTAAGACTATCGTAAGCGCCCGCAAAATTCGTCGCGTGGTGGCGACAAGACGTAACACTGACCGTCAGCGCCCATCGGAGAAACGGATCACTGTCGAAACCGCCAACAAGCGTCCCGTCGCCAATCAAGCACGCGTCCCAGCGGTAGTTCGCGGCAAGATGGAGACTGTCGGACATAGCGCACGCGCGCTGTTCCGGCCGGCTGCTAGAATGTGTGTCAAAACAAAGGCTTGCGTCTAGCGCGCACAGGGCGTCAGCAGACGTATTTCCCCGGCCCTGACCACGGATTGACAGGCTGCGACACCGGCAAGTAACGTGCCTGCGCCACTTTGTTCACAGCCTTTTCTATGTGTATCTCCTAATATCCGCCGAATCAATCATACGAAACGACTATTGCGCCAGGGTTTGTGCGCGTTATCCGTCCTGAAGGGGTGATGGTGCCGGTTCCCGAGCGTTACAGGTTGTTCGACCACATCCGCGAAGTCGCGGGCCTGCGCTTGAGCGCGGCGGTCGGCACGCTGCTGCCTCGGCTGGCCGACGAGCTGGGGGCCGTCGCTGTGGACGTCACGGAGCCGCGGAGGCGCCGCGCCCTGCAGGAAGCGGCCCAGGCGCTGCGCGAGGAGGCGGACATCCGCTGCGAATCCGCTGTCGGCGCCCTCGACGAGTTGCACTTCGAGTCGCTGCAGGAGCCGGTGGTGTCCGGCGGTGCCCAGCCCGGGCCGGCCGCCTCCGTCGCTGCGGGCCCGGACTTCCACCTGCTCACCGAAGCGGCGCTCAGCGACCAGCTCGTCGCGCAGGCGCTGGCCGCCAAGGTCCGCGAAGCGCTCGAGGCCGCCTATCCGGCGTACCTGGATCGGCTCGCCCAGCTGACCGGCACCGACGCCGACGAGGAGCACAGCCCGCTCGGCGCGCGGGCGCTGGCAAGCGCAGTCGTCTCAGCCGTGAGGCCGTACACGTCCGACCCGCTCACCCGCGAGGCGCTCGAGGCCGCGCTGCTGCGGCATGCCCCCATGCCGCTGCGGGAGATCATCGCCGCGGCCGATCGGCGCATGGCGGAGCAGGGCATCCTGCCGCGGTTGCCCCGCATCGTCCTCTTTCCGTCCTTGCGCCGCGCGGTCGCCGGGACCGCCCGCACCGTCCGGAGCTCGGGCACGGTGCGGGTC
>JAEWEW010000339.1 GCA_023389175.1 Pseudomonadota bacterium | reverse complement strand
GAGCAGGACGAACGCCGCCAGCAGCAGGAGGAAGATGCCAACCGTCGACATGCCGCTATGTTAGAGCAGCGGCCGGGCGTCTCCGGAGAATGCGGTCGAAGTGGCTAGAATCAAGGCCGCAGCGGAGGGTATCCATCGATGGCCACAGCAATCTCCACCAAGGCGGCGCCGGCGGCGATCGGACCGTATTCGCAGGCGATCCAGGCGGGACGGACGCTCTACGTCTCGGGCCAGATCGGGCTGGACCCGCAGTCCGGCCAGCTCGTGGCGGGCGACTTCGAGGTGCAGGTGCACCGGGCCATCCGCAACATGAAGGCGGTGATCGAAGCGGCCGGCGGCACCTTCTCGCAGTGCGTGCGCCTCACCCTCTATCTCACGGACCTGGACAACTTCGCCAAGGCCAACGAGATCATGCAGTCCTATTTCCAGGCGCCTTATCCCGCGCGCTCCACCGTCGGGGTGGCGGGCCTGCCGCGTGGCGCAGCCTTCGAGATCGAGGCCACCGTCGTCCTCGAGTAAGGACCCGACGCCGGACGGGCTCGACAAGCGCTTCCGCCGGCTCGGGCTGCGCAGCGCGGACGACCTGCTCCTGCACCTGCCGCTGCGCTACGAGGACGAGACGCGGCTGACGCCGGTCGCGCGCCTCGCCGACGGCATGGTCGCGCAGGTCCAGGGCGAGATCGTCTCCCGCGAGCCGGGCCTGCGTGGCCGCCGCCCGCTGGTGGCTCGCCTGCGGGACGACAGCGGCGAGCTCAACCTGCGCTTCATCAACTTCTATCCTTCCCAGGTGGAGCAACTCGCGCCGGGACGCCTGGTGCGGGCACTTGGCGAGGCACGTGGCGGCCTGTTCGGCATGGAGATGGTGCATCCGCGCTACCGCCTGGTGACGCAGCAGACGCCGCTGCCGTCCCGGCTGACGCCGGTCTATCCGACCAGCAGCTCGATACCGCAGCACCAGCTGCGCAAGCTCATCCTGGAGTCGCTGCGCGCGGCCGACTGGCCGGATACCGTGCCGGAATCAGTGCTGCAAGCCGCCGGCCTCGAGGGCCTGCCGCCGATCATGCAGGCGCTGCGCGAGATCCATTGCCCGCCTGCCGATGCCGACCTTGCCGCGCTGCTTGCCCGCCGAACGCCGGCCTGTCGCCGCGTGGTGTTCGAGGAGCTGCTCGCGCAGCAGCTTTCGCTGCGCCAGGCGCGGGCCGCCCGGGCGCGGCGCAGCGGCATCGCGCTCGGCAACGTCGCCCGCAGCGACGCGCTGCTCGCGACCCTGCCGTTCGCATTGACCGGCGCGCAGCGGCGCGTCTGGCGCGAGATCAGTGCCGACCTCGCCGGGTCGCAGCCGATGAACCGGCTGCTGCAGGGCGATGTCGGCAGCGGCAAGACGGTCATCGCGGCGCTCGCTGCCCTGCAGGCGATCGGCTCCGGCCACCAGGCCGCCCTGATGGCGCCCACCGAGATCCTCGCGCGGCAGCACCACGACAAGCTTGCGCCGTGGTTGGCGGGACAGGGCGTCCGGGTCGGCTGGCTGGTCGGCTCGCTGACGCCGCGCGCCAAGAAGGCGGTGCGGCAGGCGGTGGCCGAGGGCGAGGTCGACCTGCTCATCGGGACCCATGCGCTGATCGAGGAAACCGTGGTGTTCGACCGCATGGCGCTCGCGATCGTCGACGAGCAGCATCGCTTCGGGGTGGCGCAACGGCTTGCGCTGCGCCAGCGCGGCGACGGCCTCCTGCCGCACCAGCTCATGATGAGCGCGACGCCGATTCCGCGGACCTTGGCGATGACTTTCTATGCCGACCTGGACGTCTCGGTCATCGACGAGCTGCCGCCGGGCCGCACGCCGGTCACCACCAAGCTGATCGCCGACCGGCGGCGCGACGAGGTGGTGGCCCGTATCCGCGACGCGGTCGCCGAGGGGCGGCAGGTGTACTGGGTTTGCCCGCTGGTCGAGGAGTCCGAGGCGCTCGACCTCGAGAACGCGGTAGCGACCTGCGAACGGCTGAAGGCGGAGCTTGCCGGGTTGCGAATCGGGCTGGTCCACGGCCGCCTGCCGGGCGAGGAGAAGGCGCGGGTGATGGCCGCCTTCAAGCAGGCGGAGATCGATGTCCTGGTCGCGACCACGGTGATCGAGGTCGGCGTGGACGTCCCCAACGCCAGCCTGATGGTGATCGAGCACGCGGAGCGGTTCGGTCTCTCGCAGCTGCACCAGCTCCGCGGCCGGGTGGGGCGGGGAACCAGCCGGAGCACCTGCGTCCTGCTCTATCGCCATCCGGCCGGCGCGCTCGCCCGCGAACGGCTGACCACCATGTACGAGACGAACGACGGCTTCGAGATCGCGCGTCGCGACCTCAAGCTGCGTGGCCCGGGCGAGTTCCTCGGTGCCCGGCAGTCGGGCGCGATGCTGCTCCGCTTTGCGGACCTCGACCGGGACCAGGACCTGGTGGCCCCTGCCATCGCGGCGGCGCAGGCGATGCTGCGGCACCACCCGGCCGAGGTGGCTGCGCACCTGCTGCGCTGGCTCGGCAGCCGCGAGGAGTTCCTCAAGGCATAACGGGCCAACCCCCCTTGGGCCTTCGGCCCTACCCCCCTCCTATGGTCGCCTGTGTCAACAGGGACGTGGTGTTTGATGCATGCCGATCGAACCGGTGATGCGTCCTGGGGCGAAGAAGCGACGATGAATCAGACTCCTATGC
>JAEWEW010000274.1 GCA_023389175.1 Pseudomonadota bacterium | reverse complement strand
CAGTGCCCCTGCCCTCGCCCGCAGCCGGCCGGCCGGCGGCCCGGGTATCCTCGACCACCAGGCCGCGCTTCACCGCGGTCGGGACCGGCGCGATGGTGTCGCCGCCACTCGCGGCCAGGTAGAGGGTGAACACGCCGGCGAGCACGGTGGCGACCGGGATGCCCACCACCAGGGCGATGTACGGCAGCACCGCACGGCGATCGCCGGCGGCAGGGACGGCATCAGGAACCATGTTCACCTCGGCATCGTGAAGACGGCGCGCTCTTCGAGTCGCGCGACGGAGGAGGCCGGCGTCGGGCGCGCCGGATCGTCGGCGAAGGCCTCGACACGCAGCCGGATCGGATGGGTGCCCGCCGCGAGCGGATTCTCGTCCGGGTTCAGGGTAAGGCTGACCGGAACCATCCGGTTGGCCGCCGCCGGCACGCTGAACTCGGTCGGGCCGGACGCGGCCAGGCCGTCGATGCCGGCGACGGAAACCCGGACCTTGAGCGGTGTCTCGCTCGCGTTCATCAACTGCAGCCGGTAGGTGTTCTCGATCGCCCCCTCGCTGGTGAGGCGGGCGAGCGCGTTCCGGTCCCGGATCACGTCCACCCGCAGGGGCGAGCGCAGCGCCAGCGAGGCGACCAGCGCAACGGTCGCGCCGATCAGCAGCGTCGCGTAGATCAGCGTTCGCGGCCGCAGCACGCGACGCATCGTGTCGCGCGCCGACAGGCCGGCGCGCAGCGCATTGCCGGTGGTGTAGCGGATCAGTCCCCGCGGATACTGCATCTTGTCCATGACGCCGTTGCAGACGTCGATGCACGCGGCGCAGCCGATGCACTGGTACTGGAGGCCGTTGCGGATGTCGATGCCGGTGGGGCAGACGTGGACGCACAGCGTGCAGTCGATGCAGTCGCCGAGGCCGAGCTTGGCCGGATCGGCCTTGCGCGAGCGCGAGCCGCGCGGATCGCCGCGGGCCGCGTCGTAGGTGATGATCATCGTGTCGTTGTCGAACATGGCCCCCTGGAAGCGGGCATACGGGCACATGTAGGTGCAGACCTGCTCGCGCATGAAGCCGGCGTTGCCCCAGGTCGCGAAGCTGTAGAAGAGCCACCAGAACCACTGCCACGGGCCGAGCGACAGGCTCGCGATCTGCGGACCCAGCTCGCGGATCGGCGCGAAGTAGCCGATGAAGGTGAAGCCGGTCCAGAGCGCCAGGGCGACCCAGATGCCGTGCTTGGCACCCTTCTTCAGCAGCTTGTCGCGGGTCCACGGCCCCGCGTCGAGCTTCATCCGCTGGTTGCGGTCGCCCTCGATCCACTGCTCGATGCGCATGAACAGCTCGGAGTAGACCGTCTGCGGACAGGCATAGCCGCACCAGACCCGGCCGGCCACGGCGGTCACGAAGAACAGCGTGAGCGCCGCGATGATGAGGAGGCCCGCCAGGTAGACGAAGTCCTGCGGCCACAGCACGATGCCGAACAGGTAGAACTTCCGGGCGCCCAGGTCGAACAGCACCGCCTGGCGGTCGTTCCATTGCAGCCAGGGCAGCCCATAGAAGACGAGCTGGGTGATGATCAGCGCGGCGACCCGCAGCCGGGCGTAGCGTCCGTCGACCGAACGCGGATACACCTTGGTGTGGGCAACGTAGGCCGACAGCAGTCCGCCGCGGTGCGCATCGTCATCGGCGGCGTCGTCCGCGGGCGCGCTCCCCGGCGCCGGGCGTCCGGCGGGCACCGGCCCGGGACCGGGCGCGACGGCGATCGGGATGCGACGATGCGGTTCGTTCATAAGAGGTACTGCGGATCGGCGTGGTTCAACGGTTGCCGCCGAGGGAGAGCACGTAGGCGCTCAGCACGTGGATCTGCGCCGGGGTCAGCTTGTCGGCGTGCGCCGGCATCAGGTTCTGGCGTCCCTGCGTGATGGTGGCGATGATGTCGGACATGCGGCTGCCGTGCAGCCAGACCTTGTCGGTGAGGTTCGGCGCGCCGAGATCCGGGTTGCCCTTGCCGTCTGGGCCGTGGCACGTGGCGCAGACGCCGAACGAGGCGCGGCCGAGATCGCGTCGCACCGGGTCGTGCGCGAGGCCGGACAGCGAACGCACATAGTGGGCGAGCGGCTCGACGTTGCCGGCGCCGACGGCCGCTGCCATCGGCGGCATCACGCCGTGGCGTCCCTTGGCGATCGTCTCCTGGATGCTCTCCGCGCTGCTGCCCCAGAGCCAGTCGCCGTCGGCCAGGTTCGGGAAGCCCTTGGCGCCGCGCGCGTCGGAGCCGTGGCACTGCGCGCAGTTGTTCATGAAGAGCCGCTCGCCGATGGCCAGCGCCGCCGGATCCCTGGCAAGCTCGACGGCGGGCTTCGCGGTGAAGGCCGCGAAGATCGGCGCCTGCCGTTCCTCGAGCGCCTTGCGCTCGCCTTCGTACTGTCCGAGCGACGACCAGCCGCCGGCCCCGGTGAACGAGCCCATGCCCGGGTACCAGACCAGGTACACCGCGGCGAACACGATGGTGATCACGAACAGCCCCATCCACCACAGCGGCAGCGGGTTGTTCGCCTCGCGGATGTCGCCGTCCCAGACATGGCCGGTGGTGTTGTCGGCCGTCTTCGGCGGCTTGCGGCTGTTGGCCAGCAGCAGGAACAGGCAGAAGGCGATCGAGACCGCGGTGATGATCGCGATGTAGGGCGACCAGAACGAATCGGTGAAGTCAGCCACGACGGTTCTCCGGTTCATCGAGAGGCAGGCGGGCCGCGTCGTCGAAGCGGGTGCGGTTGCGGCCGGCCCAGGCGTAGCGGACGATGGCGAGGAACGCGACCAGGAAGACCAGGGTCACGAGGCCGCGGACCGTGTTGATGTCCATGGGGGATGTCCTTGACAGAGGTGCGGCGATAGTGGAACCGGCAGCCGGGCTTCAACGGCGGGCGATGCCCAGGCCCTGCAGGTACGAGACGACCGCATCGAGCTCGGTGCGGCCGGCCACGGCCGTGGCGGCGCCGGACACGTCGGCCTCGCTGAAAGGCACGCCGACCGCGCGCAGCGCGGCCATGTGCCGTCCGAGGGCGGCGCCGTCGATGGTTCCGGTCGCCAGCCAGGGATAGGCCGGCATGTTGGACTCCGGCACCAGGTCGCGCGGATTGATCAGGTGCAGCTGGTGCCATTCGTCGCTGTAGCGACCGCCGACGCGCGCGAGATCCGGACCGGTGCGCTTGCTGCCCCACTGGAACGGATGGTCCCACACCGACTCGGCGGCCACCGAGTACGGGCCGTAGCGCAGGGTCTCGGCGCGGAACGGCCGCACCATCTGGGAATGGCAGTTGTAGCAGCCCTCGCGCAGGTAGATGTCGCGGCCTGCCACCTCCAGCGCGGTGGGCACCTTCATGCCCTCGAGCGGCTCGGTGGTGGAGCGCTGGAAGAACAGCGGCAGGATCTGCACCAGGCCGCCAACCGACACCACCAGCAGGATGAGGACGATCAGCAGCCAGGGATTGGTCTCGATCCGCTCATGCGAGAAATTCATGCCCTGCCTCCGTCGACGTTGCGGGCGAGTTCCTGTTCTGCCATCCCCATCGTGGCCATCGAATCGCGGACCGGGGTACGCACGGTCACCCTCTCGCCGCGGATCGTGCGGTAGACGTTCCAGCTCATCAGCAGCATTCCCGCCAGATAGAGCAGCCCCCCGGCCAGCCGGACCACGTAGTAGGGGAAGCTTGCCTTGACCGACTCCACGAAGGTGTAGGTGAGCGAGCCGTCCGGCTCGAGCGCACGCCACATGAGCCCCTGCATGACGCCGCTGACCCACATCGACGCGGCGTAGAGCACGATGCCGATGGTCGCCAGCCAGAAATGCACCTCGATCAGGCTGGTGCTGTACATCTTCTCCCGGCCCCACAGGCGCGGCACCAGGTGGTAGAGGCTGCCCATGGTGATCAGGCCGACCCAGCCGAGGGCGCCCGAATGGACATGGCCGATGGTCCAGTCGGTGTAGTGCGACAGCGCATTGACCGTCTTGATCGACATCATCGGGCCTTCGAAGGTCGACATGCCGTAGAACGACAGCGCGACGATCAGGAACCGGACGATCGGGTCGTCACGCAGCTTGTGCCAGGCGCCCGAGAGGGTCATGATCCCGTTGATCATGCCGCCCCAGGACGGCGCGAGCAGGATCAGCGAGAACACCATGCCGAGCGACTGCGCCCAGTCAGGCAGCGCGGTGTAGTGCAGGTGGTGCGGACCGGCCCACATGTAGGTGAAGATCAGCGCCCAGAAGTGCACGATCGAGAGCCGGTACGAATAGATCGGGCGCCCGATCTGCTTCGGCACGTAGTAGTACATCATCCCGAGGAAGCCCGCGGTCAGGAAGAAGCCGACCGCGTTATGGCCGTACCACCACTGGACCATCGCATCCTGAACCCCAGCGTAAACCGGGTAGGACTTCATCGCGCCGGCCGGGATCGCGGCGCTGTTGACGATGTGCAGCAGCGCGACGGTCAGGATGAACGCGCCGTAGAACCAGTTGGCGACGTAGATGTGCCGCACCCTGCGGATCGCAAGCGTGCCGAAGAAGACCACGGCGAATGCCACCCAGACCGCCGCGATCAGCAGGTCGATCGGCCATTCCAGCTCGGCGTACTCCTTGCCCTGCGTGTAGCCGAGCGGAAGCGACACGGCGGCGGCGACGATCACCACCTGCCAGCCCCAGAAGGTGAACTCGGCCAGCCGGCCGCCGAAGAGCCCCGTGTGGCAGGT
This sequence comes from Pseudomonadota bacterium, assembly GCA_023389175.1. Classification (GTDB taxonomy): domain Bacteria; phylum Pseudomonadota; class Gammaproteobacteria; order Burkholderiales; family Burkholderiaceae_E; genus Lautropia. The sequence continues at coordinate 12,349 of JAEWEW010000274.1, read as the reverse complement.
GCGCTGGACGACGTGATACGCGGTGGCGAAGAGCGCGCAGCCGCCGAACGCGAAGATCACCGCGTTGGTGTGCAGTGGACGGAGCCGGCCGAAGCTCAGCCAGGGCAGATCGAAGTTCAGCGCCGGCCACGCGAGCTGGGCCGCGATCAGCACGCCGACGGTCATGCCGACCACGCCCCAGACGATGGTCATGATCGCGAACTGCTTGACGACCCGGTCGTTGTACCGGGGCGCAGGCAAGGTTGAGGCAGCTTCCGTCATCAGGGTCTCCGGGAGGACAAACGCAATGTTGGTTCTTGCGCTGCAGCACCCGCTTGATCCAGGTCAAGCGGCTTGTCGATTGCGCCATCGTCATCCGACAGGATGCGGCTCGCCTCGGTCGCCAGGTCCTCGAACTGGCCGTTGAACACGGCCCACGCGAGCACCGCGATCACCAGGAAGATCAGCACCACCGACAGCGGTATCAGGGTGTAGAGGATGTCCATGCGACTCCAGTCGGGCGCCCGTCTGCACCATCCGGCGAACCGACGGTGGCCACCACGCGGGATGCGCGCAGCGCGTTGAGGACGACGGCGAGCGAGCTGCCGGCCATGCCCAGCCCCGCCTGCCACGGGGTCAGCAAGCCGGTGACGGCCAGCGGGATCGCCACCAGGTTGTAGACCAGCGACAGCGCCAGGTTCTGATGGACGATGCGAAGCGTGCGCCTTGCCGTCGCGCGCGCCACCTGCAGCGAGCCCAGCCGATCGTCCAGCAGCAGCACGTCCGCCTCGTGACGGGCGAGCGGCGCGGCCGATGCGAAGGAGATGGAGACGTCGGCCCGCCCCAGCACCGGCGCGTCGTTGATGCCGTCGCCGACCATCGTCACGACCCGACCTTCGGCCTGCTCGCGATGCAGCCGCTCGAGCTTGCGCTCCGGCGTGAGCCCGCCTTCGGCGTGATCGCCGGCGAGGCCGAGCGCGGCGGCGATCCGCGCGACGCGTGACCGGTGGTCGCCGGAGGCGATCCGGCAGGTGATCCCGTCGCGGCGCAGCGCCGCGAGCGTGGCGGCGGCATCGGGCCGCAGCGTCTCCACGAGCGAGAAGCGCGCGGTCGCCACCGGCGCGGCGGTCGCGTCACCGCCGGCGGGCCGCAGGTCCAGCCGGATCTGCTCGCCTTCCGGCACGATGTCGACCTCGGCGGACGCATCGCGGTCGTCGATCACGGTGGCCGCGAGCCCGCCGCCAGCCCGCTCGGAAACGCAGGCGAGGCGCCAATGGCTGCGGGCGGCGGCGGCAGCGGCGTCATCGCGGGCCGCCTGCACAAACGCCCGCGCCACCGGATGCAGCGAGGCCTGCTCGACGACGGCCCCGAGCCCGAGCGCCTGCGCCGGGGACAGGCCCTCGGCCGAATCGACGATGAGCGAGGGAGCGCGGGTCGTCAGGGTGCCGGTCTTGTCCAGGATGACCAGGTCCGTGCGGGCGAGCAGCTCGAGCGTCGCCGTGGACGTGACCGCGATGCCCCGGCGGGCGAGGCCGCCCAGGGCGGCGATCAGCGCGGCCGGAGCCGCGAGCGCGATGGCGCAGGGGCAGGTGACGATCAGCACGCTCGCGCAGACCCACAGCGCGCGGCTCGGGTCGAGGAAGGACCACGCGGCCGCGGTCGCCGCGGCCACCACCAGGATCGCGACCAGGAACGGCTGGGCGATCCGGTCGGCCATCCGCAGCACCTCCGGGCGCGTGGCGCTCGCCCGCTCGATCAGCGCCTGCAGCTCCGCCAGGCGCGACTGGGCCGCCGGCCTTGTCACCACCATCTCCACCGGCTGGTCCAGGTTGAGGCTGCCGGCGACGATCGCATCGCCAGGTCCCTTCTCGATCGGCCGGCTCTCTCCGGTCAGCAGCGACTCGTCGAACCGGGCCGTGCCGGCCACCACGGTGCCGTCGGCTGCCACGGTCGCGCCGGCCGGCACGCGCAGCCGATCACCCGGGCGCAGCGCGTGGCGCGACACCGGCATCGTGCGGCCGGTCGCGTCGATGCGCTCGGCGGCCTCCGGCAGCCGGGCGAGCGAGCTGGCAAGGCCGGCGGTGGCACGCTCGCGTGCCATCGACTCCAGCCAGCGTGCCACGACCAGCAGGCAGATGAACATGGTCACTGAGTCGAACCAGACCGCCTCGCCGCTCGCCATTGCCGGCAGGCTGGCGGCCACCGAGACCAGGATGCCGAGCGCCACCGGCACGTCCATGCCGATCCGGCGGTGGCGCAGGTCGGCGATGGCGCCGCTGAAGAACGGACCGGCGGCGAAGGCCAGCACCGGTATCGTGAGCAGCAGCTCCGCCCAGGTCATCAGCGCCTGCAGGTCCGCGGGCATCTCGTCGCCCGCGACATAGCGGGGCACGGCAAACATCATCACCTGCATCGCGCACAGCATCGCGACCATCGCCCGCCACAGCGCGCGACGGCGGCCGGTGACATCGATCGCCTCGACCGCATCCACCGGCACCGGCCGGGGCCGGTAATCCATGGCAAGCAGGCGCCTCAGCACGTCGCTGAGGGGAATCCGCTGCTGCTCCCAGACGAGCCGGGCACGGCCGGCCATCACGTTCACCTCGATCGACCGCACCCAGGGCGCCAGCGCCGACTCGATGGTGACCGAGCAGGCAGCGCAGTGCAGGCCGTCGATCGCGAGCCAGGCTTCGCGGACGTCGGGTTGACCGGCGACCGGGCGTGACACCAGGTCGAGCTCGGCCGGATCGTCGAGGAGGGAAAGCGAGTCATCTGCCATGTTGCGCCGCGACATCGTGACAGCGCTGCCGCCTTCCACCTTTGCGCTAGCGCAAGGGATTTGCCGCCGAGCGCCATCGACACCTGTTTTGACACCATACCAACTAGTTGGTATGCTAGCGGCATGCGTCGAGTGGACGACCGCCATGACCAGCCGTGCCCATCCTTCCCGGTTACGCCTCCTGAACGCGGCGTTGGCGGAGATTCGCGCCAAGGGGTACACCGCGACGACGGTGGACGACGTCTGCGCGGCCGCCGGCGTCACCAAGGGCAGCTTCTTCCATCACTTCAAGGGGAAGGAAGACCTGGCCATTGCCGCGGCAGCGCACTGGAACGAGGTGACCGGCGGACTCTTCGCCTCGGCCCCTTACCGCAGCCTGCCCGACCCACGGGATCGCGTGCTGGGCTACATCGACTGCCGGGCGGCGCTGCTCACCGGCGGGCTGCCGGACTTCACCTGCCTGCTCGGCACGATGGTCCAGGAGACCTTCGAGACCCATCCGGCGATCCGCGACGCCTGCCGCCAGGGTATCGAGCTGCACGCGGCAACGGTCGCGGCCGATCTCGCCGAGGCCAAGGCGATGTACGCGCCGCAGGCGGACTGGAGCCCGGAGGGCCTTGCCCTGTACACGCAGGCCGTGCTGCAGGGCGCCTTCATTCTCGCCAAGGCGACCGGCGGTCCGGCGGTCGCCATCCAATGCGTCGAGCAGCTGAAGCACCATGTCGCCTCGCTGCTCACTTCGGACCCCGAGCGGGTCCTTTTCCAGCCCTCAGAGGAGAAGACCGATGAAACATGACGATGCAAGCGGGACCGTCCGGCTCCATCGCGTGCTGCGCGCCGACCCGGAACGCGTCTACCGCGCGTTCACCGATGCTGCGGCGATGGCCAAGTGGCTGCCGCCCTACGGCTTCACCTGCACGGTCCACGAAATGGATCCGCGGGTCGGCGGGCGCTACCGCATGTCCTTCACCAACTTCACCAACCGGAAGAGCCACGCCTTCGGCGGCGAGTACCTGGAGCTGGTGCCGTCCCGGCGGCTGCGCTACAGCGACGTCTTCGAGGACCCGAACCTGCCGGGCGAGATGCAGACGACCGTCGTGCTGAAGGCGGTCTCCTGCGGCACGGACGTCGATATCGTGCAGGAAGGCATACCGTCGGTCATCCCGACCGAGATGTGCTACCTCGGCTGGCAGGAGTCGCTCGCGCAGCTCGCCAAGCTGGTGGAACCGGAGATCCGCGAGTAGTCGCCGGCGCGGCAGCGACATGATCACGCTCTACGGCTTCGGCACCATCTTTCCCGCCGGACGTGGGGAGACCAAGGATCTGCGGGTGCAGTGGGCGCTCGAGGAGCTCGGCCTGCCATACCGGGTCCACGCCCTGGACCACACCGGCGGCGAGCTCGACGGCGACGCCTTCGGCCGGATCAGCCCCTTCCGCCAGGCGCCGGTCATCGATGACGACGGCTTCGTCGTGGCGGAGTCGGCGGCCGCGGTACTGTATCTGGCGCAGAAGGCGGGCAAGCTGATCCCGGGCGACATCCAGGGTCGCACCCGCGTCGTCCAGTGGTGCTTCGCCGCGGTCGGCACGGTAGAGCCGACCTTCACCTGCCTCGACCTCATCGGGATCTTCGACCGCGGTGCGAGCGCCGGGGAAGTCGCCGCCGAGGTGCGCCAGCTCGCCGGCCGCTGGCTCGCCCACCTCGAGCGGCGCCTCGAAGGCCGCGAGTGGATCGCGCGCGACGGCTTCACGGTGGCCGACATCATGATGGCCGGCGTGCTGCGCACCATCCGCCGGACCGACCTGATGGCGCCCTTTCCCGACGTCGGCGCGTACTACGCGCGCTGCACGGCGCGGCCGGCCTGGCAGCGCACGCTCGCGCTCTACGCCGAGCGGATGGCCCTGGGCGTGAACGACATCCGCTAGTTCCCCGAGGCCCGCGAAGCATCGGCCTGCACGAGCTTTCTGCGGGACCCCGGCGTCGGGGTCGAGCGCGCGCCACCGCGCCCGCCGGCGGCTCTCAATGCTCCAGGATCTTCGAAAGGAACACCTGCGCCCGCTCGCTGTGCGGGGAACCGAAGAAGCTGTCGGTGTCCCGGTCCTCGACGATCCTGCCCCCGTCCATGAAGATCACCCGATCGGCAACCTTGCGGGCGAATCCCATCTCGTGCGTGACGACCATCATCGTCATGCCCTCTTCGGCAAGCCCGACCATCACGTCCAGCACCTCGCTGATCATCTCGGGATCCAGGGCCGAGGTCGGCTCGTCGAACAGCATCGCTACCGGATCCATCGCGAGCCCCCGAGCGATCGCGACGCGCTGCTGCTGGCCACCCGACAACTGGGCCGGAAACTTCCGATCGTGCTCCTTGAGCCCGACCCGTTCAAGGAGTGCCATGGCCTTCTCGCGTGCCTGGTCCGGACGGCGCTTCAGCACCCTGACCTGGGCGATGCAGATGTTGTCGAGGACGTTCAGGTGCGGGAACAGCTCGAAGTTCTGGAAGACCATGCCGATCCGCGCCCGCAACTGCGGCAGGTTCGTCTCCTTAGCCCCGACATCGATCCCGTCGACGATCAGCGACCCTGACTGGAACGGCTCGAGGCCGTTGACGCACTTGATCAGGGTGCTCTTGCCCGATCCGGAAGGCCCGCATACCACCACGACTTCGCTGCGCCCGATCTTGGTCGAGCAGGCATCCAGCACCTTGAACTTGCCATACCACTTGGTGACTTTGTCGAGCGTGATCATCGATCCAATCTCTGCTGAAGCTGGCGCACGCCCAGCGACGCGGTGAAGCACATGAGGAGATAGACGAGGGCGACGAAGCTGAACATCTCGATCAGACGCTGGTCCCGGTTGGCGATGATCTCGGCGCTGACGAGGAAATCCTTCAGCCCGACCACATAGACCAGCGACGTGTCCTGGAACAGGATGATCGCCTGCGTCAGGAGTACCGGGACCATGGCACGGAAGGCCTGGGGCAGGACTACGAAGCGCATGCCCTGGCCGTAGCTCATGCCCAAAGCCTGGGCCGCGGCTAGTTGGCCGCGACGCACGCTGGATATGCCGGCGCGGATGATCTCGGAGTAGTAGGCGGCTTCGAACAGGGTGAACGCGATCAGCACGGAAAGGAAGTCGCCCACCGGCCGGCCGAGGACCAGCGGCACCAGGAAGTAGAACCAGAAGATGACCAGGATCAGCGGCAGCGAGCGGAAGAAGTTCACATAGGCCGCCGAGGCGAAGGACAGTGGGCGGAAGGCGGAAAGCCGCGCCAGCGCGAGCAGCGTCCCGAGCAGGATGCCACCTGACATTCCCAGCAGCGTGAGCAGCAGGGTGAGCTGCATGCCCTGCCAGAGCACTGGCAGGTTGTCCAGAATGACCGCGAAATCGAAGTCACCCATCTCAGTGGCGCCCGGCCGCCCGAAGCCACTGAGGCGCCCCCTCGGGGGGCAACGAGCGAAGCGAGCGTGGGGGTCGTGTCATCTCAACTGTCCTTCGCCGCAATGGTTCCGGGGATACGCGTGCGACGCTCGATCGCGCGCATCAGCGCCATCACGACGAGCGTGATCGCGCTGTAGATCACGGTCGCCGCCGTGAACGCCTCGAAACCCTGGAATGTGTACTCCTCGATCTGGCGAGCCACTGCGGTGAGCTCGATCAAGCCGATGGTCAGCGCAAGAGAGGAGTTCTTGAAGATCGTCAGGAACTCGCTCGTCAGCGGCGCGATGATGATTCTGAAGCCGACCGGCAGAAGGACGTGGCGGTACACCTGTCTCTCGCTGAAACCCATTGCGCGGGCCGCGTTGCGCTGCCCGGTACCGACCGCCTCGATGCCGGCGCGCACCTGCTCGCAAACGCGCGACGCGGTGTAGAGCCCCAGCGCGACGACCGCGGTCGTGAACTGCGGCAGGGGCATTTCCCGCTTGACCCACATGCCCGCCTCGTGCGGCAGGATCTCCGGGAAGATGAAGTACCAGAGGAAGAAGTGCACCAGCAGCGGGATGTTGCGGAATATCTCGACATAGATGGTGGCGATCCAGCGCAGCCAGGCCGCGGTGGCCGTGCGCATGATCCCCAATAGGGATCCGAGCGCGAAGGCGATCACCCAGGCGAGCAGGGAAACCTTCAACGTCCATCCGAACCCCTGGACGATCCACATGAGATACGGATCGCTGACCAGGACCGCCCAGTTCCAGTTGTAGTTCATCGGCCGGCTTTTCTGGCAGGCGCACGCCGGATCCGCTCGCGGATCGAGTCAGGATCCGGGAACGGCCACGTGGCTGCTTTGCGCGGGCAGCCGCGTAGCCGTTCGTCGACCGTGGCTATTCCGGGAGCGCCTGGATCTGGAAGGCGGTCTTGAGCGTGTCCGACATCGGCATCTTGATGTCGGTCGGACCGGGCGAGAACCACTTGTTGTACATCTTCTCCAGCTCGCCGGAGCGCATCAGCTCCGACAGGACCGCGGTGCCGAGCCGCTGGAAGGTGTCGTCGTTGCGAGGGACCATGATGGCGTAGGGATCGAAGCTCAGGTACCGCCCGACCACAGCGTAGCCCCCCGGCGCCTTCGACTTGGAGATGAGCCCGTAGAGCAGGACGTCGTCGGATCCGTAGGCATCGACCCGCCCGGTCTCCAGCGCGAGCCATCCCTGGCTGTGATCCTTGACGTGGGTGATCTTGATGTCCAGGCGCTTCTCGGCGATGTGGTCCTTGATTGCCTTCTCGTTGGTCGTGCCCGACGCGACGCCGATGATCTTGCCCTTGAGATCCTCGATCTCCTTGACGCCGGAATCCTTGCGGACCGCGATCTTGGTGCCGGTGATGAAAGTCGTCTGCAGGTAGGAAACCTGCCGCTGCCGGGTCAGGTTGTTGGTGGTCGATCCGCACTCGATGTCGATGGTGCCATTGGCAAGCAGCGGGATACGGGTCTGTCCGGTTACGGGGACCATCTTGACACCGATGTCGGGCTTGCCCAGCTGGGCGCGGATGGCGTCCACGATCTTCATGCAGATGTCGATCGAGTAGCCGATCGGCTTGCCGCTCTGGTCCATGTAGGAAAAGGGGATCGAGGTTTCCCGGTGCCCGATGCTCACCATGCCGCGCTCGGCGATGCGTTTGAGGGTCGCTGAGTCGCCGGCATCGGCATACGTCGGCAGGGGGGAAGCCACCAGGAACATGGCTGCCGAGAAGAAAGACAGAAGCTTGTATTTCATCGAGTTGTCTCCTTGCTGATTGTCGTCGCCTGCTTGCTGCTCGTCGCTTGCCGGCCGCCGGCCTAACCGGTCGCGACAGCGTGCTTCCCTACCGGGAACCATTCGCCGGCGTATCCGAACAGGGCCGCCGATCCGCCGGTGTGGAGAAAAACGACCGTGTCCGACTTCCCGAACCGTCCCTTGCGCACCAGATCGATCAGGCCGGCCATCCCCTTCCCGGAGTAGACGGGATCAAGAAGGACGCCTTCCAGCTCCGCGACCATGCGAATCGCCGCGATCGTGGCGGGCGTCGGAATCCCGTAGCCCACGCCGATGTAGTCGCAGTTCGCCACCACATCCTCGCGTCGCACCGCATCCGGCACACCGATCTTCTCGGCGGTGGCACCGGCCAGCCTGAAGACCGCCTGCTCCTGCGCGTCTCTCGGCGCTCTCACGCCGATACCCAGGACCTCCATCGGCGAATTCAGGATGCGCAGCCCGGCCAATAGACCCGCCTGCGTGCCGGCGCTGCCGGTGGCATGCACCACGCAGCGGCACCTCATTCCCATCTCGTTCAACTGGCTGACCAGCTCGAGCGCGCAGTTGGCATAGCCGAGAGCGCCGGACGCATTCGAGCCGCCGCCCGGGATCACATAGACCGACCTGCCCTGCTTGCGCAGGTCGTTCGCGACGATCTCCAGCTCCCCGTTCATGTCGCCGCCCGCGGGCCGATGCTCGATGCTCGCGCCATGCAGCCCGTCAAGCAGGACGTTGCCGTTCTCGAGGTAGTCCCGACTGCTGGAGCCGGTCCTGTTCTCGAGCAGAAGGTGGCAGGCGAGGCCTAAGCGGGCAGCCGCCGCTGCCGTCTGGCGAGCATGGTTCGACTGGGTCGCGCCATGGGTGATCACGGTATCCGCCTGCCGCGCCAGCGCCTCTCCCATGAGGAACTCGAGCTTGCGTGCCTTGTTGCCGCCCGTGGAGAGCCCCGTGCAATCGTCCCGCTTGATCCATATCTGCGGGCCGCCCAGCGCCTCCGACAGACGGCGCATCGGCTCCAGCGGCGTTGGCAGGTGAGCAATCCGGACACGAGGGAAGGCCGCGAGATCCATATCCTTTCCTGACTGCAATAGGGTCGCAACGAGGGTTCGCAATATGCAGGCTGTCCCCGGGATTCCAATGCAAAGCGGTGGACAGGGCTAGTCTCGGGAAAACCCGATGCGCAGACGATCACCTCTTCAACAAGAGGTGATACTCGCCGCCCTTCTCCAGCGCGCGCCGGTACGCCGGTCGGGCCTGGAACCGCCGCACCCAGCCCTCGATATTCGGATAATCCGCGAGGAGGCCGAAGCGGCCGGCCATCTCGCCGACGAAGCTCATCTGGACGTCCGCGCCGGACAGCTCCGCGCCGAGCAGCCAGGGGCTCCCGGCGAGCGCGCCCTCCACATAGCCGAGATGGTTCGCGATCTCGCCCTGGATCCTCGCCGAGAGCGGCGCACCAGCTTCACCCAGCCGGCCGACGTACAGCTTCAGCATCAGCGGCAGCATCGCCGAGCCCTCGGCATAGTGCAGCCATTGCTGGTAGGTGTCGTACTGGTCGCTCGCCGGATCGGGCTGCAGGCGGCCGTTGCCGTGCCGACGAATGAGATAGTCCACGATCGCACCGGATTCGATGACCGTCTTTGCCCCGTCCTGGATCACCGGTGACTTGCCGAGCGGGTTGACCGCGAGCAGCTCCGGCGGCGCCAATCGCGTCTTGGGGTCGCGCTGGTAGCGGCGAATCTCGTAGGGCAACTCCAGCTCTTCCAGCAGCCAGAGGATGCGCTGGGAGCGGGAGTCGTTCAGGTGGTGAAGGACGATCATTGCTTCTTCTCCGTGGAACGTCGCGGCCGCCAAGCTTACGCTGAAACGACGAACGCGCCCGAAGGCGCGTCCGTGGAGGTTGCCAGTGCAGCCGACCCGGGCAGCGTTACTGCCCTTCCAGGAACGACTTGAGCTTGTCCGCGCGGCTGGGGTGACGCAGCTTGCGCAGCGCCTTCGCCTCGATCTGCCGGATCCGCTCGCGGGTGACGTCGAACTGCTTGCCGACCTCCTCCAGGGTGTGGTCGGTGCTCATCTCCACGCCGAAGCGCATGCGCAGGACCTTCGCCTCGCGCGGAGTCAGCGAATCCAGCACCTCCTTCACCACGTCGCGCATGGAATCATGCAGCGCCGCGTCCGAGGGCGCGAGCGTCGTCGTGTCCTCGATGAAGTCGCCGAGGTGCGAATCGTCGTCGTCGCCGATCGGCGTCTCCATCGAGATCGGCTCCTTCGCGATCTTCAGGATCTTGCGGATCTTGTCCTCGGGCATCTCCATCTTCTCCGACAGCGTGGCCGGATCGGGCTCCTGCCCGGTCTCCTGAAGGATCTGGCGGCTGATCCGGTTCATTTTGTTGATCGTCTCGATCATGTGCACCGGGATGCGGATGGTCCGGGCCTGGTCCGCGATGGAACGGGTGATCGCCTGCCGGATCCACCAGGTCGCGTAGGTGGAGAACTTGTAGCCGCGGCGGTACTCGAACTTGTCGACCGCCTTCATCAGGCCGACGTTGCCCTCCTGGATCAGGTCCAGGAACTGCAGGCCGCGGTTGGTGTACTTCTTCGCGATGGAGATCACCAGCCGCAGGTTCGCCTCGGTCATCTCGCGCTTGGCCTTGCGCGCCTTCATCTCGCCCATGGCCATGCGCTTGTTGATGTCCTTCAGGTCCGGCAGCGGCAGCACCACCCGCGCCTGCAGGTCGATCAGCTTCTGCTGCAGGTCCTGGATGTCCGGCACGCTGCGCGCGAGCACGTCCGCATACGGCGGGTTGCCCGCCAGCTCCTTCTCCACCCAGTTGAGGTTGGTCTCGTTGCCGGGGAAGCTCGCGATGAAGTGGCCGCGGTCCATGCCGACCCGGTTCACGCAGATGTCCAGGATCGACCGCTCCAGGGTGCGAACCTCGTCCACCTGCGCGCGCAGCATGTCCGAGAGCTTCTCCACCATCTTTGCGGTGAAGCGGATCGCCATGAGCTGGTTCTGCACCTCGGACTGCGCCTTGAGGTACGACTTGGACTTGTAGCCTTCCTTCTCGTAGGCGAGGCGCATCTTCTCGAACCAGTGGGCGATCTGGTCGAAGCGGGCGAGGGCCGCCTGCTTGAGCTCCTCGAGCTTGGCGTTGTTCATCGCCGCGACGGCTTCCTCGTCGTCGTCGTCGATGTCGGCGTCATCGCGCGACGGGCCGAACGAGATCTCCTCGTCCGCGTCGATGTCGATCAGCCCGTCCACCACCTCGTCGACCCGGATCTGCTTGGCGCGGATCCGGTCCGCCTGGGCGAGGACCTCTGCAATGGTCGTCGGGCAGGCGGAGATGGCCTGCATCATGTCCTTCAGGCCTTCCTCGATCTTCTTCGCGATCACGATCTCGCCCTCGCGGGTGAGCAGCTCCACCGAGCCCATCTCGCGCATGTACATGCGCACCGGATCGGTAGTGCGGCCGAACTCCGAATCGACGGTGGAGAGCGCGGCCTCGGCCTCCTCCTCGGTGTCGTCGTCCGAGGAGGTGACGGTGCGGTCGGCCATCAGCAGCGTGTCCGCGTCCGGCGCCTGGTCAAACACCGAGATGCCCATGTCGCTGAACGTGCCGATGATCGATTCGATCGCCTCGGCCTCGACCAGCCCCTCGGGCAGGTGGTCGTTGATCTCCGCGTAGGTCAGGAAGCCGCGGTCCTTGCCGAGCTTGATCAACTGCTTCAGCCGCGAGCGGCGCGCCTCGAGCTCCTCTTCGGAGATGCCTTGCTTGGCGTTGGCGAGCGCCTCCTTGATCAGCGCCTTCTCCTTGGCCCGCTTGTCGCGCAGCTTCTGCTTGGCGCTGACCGGGGCAGGCACCTCCTCGACCTCGATCGCCTCGGCATCCTGGTCGACCTCGTCGTCGAGCGCCTCGAACTCGTCACCTGCTGCCGTCGCGTCCTCGTCGTCGATCCGCGACTTCGGTTTGGGACCCCGTCGGCCGGGCTTCTGGGCCGGCTTCTTCGCCTCGGCGCCCGCACCCTTTGCGGGGCGGCCGGCACGGGCCCGTGCGGGCGACTCGGCCGACTCGGCGGATTCGACCTTGGCGGAGACCGCAGCCGCGGGCTTGGCGGCCTTTGCGGCGCCCTTCGCCGGGGCGGCCGGCGTCGCGCTCGCGGGCTTCGCCCTGGCGGCTTCCCGCGCCTTGTCGGTCGCCTTCGCCAGCGCCAGGTCCTTGGCCTTGTCGCTCGGCTTCTCCGACGTCCTGGCCGACTTCGCCGTCACCTTGGCGGCCGGCTGGGTCGCCTTGGCGATCCTGGAGACTGTCGCCTTCTCGGCCGGTTTCGCCCGCGTCTTAGCCGCCGGCGTTTCGACCAGCGTAG
>JAEWEW010000226.1 GCA_023389175.1 Pseudomonadota bacterium | reverse complement strand
TCGCCGCGCACGGCAGGCTCGGTGTACTCCACCTCGCGCACCAGCGAGGTCGGCAGCTCGACCGAGATCGGCCGGCCGTCGTAGAACACCACCTCGCAGCTCATGCCCTCGTCGACATAGTTGAGAGCGTCGCCCATGCTCTCCTTGTCGACCTCGTACTGGTTGTACTCGCCGTCCATGAAGACGTAGCTCGGATCCGAGAAGTACGAGAACGTGACCTCCTTCTTCTCGAGCACCTGCACGTCGAACTTGTCGTCGGCACGGAACACGTTCTCCATGCCCGAGCCCGAGAGCAGGTTCTTCATCTTCATCTTCACGACCGCGGCGTTGCGGCCGGACTTGTTGTATTCGGCCTTCAGCACGACCATCGGGTCGTTGCCGACCATGATGACGTTGCCGACGCGCACTTCCTGGGCGGTTTTCATGCAGTGGACCCTGGTTTAGCAAAGCCCATAATTATAGCTTGCGCAGGGCCTTCTGCGCGATTTGCGGCGGCTGGCGATCAGGTCGCGGCGGGCCGCAGGCGGTCGGCGAAGGCCACCAGCCGGGTGGCGAGATCCGGCCCGGCGATCCGGTCATGCAGCGCGCGCAGCTCGGCACCGGCAAGCGCCGGTTCGGCGGCAAGCCGGACCATGCCGCCCGGGTCGCCGCCCTCGGGATCGTTCCACCAGCGGCAGGCCTCGGCGAGGACGCCGTTGCCGCCGGTTGCGCCGTCCGCCCGGCAGCGATCGAGGAACGCCTCGAGCTTCACCAGATGCGCGCGTCCGGCTTGCGGATAGACCTGCCAGACGAAGGGCCGGCCGGACCAGATCCCGCGGATCCAGGAATCCTCTCCGCGCACGAAGCTCAGGTCGCAGGACCAGAGCAGGGTGTCGTAGTCGGCCTGCGGCAGGAAAGGTATCCGCGACGTCCGCAGATGGCCGCGCGACGCCGCCCCGAGCCGCGCCCCGGCGTCGGCCGCCACCAGGTCGCTAGCGACGCCATCCGGGACCAGCAGGTGCAGCCGTACGCCTGCCGCGCCGAGTGCCCGCGCGAGCGGCAGCAGCGGCGCATGCGGATAGCAGAGGAGCGAGGCGAGCGCCTCTCCCGGGCGGGGCACGACGCCCAGCCCGGCAAGGAAGCCGGCCCTCCGGGCGGGATCCGCGTCGAACCGGTCCCGCCGCTGCAGCAGATCGCGCTCGCGAAGCAGGCCGCCGCTGCGGGCGGTGAACCCGGGATAGAAGAAGTGCTCGACGAGGCCGCCGGGACGAGGCGAAGGCAGGCCGTGGAAGTCGTCGACCCACGGCTCGGCGGAGAGGTACTCCAGGTTGATCCAGGGCGGGCGCCGGCGCGCCATCCATTCCGACCAGCCCGGCGGCAGCGCCGCATGGAATCCGCACACGACGACGTCGGCGCCGTCGGGCGCAGGGCCCGCTTCCAGGGCATGCACCGCGACGCCGTCGACGGTCGTCCCCGGCCGAGCGCCGGGCACCAGGCGCTGCAGGACCGCCGGTTCGTCGATGTACAGCCCGACGGAAATCGCGTGCTCGGTCGCGAGCTGGCGGGCGAGCCGCCACATGATGGCCGCATCGCCAAGGTTGTCCACCACCCGGCACACCAGGAGCCAGCGTTGCCGCACGGGTCCGTCCATCGCCGGAGGCGCTGTCGCGGTCCTCAGCCGCCGCCGAAGATTTCCGCCAGCCGCCTGAGGGTGTCGAGGTCGCCGCTGCGCTCGAAAGGCACGTCGAACGGCGTATTGCCCCAGCGGGCGGAGCCGGCGAGTCGATAGGTGAACCGGTTCCAGCTGCCGCTCCGGAAGCGCTGCATCACGTCGAGCAGGCGTCTGGTCGGCACCGTGAAGACCACCGGCACCCGCCGGGACGCCAGGGCGGGCAGCGTGACGCGGCTGTCGACCACGAAGCCCTCGGCGAGGACCACGTCGAAGACGGTGAGGTCCAGCCGCACGTTGGTGAGCGGCATGTCGAAATCGTTCGGATTGTCCGCCTCGAGCTCGACGCGAAAGCGCAGCCGGTCGAGCCCGATGTCGGTGAGGGCGAGGTCTGCCACCGATACGTCCGGCGGCTGCAGGTTGGGCGGCGGCAGCGAGGCGCATCCGGCGGCGAGCAGCCCGAGAAGCAGGCCGAGCAACACCCGGACCGGACGGCGCATGGTTGCGGCCATCATGGCGCGCTTGCCCCGGCGCGCCGGGGCAGGGCGGCGCGCAACCGGCGCGCGGCCTTGTCGAGCGTCTCGTCCCGCTTGGCGAAGCAGAACCGCACCAGCCGTTGCTCGCGCGGGCGGCTGTAGAAGGCCGACATCGGCACCACGGCCACGCCCGCCGTCTCGGTCAGCCAGGTGGCGAAGCCTGCCTCCGGCAGGTCGCTCAGCGCGCTGTAGTCGGCCACCTGGAAATAGCTGCCCTCGCAGGGCAGCAGCCGGAAGCCGGTGTCGTCCAGCGCCGCCCGGAAGCGGTCGCGCTTCGCCTGGTAGAACGCCGGCAGCTCCAGATAGCGGGAGGGGTCGCGCAGGTACTGAGCAATGCCAGCCTGCATCGGGGCGTTCACGCTGAAGACGACATACTGGTGCGACTTGCGGAACTCCGCCGTCAACGCGGCAGGGGCGGCGCAGTAGCCCACCTTCCAACCGGTCACGTGGAACGTCTTGCCGAACGAGGAGACGACGAACGCGTGGGCGGCCAGCGCGGGACGGCGCGAGACGGACTGGTGCGCGGCGCCGTCGAAGCACATGTGCTCGTAGACCTCGTCGGAGATCACGTAGAGGCCGTGCGCGAGCACGAGCCGTTCGAGCTCGGCAAGGTCGGCGGCCGAGAGCACCGTCGCGCTGGGGTTATGCGGCGTGTTGATGACGATCGCCCGTGTCCGCGTCGTGATCGCGCGGGCGACGTGGTCCCAGGGCACGCGAAAGTCCGGCGTCATCGCCACTGGCACCATGACTCCGCCGGCCATGGCGATGTTGGGCGCGTAGCTGTCGTAGCAGGGTTCGAGGACGATCACCTCGTCGCCCGGATGCACGATGGCGAGGATCGCGGTCAGGATCGCCTGCGTGGCGCCGGCGGTGACGGTGATCTCGGCGTCCGGGTCGTAGCGATGGCCATACTGCGCCTCGATCTTGTCCGCGATCGCCTCGCGCAACGCGGGCACCCCGCTCATCGGCGGGTACTGGTTGTGGCCGGCGGCCATGGCGGCGGCGACGGCTTCGGTCAGCTCCGGGTCGCAGTCGAAATCCGGAAAGCCCTGCCCGAGGTTCACCGCCTCGTGGCGCGCGGCAAGCGCCGACATCACGGTGAAGATGGTGGTGCCGACGGCGGGAAGGCGACTGCGAAGCGGCGGATGGTTGGAGGCCATGGGGTTGCGGATGAGGGCCGGGATACGAGCGGGAACGGTGCCCCCGGCCGGGTGGACGTGCCGGTTATCCGGGAAGGTCGAGCCAATTATAGAAGTCGCCAACCTTGCCGATCCGCACGCCGAACCTGCCCCAGGCGGTCCGGCGGCTGGCGAGCAGCGCCTTGTCCCGCGACAGCAGCCAATCGACCCGGCGGCTCACCGCGAGGTCCAGGAACTTGCGGTCGTCCGGGTCGCGGCACGGCAGGCGGCAGTCCGGAGCCACCGCTGCGGTGGTGACCAGCGAATCGAAGCGCGCGAGCAGGACGGTCCGCTGCTCTGTCGCGAGGCCGAACCGATCGCGACCGATCACGTCGGCCAGCTCGGCGCGCATGGACTCGCTTGCCAACGGCGTCACCGCGCGTGGATCGAGCAGTGTCGCGAGCCGGCGGGTCGACGGATCGTCGAAGACCAGCATGTCGAGCCAGAGATTGGTGTCGATCACCACGGTCAGCCGCCGGGGCGCTGCGTTGATCGGCTCGACGCTCATCTCGTGCGCCTCGAGATCACTCGACGATCACCGGTTCCGGCTCGAGCGCGACGCCGAAGCGCTCCTGCACCGCGTCCTGCACCCGCCGGGCAAGCGCGAGCAGCTGCGCCCCGGTCGCGCGGCCGTGGTTGACCAGGACCAGCGCATGGGCCGCGCTCACCCCGGCATCGCCCTCGCGGTAGCCGCGCCAGCCCGCCTGCTCGATGAGCCAGCCGGCGGACAGCTTGACCCGGGCGGCATCGCCCGCGACCGCGTAGGTCGGCAGGGTCGGGTGGCGTCCGAGCAGCGCCTCGGCCTGCGCGCGCGGCACCACGGGGTTCTTGAAGAAGCTGCCGGCATTTCCGATCGCCGCGGGATCCGGCAACTTGCGGCGGCGGATCGCCTCGACCGCGTCCGCCACTTCCAGGGGCGTGGGCCTGCCCGCGTCATGGCCGGCGCGCCGGGCGATCTCCGCGCGCAGCTCGCCGTAGTCGAGCTGCGGCCGGGCGGCGCGCGAGAGCCGCAGGCGCACCGCGGTGATCAGCCAGCCGCGGCCCGCGGGTGACCTGAAGAAGCTGTCCCGATAGGCGAAGCGGCATTCGGCGAGGCCGAAGCTTCGCTTCCGTCCGGTTGCGATCTCCACCGCCGAGACCGACTCGATCACGCTCGCCACCTCCACGCCGTAGGCACCGATGTTCTGCCACGGCGCCGCGCCGGCGAGGCCGGGAATCAGCGCAAGGTTCTCCAGTCCGGACCATCCCTGGTCGAGCGTCCACCGGACCACCGGATGCCAGGGCTCGCCGGCAGCCACCTCCACCAGCACCCGGGTGCCGTCGTCATCGAGGAGCCGTCGCCCGGCCAGCCGGACGAGCAACAGCGGCTCGTCGATGTCCCGCGTGAGCAGCAGGTTGCTGCCGCCGGCGAGCACGAACGGCGGACGGCCGTGGCCCGCGCTCGTCGCGGCGTCCAGGACCGCATCCAGCGAGGCCGGGTCCGAGACGGTCCAGGCCTGGCTTGCCTTCGCGGCGACGCGAAAGGTATTGAGCGGCGTGAGATCAAGCGGACGGGAATGCGCGGCCACGGGCTGGTCCCGGCCCGGCTAGCTCGGTTGGTAGGACAACCGCACGTAGATCGGTGCGAACGGCTCGGCCTGGGTGACCTGCACCAGCGACTCCCTGGCGAGCTCCAGCATCGCAACGAAGGTCACGACGACGACCGGCACGCCCTTGCCTACGTCGAAAAGGTCCTGGAACTCCAGGAAGCGGCGGGTCTGCAGCCTGCGCAGGATCACCGTCATGTGCTCGCGCACCGAGAGCTCTTCCCGGTGCACCTGGTGGTGCTGCACCAGCCGCGCGCGCTTCAGCACGTCGGCCCAGGCGTTGCGCAGGTCGATCGGCGCCACTTCCGGCAGGCGCACCACCACCTCGTGGTCCACCAGCACCTGAGTACGCAGGAAATCCCGACCCGCCAGCGGCAGCTCGTCCAGCCGGGCCGCGCCTGCCTTGATCATCTCGTACTGCAGCAGGCGCCGGGCGAGCTCGGCGCGCGGATCCTCCACTTCCTCGTCGCTGTCGGCCTTCTTGACCGGCAGCAGCATGCGGGACTTGATGTCGATCAGCACTGCTGCCATCAGCAGGTACTCCGCCGCCAGCTCCAGGTTACGAGTGCGGATCTCGTGCACGTAGGCGAGGTACTGGTGCGTCACCTCGGCCATCGGGATGTCGAGGATGTCGAAATTCTGCTTGCGGATCAGGTAGAGCAGCAGGTCCAGCGGACCCTCGAAGGCGTCCAGCAGCACCTCGAGCGCGTCGGGCGGAATGTAGAGGTCGTTCGGAATCCGGCGCAGCGGCTCGCCATGGATGCGCGCGACGATGGGCAGCTCTAGCTGTTCCTGCGGCCTTCCGGGATGCGCCTGGGACTTGCCTGCTTCGAGGCTGACGACGGTGGCTGTCAATTGCCTGCGGATCCGGCGCTGCCGGTCAGTCCTTGGTCTGGTAAGGGTAGGGCTTCTGGGCCACTCGCGCCTCCAGCTCCTCGCGGCGGCGATCGAGGTCGAGCGGCGGCCGGTCCCACCAGATGGCGCGCCCGCGGCGCTGTTCGGATTCCAGGCTGGGCCGCTCGGTCTTCAGCTTCTTGAGGAACAGGGTCAGGTCGGATTCGTAAGGCATGGCGCCGGTCGCGACGTGTCGGTGGGATGGTATTGTAGTTGACGGACAACCAATCGCCGGCGCCGACCGGCGGAGAGAAGGACAGATGGCAGCAACCGGCATTGGTCCGGTCACCGGGATCCTGCGGGCGACGATCCGGCTGGCGGCAACGGCGTCGGTCGCCGCGACGCTGGCCGTGACCGTCGCGGGGTGCGACTACTTCGCGGAGAAGAAGCTGGTGGTGGGCCAGCATACGGAGCAGGACGTGCGCCAACTGATGGGCGTGCCGGACCTGGTCTGGGAGGAGGAGAATGGCGCGAAGAAGCTGGAGTATCCGAGGGGCCCCATGGGGACCCAGACCTACTTCGTGCATATCGGCCCGGACGGCCGCTATCTCGGCATGGAACGCGCGCTGGTGGAATCGAACTTCGCCAAGGTGAAGGTCGGCATGTCGCAGGATGACGTGCGGCGCATCCTCGGCCGGCAGACGGAGACCACGCCGTATGCGCTCTCCAACGAGGAAGTCTGGAGCTGGCGCTACGAAGGCGATGCCCAGGCGACGATGTTCTTCAACGTGCACTTCGACCAGGCGACCCGGCGGGTGAAGCGGATCACGCGGATCGAGGACTGGCGGACCCAGGGGGCGCCTTAGGGACGCCCCCGAAGCGGCCTGCGGCCGGGAGCCCTCCGCCGGAGGCGGAGGGCGTTCGGCAGGCACGAACAGTCCGCAGTGACTGTTCGTGTCCGGCCTCACCCCCCACTGGGGGCGCAGGCAGCGGCCGGGCGAGTCCAAACCGCGGTATTGTTCGTCTCGGTGAACGGTGTGTGCGCCAAGCGCGGTTGATCCCGAGGGCCCGCGCTTCCTAACATGGGCGGGCGGGCCGACCCGCGAGTCACCGACATGGAGGTGGGAGCGATGTTCCTCAGGAACTGCTGGTACGTGGCCGCCTGGGATCACGAGTTGATCGACGGCAGGCTGCTGCCCCGGACGATCATGGAAGAGGGCATCCTGCTCTACAAGGGCGAGAGCGGCCGGGTGGTGGCGCTGCGGGACCGCTGCTGCCACCGCGGCGCGCTGCTGTCGATGGGCCGGCGCGAGGGCGACTGCATCCGCTGCATGTACCACGGCCTCAAGTTCGATCCCACCGGCCGCTGCATCCAGATCCCCGGGCAGGACAAGGTGCCGCCGAAGGTGGCGGTGCAGAGCTATCCGGTGGTGGAACGGGATCACCTGGTGTGGATCTGGATGGGGGATCCCGCGAAGGCGGACCCGGACCTGATCGTCGACTTTCCGTATCTGCGCGATCCGCGCTGGAAGGGCATCCCCGACTACCTGCACTACGACTCCAACTATCTGCTCATCGTCGACAACCTGAGCGATTTCGCGCATCTCGCGTTCGTCCATACGAAGACGCTCGGCGGGTCCGAGGAATACGCCTACAAGACCAAGCCGGTGGCAGTTGAGCGCCTGCCGCGCGGCTTCCGCGTGGAGCGCTGGCACATGAACAGCGCGCCGCCGCCGTTCCATCGCAAGGTGATCCCGGAGAAGGACGCCCCGGTGGACCGGCGCAACATCGGCCACATGCAGGTGCCCGGCATCTTCTTCCTGGAGACGCTGTTCTCGCCGGCCGGCAGCGGCGCGGAGCAGGGCAACCTGCAGGGCGCGCGCCAGTACCGGAACTGCCAGTTCCTCACGCCGGAGACCCGCCGCACCACGCACTTCTTCTGGAGCTACCTGAACGACTTCGAGGGCGACGACTCGAACGTCTCGCGTTCGCTGCATGCGAGCCTGGTCGAAGGCTTCATGGAGGACAAGGCGATCATCGAGGCGCAACAGCGCACCCTCGATGCCGACCCGGAATTCCGCATGGTGCCGATCGCCTCGGATGGACCGCTCACCCACTTCCGGCGGATCATGGACGAGCTGATCGCCGCGGAGCGTTTGCCGGACGACGCGCCGCCGCCGCGCGCCGCGGCTGCGCAGGAGCACCCCGTCCGGGTCCATGAACTGGGATGACTTCGACGCCTTCTGTCACGTCGTCCGCGAAGGCGGCTTCACCGCCGCCGCGCGCGCGCTTCAATGGCCCAAGTCCCGGGTCAGCGCGGCGGTTGCCCGCCTGGAAGCGGCGCTGGACAGCCGCCTGCTCGAGCGCACGACCCGCCGCGTCCGGCTGACCGTCCAGGGCGAGGATCTGTACCGCAAGGCGGCACCGGTCTTCGAACGCCTGCGGGCGCTGCGGGACGAATCGGCCGCCTCGGCCCGCACCGTGGGCGGCCGCCTGCGGATGGCGGCCCCCTACGAGTTCGCGGCCCATCACCTGGGGCCGGTCGTGAGCGACCTGCTCGGCCGCTATCCGGCGCTCGAGATCGACATCGACATGCACTACGACCGGGTCGATCTGGTGGCCGAGCGCTACGACATCGTCTTCACCGCGCTGGATTCGGTGCTGCCGGACTCGGGCCTGGTGGCGCGTCGCATCTTCTGCCTGCAGCGCGGCATCTTCGCCGCGCCGGGACTGGTCGCGCGCCACGGCGAGCCGAAGACGCCGACCGATCTCGCGCTGCTGCCGGCGATCGCATCCCGGGACGATGCCGAGTGGCTCTTCCACGACGGACAGGGGACCTCCATCACCGTTCCCCTCGCGCCGCGGATGCGCAGCCCGAATGCCGCGCTGCGCCTGCAGGCGGCGCTCGCCGGGCTCGGCGTGGCGCGGATCACGGCCACCTACTGCGATGCCGCGGTCGCGGCCGGACGCCTGGTCCGGCTGCTGCCGGACTTCGACTGCGATCCGCTGCGGATGTACGCGCTCCTTCCGGGCCGCCAGCGGCTGCCGGCCCGGGTCCGGGTATTCCTCCAGGCGCTGGCCCCGCGCTGAGGCCGGCAGGCGCGGGCTCGACCGGCGCCGGCAGCACCGGGCCGATCAAGCTCCGAGGCCGTTATGCCGGGCCGCGGAGATGCTCGTAGGCGTCGTCCAGCCGATCGAACACGCTGTCCGGTCCCAGGTCGCCGAGAAAGCCGGAGCGCCGCAGGAGCGAGGCCGGTTGCGGGTTGAGTTCGGCGAGCACCAGCCGCCCGCCGAGCCGCTCCAGGTGCCGGTGCAGGCCCTTGAGCGCGTCCAGCCCGGTGGTGTCCACGTTGATCACCTGGTGCATCTCCAGGATGACGATGTTCGGCAGCGTCTCGGCCGGGTTCAGCAGGGCGTCCAGCTTGCCGACCGACCCGAAGAAGAGCGATCCGAAGACTCGCCAAGCGCCAACCGTGCGGCCGTCCGGCAGGTTGGCGAGATCCCCGGGCAGCCGCACCCGCTCGATGCGGGTTAGCGACGACACGCGGGTGATGAACAGCAGGCTCGCGAGCACGAGCCCCACCTGCACGGCGACGGTCAGGTCGAACACGACGGTCAGCAGGAAGGTCGCGACCAGCACCAGCCGGTAGTTGTTCGAGAAGTGGCGCAGGTGCGCGAAGGCGCGCCATTCGCCCATGTTCCAGGCGACGAAGAGCAGGATGGCGGCGAGCACCGCCATCGGGATGTAGGTCGCCATCGGCGCGAGCAGGAGCATGAACGCGAGCAGCGCGACCGAGTGCACCAGGCCGGCGACCGGCGTGCGCGCGCCGCTGCGGACGTTGGTGACCGTGCGGGCGATCGTGCCGGTCACGGCGATGCCGCCGAACAGCGGCGCGACGAAGTTGGCCGCGCCCTGCGCCATCAGCTCCTGGTTGGGGTCGTGGCGATCGCCCAGGATGCCGTCGGCCACCCGGGCGCAGAGCAGCGACTCGATCGCGCCGAGGAAGGCGATCGAAAGGGTGGGCGCGACCAGGTTCTGCGCGGTCTGCCAGTCGAAGGCCGGCAGCTGGACCGCCGGCAGCTCCCGCGGGATGCCGCCGAACCGGGTGCCGATGGTCTCCACCGGCAGCCCGAACGCCCAGACCACCAACGTGCCGAAGATCAGCACGACCAGCGGGCCCGGCACCGCTCGGAGCACCGCCATCAGCGCCGCACCGCGCCGACCGGGCGCACCGGTCGCATCCGTCGCAGCGGTCGCCGTGCCAGGACTCGCCGGAGGCGCCGCGGCGGCTGCCCGGGCCGCCGCCGCTACAGGCGCTTCCGGCGTCGTTGCCGTCCCGGCCTCCGGCAGGTCGCGCAGCGTCTCCGTGGCCGGCTCGCCATCCATGATGGCTTCACGGCGGGTGACCGGCTTGCTGCCCGCGGCCTTCGGCCAGAGCACCAGCACCAGCAGCCCGGCAACGGCCAGGCCGACCGCCCACCAGTTGACGGTGTGCAGATGCTGGTTCAGCGTCGCGATCTGGGAGAAGAAGTTGGCCGGCATCTCCGCGATGTCCAGGCCGAGCAGGTCCTTCACCTGGGACATCGCGATCACGATCGCGATGCCGTTGGTGAACCCGATGACGATCGGGACCGGCACGAACCGCACCAGCTGGCCGAGGCGGAACGCGCCCATTGCCATCAGGATCACGCCGGCCAGCATCGTCGCGATCAGCAGGTTCGCGATGCCGTAGCGCTCGACGACGGCATAGAGCAGCGCGACGAAGGCGCCCGCCGGGCCCGCGATCTGGACCCGCGAGCCGCCGAGCAGCGCGACGATCGCGCCGCCGATGACCGCGGTGATCAGGCCCTGCTCGGGCTTGACCCCCGAGGCGATCCCGAAGGCCATCGCGAGCGGCATCGCCACGCAGGCCACCGTCAGGCCGGCGCCCAGGTCGGCGGTGAAGTCGGTTCGCCGATAGCCCTTCAGCGAATCGAGAAGCGCCGGACGGAAGCGGAAGTCCCCGAGCTTCACGGTGCCTGCGTGCCGCTACCTCACCACCATGCCGGGGGTGGCGCCGGCATGGGGTTCGAGCAGGAAGATGCCTCCGCCGTCGTCCGCCCCGGACGCGGCCAGCACCATGCCCTCGGAGACGCCGAACTTCATCTTGCGCGGCGCGAGATTCGCGACCATCACGGTCAGCTTGCCGACCAGGGTCGCCGGGTCATAGTGCGCGGCGATGCCGGCGAACACCTGCCGCGGCTTCGCCTCCCCGACATCGAGCGTCAGCCTGAGCAGCTTGGTCGAGCCTTCCACGCGCTCGGCCGAGGCGATCCGGGCCACGCGCAGGGCGACGCGGGCGAAATCGTCGATGGTGATCGGCCCGGCGGATTCGCCGGTTGCGACACCGCCCTTGTCGCGCGCCGGGACTTCCCCGCCCGCCTGGCCGGCCGGCCTTGCCCTGGCCGCAGCCTTCGCGTCGCCGGCCGCCTGGCCGGATGCCGTCGCCGCAGGCTCCTGTCCGATGCCGAAGAGGGCGTCGAGCTGCTTCGGATCCACCCGCTGCAGCAGATGCTTGTAGGGCTTGATGCGATGGCCCGCGGGCAGGGGGTTCTCCAGCTCGGCCCAGCGGGTCGCGTCGATCCCGAGGAAGTCGGCGGCCTTCGCGGTCGTGGCCGGAAGCACCGGCGCGAGCAGGATCACAAGGTCGCGGAAGGCGCGCAGCGCGTCCGAGCACACCCGGTGCAGGCGCCCGGCCTGGGCAGGATCCTTGGCCAGCTCCCACGGCTTCTCGGTGTCGATGAACTGGTTGACCCGGTCGGCGAAGGCCATCACCTCCCGCATCGCCTTGCCGAACTCGCGAGCCTCGTAGAGCGAGGCGACCGTGTCGGCGCCCGACCAGCCGCTCGCGAACGACGCCAGGGTGGACGGGTCCGGGGCGGCCAGGGCGCCGTCGAAGCGCTTGCCGATGAAGCCGGCGCAGCGGCTCGCGATGTTTACCAGCTTGCCCACCAGGTCGCTGTTCACCCGGGCGACGAAGTCGTCCGGATTGAAGTCCACGTCCTCCACCCGCCCGTTCAGCTTGGCCGCGAGGTAGTAGCGCAGCCACTCCGGATTCATCCCGAGCTCCAGGTAGGCGAGCGGCGACAGGCCGGTGCCCCGGGACTTGGACATCTTCTCGCCGGAAACGGTGAGAAAGCCGTGGACGAAGACGTGGTCCGGCACCTTGAAGCCGGAGAAGCGCAGCATCGCCGGCCAGAACAGCGTGTGGAAGTAGATGATGTCCTTGCCGATGAAGTGCACCTGCTCGCGCACCCGTCCGTCGGCCGCCGGTTCGTTGCCCGGGGCGACCAGGGCGTCGAAATCCATCCCGATGCGCCGGCTGTGGGCCTTGAGCGAGGCGAGGTAGCCGACCGGAGCGTCCAGCCAGACGTAGAAATACTTCCCCGGGGCGTCCGGGATCGGGATGCCGAAGTACGGCTCGTCGCGGGAGATGTCCCAGTCGGCGAGCGTGTCCGTGGCCGCGCCGCCGGCCTCACCCGTGCCGCCCAGCCATTCGCGCGCCTTGTTGGCCACCTCCGGCTGCAGCGCGCCGCTGTCGATCCACTCGTGCAGGAAGCTGCGGCAGCGCGGGTCCGAGAGACGGAAGAAGAAGTGCTCCGAGCTGCGCAGCACCGGCGCGGCGCCCGAGATCGTCGAGTACGGCTCGATCAGGTCCGTCGGCGCGTAGACGCTGCCGCAGACTTCGCAGGCGTCTCCGAACTGGTCTCGGGAATGGCAGGTCGGGCACTCGCCCTTGATGTAGCGGTCCGGCAGGAACATCGACTTCACCGGATCGAAGAACTGCTCGATCGTGCGGGCGGCGATCAGGCCCGCGGCCTTGAGCCGGCGATAGATTCCCTGCGACAGCTCGGTGTTCTCCGGCGATTCGGTGGAATGCCAGTGATCGAAGCTGATGTGGTAGCCCTGGAGGTAGCGCGGCCGTTCCGCCGCGATCCTCGCGACCAGCTCTGCCGGCGTGATCCCCTCGCTCTCGGCCTTGAGCATGATCGGCGCGCCGTGGGCGTCGTCCGCGCAGACGAAATGCACCTCCTGGCCGAGCAGCCGCTGGAACCGCACCCAGATGTCGGCCTGGATGTACTCCATGATGTGGCCGATGTGGAACGAGCCGTTGGCATACGGAAGCGCGGTGGTCACGAAGAGGCGCTTCTTCACGGAGCCTGGCCGGGGGGTGGTCATCGGAGGGTGGACGGAGCGGCGTATTCGGTGGCCGGTGGCGGCGGTTCGCGTATCCCGCAGTGTACCAAGTCGCGCGCGGGGAACCGGCGTCAACGCGGGCTCCGTTGCCGTTTCGGATAGACTGGCTGCTCGAGGAAGCAACAGGAATTTCGCACCATGACAGCGACCGTCCAGGACGTGTCCGCAGCGCTCGAGGCCATCGTCGACCCGAACACTGGCCGGGACCTCGTCTCCAGCAAGTCTGCCCGCAACATCCGGGTGGAGGGCGGCGACGTCGCCGTGGACGTCGAGCTCGGCTATCCCGCGCGCAGCCAGATCGATCCGATCCGGCGCCGGGTCATCGCCGCCCTGCGCGAGCTGCCGGGCGTGGCCAACGTGAGCGTCAACGTCTACCAGAAGATCCAGTCGCACAGCGTCCAGCGCGGCGTGAAGCTGCTGCCGAACGTGCGCAACATCATCGCGGTGGCTTCCGGCAAGGGCGGGGTAGGCAAGAGCACCACCGCGGCCAACCTTGCGCTCGCGCTGGCGGCCGAGGGCGCGAACGTCGGCATGCTGGATGCCGACATCTACGGGCCGTCGCAACCCACCATGCTCGGCATCTCCGGGCGTCCGGAGAGCCCCGACGGCAAGACCCTGGAGCCGATGCAGGGCCACGGGGTGCAGGCGATCTCGATCGGCTTCCTGATCGATCTCGACACGCCGATGGTCTGGCGCGGGCCGATGGTCACCCAGGCGCTGGAGCAGCTCCTGCGCGAGACCAACTGGCGCGACCTGGACTACCTGGTGATCGACATGCCGCCCGGCACCGGCGACATCCACCTCACCCTTTCCCAGAAGATCCCGGTGACCGGCGCGGTCATCGTGACCACGCCCCAGGACATCGCGCTGCTGGATGCGCGCAAGGGACTGCGGATGTTCGAGAAGGTCGGCATCCCCATCCTCGGCATCGTCGAGAACATGGCGATGCACACCTGCTCCAACTGCGGCCACACGGAGCACATCTTCGGCGCCGGCGGCGGCGAGCGCATGGCCAAGGAGTACGACGTCGAATACCTTGGCGGCCTGCCGCTGGATATCCGCATCCGCGAGCAGGCGGATTCGGGCCGTCCGACGGTGGTGGCCGATCCGGACGGCGAGCTGGCGGCGCGCTACCGCGAGATCGCCCGCAAGGTGGCGGTGCGCATCGCCGACAAGGCGCGCGACATGTCGCACAAGTTCCCGGCCATCGTGGTGCAGAACACGTGACCATCAAGGCGGACAGGTGGATCCGCCGCATGGCGCGGGACCACGGCATGATCGAGCCCTTCGAGGCCGGGCAGGTCCGCTCGGTGGACGGCCGCCGCGTTGTGTCCTTCGGCA
The DNA here is from genome assembly GCA_023389175.1 of Pseudomonadota bacterium. Taxonomy (GTDB): domain Bacteria; phylum Pseudomonadota; class Gammaproteobacteria; order Burkholderiales; family Burkholderiaceae_E; genus Lautropia. The sequence continues at coordinate 21,001 of JAEWEW010000226.1, read as the reverse complement.
CCTCGAGCTACGGCTACGACATCCGCTGCGCCGACGAGTTCAAGATCTTCACAAACATCAACAGCACGATCGTCGACCCGAAGAACTTCGACGAGAAGTCCTTCGTCGACTTCAAGGGCGACGTCTGCATCATTCCGCCCAACTCCTTCGCGCTTGCCCGCACGATGGAGTACTTCCGCATCCCGCGCAATGTGCTGACCATCTGCCTGGGCAAGTCCACCTATGCCCGTTGCGGGATCATCGTGAACGTGACGCCGTTCGAGCCCGAGTGGGAGGGATACGTCACGCTGGAGTTCTCCAACACGACGCCGCTGCCGGCCAAGATCTATGCCGGCGAGGGTTGTGCCCAGGTGCTCTTCTTCGAGTCCGACGAGGTCTGCGAGACCTCCTACCGGGACCGCGGCGGGAAGTACCAGGGGCAGATGGGCGTGACGCTGCCCAAGGCATGAGCCCTGTGCGCCCGCGTGCGCGGTGCGCCCCGGCCGGCGCCGGCCCGGGCTGAGCGGAGCGGCTCCTGGCCCGGGCGGTTCCGTTCTTGGTGTTGCTGGTGGGCGTGCTCGCCGCCAGCTCGTCGTCCATTCTCGTACGCTACGCCCAGCAGGCCGGCGTCGAATCGCTCGCGATCGCCGCCTGGCGGATGGCCCTCGCCGGTGGCGTCGTCGCGGCGCTCGCCGCGGCGCTGCGTCGTCGGGAGCTGGGCGGTCTCGGGGCGCGTGACCTCCGGCTGGCCGGCCTCGCGGGGATCTTCCTGTCCGCGCACTTCGTCACCTGGATCACGTCGCTGGAGTACACCTCGGTCGCCTCGAGCGCCGCGCTGGTCACGACCAATCCGATCTGGGTCGGCCTTGCAACCGTCTTCATCTTCCGGGAGCGGCTCGCGCGGATGACGATGGTGGGCATCGCCGTGAGCCTCGCCGGCTGCCTGCTCATCCTCGCGGTTGACGCGGGGCAGGGCGCGGATCCGGGACGCCAGCCCCTGCTCGGCAACGGGCTGGCGCTGGCCGGCGCGCTTGGCGTGAGCGCCTATCTGCTTGCCGGCCGTCGACTCGCATCACGCCTCAGCCTGCTCGGCTATGTCGGCCTGGTCTACGCTGCGGCCGGGCTGGTGCTGATGGCCGTGGCGGTGGCCGCCGGCGCACCCCTGCACGGCTACCCGACGGCCGGCTGGGCGGCACTGGCCGGCCTCGCCGTCGGGCCGCAGCTGGTCGGGCACACCGCCTTCAACTGGGCGCTGCGGCGGCTGTCGCCCACCTTCGTCGCGCTGTCCATCCTGGGCGAGCCGGTGGGGTCGGCGGTGCTTGCCGCGGTGCTGCTCGGCGAGATCCCGTCTCCCGGCCAGCTCGCCGCCTTCGCGGTGCTGCTCGCCGGCATCGCGGTCGCGGCGATCGGTGAACGGCCGGATCCGGCGGTCGCGCCCGCGGGGATGCCGGAGGTCGCCCGATAGCGTGGGTGAAGCCCGCAGAGGTATAATCCCCGCTTTCCCCCGTTTCTACCCGAGCACGGTCCGCAATGCCAGGCGAGACCGCAAGTCCAATCCTTGTATCCTTAAGGAATGTCATGGCACTAGCTGCAGACGCCAAGGCGAAAGTCGTCGCCGAATACCAACGCGCCGCCAACGATACCGGTTCGCCGGAAGTTCAGGTAGCGCTGCTTACCACCCGCATCAACGAGCTGACCAATCACTTCAAGGAGCATGCCAAGGACCACCACTCCCGGCGTGGCCTGCTCCGGATGGTGAGTCGTCGACGCAAGCTGCTGGACTACTTGAAGGGCCGCAGCCCGGAGGCATACAAGTCGCTCATCGAGCGTCTTGGCCTGCGTAAGTGATCCGCCACGCCAGATCCCAGATGCCCGCTCCGTGCGGGCATTTCTGCCATGCAGGCGTACCGGGGCGTCGGACCGCCGTCCCTCCAGCCCCCCCGACAGCCTCCTAGCGCAAGGAAAGCCACAACATGTTCGAGATTGCCAAGAAGACGTTCCAGTGGGGCCAGCACTCCGTCACCATCGAGACCGGCGAGATTGCCCGCCAGGCCGGTGGTTCGGTGATGGTCTCCATGGGCGACACCATGGTGCTGGCCACCGTGGTCGCGGCCCGCAACCCCAAGCCGGGCCAGTCCTTCTTTCCCCTGACGGTCGATTACTTCGAGAAGTTCTACGCGGCCGGACGCATTCCCGGCGGCTTCTTCAAGCGTGAGGGTCGCCCCACCGAGAAGGAGACCCTGACCGCGCGGCTGATCGACCGTCCGATCCGTCCGCTCTTTCCCGAGGGCTTCATGAACGAAGTCCAGATCGTGCTGACGGTGCTCTCGAGCGATCCCGAGATCGATTCCGACATTCCGGCGATGATCGGCGCTTCCGCGGCGCTCTCGATCTCCGGCGTGCCGTTCGCGGGCCCGATCGGCGCGGCCCGGGTCGCCCATGTGGACGGCCAGTACGTGCTCAACCCGACGGCATCGCAGCTCGAGCAGTCCAAGCTCAACCTGGTCGTGGCCGGCACCAGCACCGCCGTCCTCATGGTGGAGTCCGAGGCCGACCAGCTCTCGGAAGAAGCGATGCTCGGCGCAGTCGTCTACGGCCACGAGCAGATGCAGGTCGCGATCGAGGCGATCGAGGACCTGGTCGAGGCCGGCGGCAAGCCCGAGTGGGATTGGAAGGCGCCGCAGAAGAACGAGCAGCTGATCGCCCGCATCGAGGCGCTCGCGTCGGACGGCTTCCAGGAAGCCTACAAGACCCGCGTCAAGCAGGATCGCCAGCAGAAGATCAAGGCGGTCGAGACGGAGGTGATGGCCAAGCTGGTGGAGGAGGCCGAGGCGGCAGGGCAGCCAGGGCCGGACGCCGGCGAGGTGGGCGACATCCTGTACGACATGCAGTCGAAGATCGTGCGCGGCCGCATCCTGTCCGGCGAATCTCGCATCGACGGCCGCGACACCCGCACCGTGCGACCGATCGCCATCCGCACCGGCGTGCTGCCGCGTGCGCACGGCAGCGCGCTGTTCACACGCGGCGAGACGCAGGCGCTCGTGGTCGCCACCCTCGGCACCGCGCGCGACGAGCAGATCATCGACGCGATCACCGGCGAGTATCGCGAGCGCTTCATGATGCAATACAACATGCCGCCTTTCGCCACGGGCGAAACCGGCCGCATCGGCACGCCCAAGCGTCGCGAAGTGGGCCACGGCCGCCTCGCGAAGCGGGCCATCGCGGCGCTGGTGCCGCCCGCGGACGAGTTCGCGTATTCCATCCGGCTGGTTTCCGAGATTTTGGAGTCCAACGGCTCTTCGTCGATGGCCTCCGTCTGCGGCGGCTGCCTCGCGCTCATGGATGCGGGCGTTCCGATCAAGCAGCACGTGGCCGGCGTGGCGATGGGGCTCATCAAGGAAGGCAACAAGTTCGCCGTCCTCACCGACATCCTCGGTGACGAGGACCACCTGGGTGACATGGACTTCAAGGTGGCCGGCACCGACGTCGGCGTGACCGCCCTGCAGATGGACATCAAGATCCAGGGCATCACCAAGGAGATCATGCAGGTCGCGCTCGCTCAGGCGCGCGAGGCCCGCCTCCACATCCTGGAGGCGATGCACCAGGCGATTCCGGCCGCGCGCGCCGAGCTTTCGGACTTCGCGCCGCGGATGTACCAGATGAAGATCAACCCGGAGCGCATCCGCGACGTGATCGGCAAGGGGGGTGCCACCATCCGCGCCATCACCGAGGAAACCGGCACCACGATCGACATCCAGGACGACGGCAGCATCACCATCGCGGCGGTGGATGCCGAGGCTGCGCGGCGCGCGCAGAAGCGCATCTCCGACCTCACCGCGGAAGTCGAGATGGGCAAGACCTACGACGGCACCGTCCTCAAGATCCTGGAGTTTGGCGCCATCGTCCAGGTGCTGCCGGGTCGCGACGGCCTGCTGCACGTCTCCCAGATCGCGAACGAGCGTGTCAATCGCGTCGAGGACTACGTCAAGGAAGGCCAGACCGTGCGGGTCAAGGTGATCGAGGCCGACGACAAGGGGCGGCTGCGCCTGTCGATGAAGGCGGCCGCCTCGGATGCCCAGATCGAGGTGCCGGTCACACCCATCGCCTGACCGGCACAGGCGCCGAGTGACGACTCAGGTCGTCACGCCGAGCGCCTGCCAGCCCCGGCCGAGCGGCGCGACCTGTCCCTCGGCCATCAGCTTCTCCAGGTGCGCGAGCAGGGATCGCGTCGCGATCCCGTGCGCCTGCACCGGGGTGTCGTCGTAGGCGGTCGCCACCAGCTCCTCGAGGCTGCTCCCGGGCCGCTCCACCACCGCGCGCAGCACCTTCGCCTCCCGCATCAGGCGGTGCGACTTCAGCCGGCGGATCGCGCCGCCGGCGTCGCCCAGCACATGGCCGTGCGCCGGCAGGATGAAGTCCGCGTCCAGGGCCGCCAGGCGGTCGAGCGACCGCAGATAGTCCAGCATGTTGCCGTCGGGAGGATTGACGATGGTGGTCGATCCGTTCAGCACATGGTCGCCGCTGAAGAGGAGCCGATCCTCCGGCAGGTGGAAGCAGACGTGATTGGCCGCATGCCCGGGCGTGGCCAATGCGCGCAGCGTCATGTCGCCCAGCGTCAGGGTGCGGCCATCCTCGATCACCTCGTCGGGACGAAAGAACGAATCCTCGCGCGCGGTGGCGGCCGAGGGGATGCCGAGGACCGGTGCCGGTGCAAGGCGCTGCAACAGCGGGGCGGCCGGCGAGTGATCCGGATGCGAATGGGTGCACAGGATCAGCCGCAGCCGGTCACGCACCCGGGCGGCGATCCGGTCGACATGCGCCGGGATCGGCGGGCCCGGATCGATCACGATGTAGCCGGCATCGTCGTTGCCGAGGATGTAGGTGTTCGTTCCCGGGCCGGTCATGCGTCCGGGATTGGGCGCGGTGAGGCGCCAGAGGTCCTTGAGCAGGCGCACCGGCCGCTCCGACTGCCAGTCGAGGTGGTGGACCACCTGGCCGTCGGGCGAGGTCAACGCCAGCTCGCCGAATGGCGGCTCGTCCTCCGAGAAGCGCTCGATCGAGCCGGCGAGGTAGCCGGCCCGCGGGCAGGAGATCCAGAGCGGCCCCTCGTCGCGGCAGGCGGCGAGCACCTCGTCCACCCGTCGCCATCGTGACATCCGGCGCAGCGTGCGGATCGTCGGGAAGACCATGTCGAATTCACCGGCTTCGTGGCGACGCAGCGCCTCCTGCGGTGCGATCCACACCGGCTCGAACTGCTCGCTGTTGTCCGCCACCGGCACCTGCCCGGGCGGCATCCGCGCGACCAGGAAGCGGGCGTCGAAGCGCTTCGGGATGTCGCGGTCCGTCACCCAGTGCGCAAGCCACCAGATCCGGTCCACCGCCAGGGTCAGGTTCCGTGCCTCGATCTGTCCCAGGAAGTCGGCGTCGTGCGCGCGGTTCATTCCGGCGGCGCGATCGTATCCCTCGCCGACGAGCAGAACGCCCAGCTCCTCGAAGGCCTCGCGGATCGCAGCCACCGCGTAGCGCCGATGCTCCGCGGTCTGCGTCGGGCGCGCCCGCGACAGCCGCTCGGCCCGCGGCGAGCCGTCCCCGGCGTCCACCACGCCCCCCGGAAAGACGAACGCGCCGGGCGCGAAGCTCGCCTGCGACGAGCGACGCGTCATGAGCACCTCGTAGCCTTCGTCCGTGTCGCGCAGGAGCAGGATCGTCGCCGCGCTGCGCGTGGCGACAGGCTCCTGCTGCCGATGAAGCAGCTTCGAAGGGCGGACCATCAGCCTTGTTCGGCGGCGGACAGCGCTTCGCCCTCGCCGAGCGACGTCGCGCCGGCGTCGGCGAGCCGTCCCAGGCCGGGCGGTGGCTCGAAGCGTTCCCCGTAGCGCTGCGCGAGCTCCCGGCTGCGGCCGACGAAGGCAGCGATGCCGGTCGCCTCGATCCATCCGGCCGGACCGCGCGCCGCGGCAGGAAAACCCCATCCGTCGACTGCCGCCGAGTCCGCCTCCGACAGCGAGGCGATCACCCCTTCCTCCCGGCAGCGTATCGTCTCGACCGCCTGGATGTGGAGCAGTCGGTCCCGCACGTCCTCGTCGGGAATCTTCACCGAGCGCCGCTCGAACGCCTTCAGGCCCGACCACAACGAAGCCGTGCCGTCGTCCTCGTACTCGTAGAAGCCGGCGCCCGCCGCCTTGCCCATGCGACGAAAGCCGTGCGCCATCTTCTCCATGACGTAGACCGCGGATTCCGGCATCCGCCGGCTCTTCACCTTGTGCGCGTGCTTGTGCGCATGCGCAGCGGCGCTCGTCGTGGATGCGGCAGCGCCTGCAGGGGGCCGATCGTGGGCCTTGGCGGTAGCGCCCAGACTTGGAGCATGGCTGTGTTCCTTGGCCTGCCCATGGCGATGATCGCGGTCGTGGCCATGGTCGTGCGCGTGTCCGTGGTCGTGGTCGTGGTCGTGGTCGTGATGATGGTCATGCCCATGCGCATGCCCATGGTCGTGCCCATGGTCATGCCCCTGTCCATCGCGATGCCCGTGGTCGTGCCCGTGGTCGTGCTCGTGGCCGTGACCATGTCCATGGTGATGACCGCCGGCAGCGGCCTCGAGCTCATGCAGCTCCTCGTGGAGCAGCTCGTCGGTCCGCTTCAACGACTGCTCGTCGAGCATCGCAAGGGGAGGGCGTCGCATGCCGGCGGCGAGCGAAGCTTCCTCGATCTTCGCCGCGGGAACGCCGTCGCCCAGCAGGGCCATCGCTTCGTTCAGGTAGGCGGCGGCGACTCGTTGGACGAAGAATCCCGGCGAGTCCCCAACTGCCAGGCCACGCAGGCCGATTGAGGCCGCAAAGCGCTGCGTCGTCGCAAGCGCCTCCGGGGCGACGCCTGCAGGAGCCACGATCTCCACCAGCGTGCCGTCGGATCCGGCATCGCTGCCCGTCACGAGCCCGAGGAAGCGATCAGGGCGCGACGACGCCGCGGACCTCGGCCCGATCGGGCGATAGTCCGCGAGGGTCAACATCACCGCTGCGGCGGGAAGCAGAGGGGCTGCCGCAATCAGGGCTGCGCGCTTGGCCCCTTCTCCTTCGGGTAGCAGGTCCAGCAGCAGCGTGCACGCGGAAAGCATCCCGGAGGCATCGCCGCCGAGGCGGCCGTCAGCGGTCACGGGCAGGCGTGCATGAGCGACCTTCCGGGCCGCGATCCGTTCGAGAAGCGCGTCCGAGCGCGCCGGGTCCTTACCGTCGGGCTGCCAATCCGCGACGAGGATGACGAGACTTGCCGGAGCCGCTGTCGCGACGTTCTCTGATTGCTGCTGCATGTCGCCCCTGGGTGTCGTTCAGGGCAGAGCCAGGCGCCCGCGGCCGGGGCGGGCTTGTGGCGCTGCCCAGGTGGGCGATGATACCGTCCGGCCAGCGGCCGTCGGTCCGGCAAGGTGTTCGGCGGAGCGCCGCGGCGGGTCAGAAGAGGGCCGGCTGGCCCGCGCTCCAGGCCGTCCCCGCCGCCACCTGCTCCGGCGAGATCGTTCCCTTGAGGAGCGCACGCACGTTGGGTTGCGTGACCAGGTCGCCGCTGCTGCCCGCAAAGATGAGCGCCTCCGGCGCCATCGGGCGGGCCAGCGCGTAGCCCTGGCCGAAGTCGACGCCGAGCTGCATCAGCGTGGCGATGACGTCGGGGTGCTCAGCCCACTCGGCTACGCAGCGCTTGCCCAGCTCATGCGAGAGCTCGACGATCATCCGCGTGATGGCGAAGTTGGCCGGATTCTGGTTGATGTCCCGCACGAAGCTGCCGTCGATCTTGATGATGTCCGCCTCGATCTCGCGCAGGTACGTGAAGGAGGTATAGCCGGCGCCGAAGTCATCGAGGGCGATCCGGCCGCCCATCGAGTGCAGCCGCTCCGAGAAGCGCCGGGTCGCGCGCCGGTCGGCCAGCGCCACCGTCTCCGTGATCTCGAAGCAGAGCTTGCTCAAGACGCCGGGGAACTCCGACATCATCGCGAAGATGTTGTCGACGAAGCGCGCGTCGTTCAACGAGGCGCCGCTGAGGTTGATCGTGGCGTAGTCCAGGCGCTTGAGGTGATGCGGGTGGTCCTGGAGCCAATGCAGCGTCTTCAGGAGCACCCAGCGGTCGATCAGCGACATCTGGCCGTTGCGCTCGGCCGCCGGGATGAATCGGCCGGGCGAGATCGTCGCGCCGTCCTCACCACGCATCCGGACCAGCACCTCGTAGTTGAGCGTCTCGAATGCGGAGCGGAACGAGACGATCGGCTGGAACTCCAGGTAGAAACGCTGCGAGTTCAGCTTGTCCTGCAGGTTCTCCTGGACCTTCAGCTCCTCCAGGTAGCCGCGAAGCGCCATGTCCTGGCGCGCCATGTGGACCACCCGGTTGCGGCCGCGTGACTTCGCCTCCGCGCAGGCCTGCGAGCTCGCGGCGATGACGTCGCGCACATCCATGCCATGTTCGAAGGGCACCACTCCGACGCTGGCGCTGACCGTCAGGATCCGGCCTGCAACCTCCAGCGGTTGGTTGCTCACCGCTCGATGCATCCTCTCCGCCGCGGCAACCGAGCCCTGCGCATCGCATCGGAAGAGCACGATCCGGAACGAGTCCCCGATCCGGGCGATCTCGGCGTTGGGGCCGGCCGCCACTATCAAGCGGTCGCAAACGGCCGAGAGCAACTGATCCCCGACGAGGTGGCCGTAAAGGTCGTTCAGCGTCTTGAACCGGTCAATGTCGAGCTCGACCAGCGCGCACGGCACTCCGCTGGCGGCCATCTGCATGGCGCGCTTCACCGCATCGTTCAGGCCTCTCTGGTTGAGAGCCTTGGTCTGCGGGTCGTGATCAATCAGGCGGGCGAGGCTGGCTTCTGCGGTGACCCGGGCGGTTACGTCTTGGACGGAGCCTTCCAAGCAGCCATCTCCCCGTCGTGCCGTAAACTGGAGGTGACGTCTTGCGTCAGAGCCATCGTCGCAGCACACGATGATGGTGGCTCGGCTATCTCCGGTGCTAGCTCTATATAGGTCCAGTAGAGCGTCAAACCCCGCCGCACCGAAGAGAGATTGCGCCCTGAGATCCGCCTTCTTATCAGAAGTGGAAAGCTGAAACATCTCACTAAAGGCGGCGTTGTGGAGCGAGATGGCGCCAGACTCATCCATACGAAACAAGCCGATCGGCATCGACTCGTAAGTGTTCGCAAGATCCTGCATTGCATGGATCTCCGCCTCCTGTGCTCTTTGTCGCTCTATTCTTTCGACCAAGAACCGTTGCGCAACTGTGATCGCCATCAGCATAGCGCTCGCGACTGTCCCGGTCTGGACGTTGAGCAGCGCATGGGGCGCTCTAAAGAGTCCCGCCGTGTACGCGATTTCACCTCCAAGGCCGGCAAGCATCGTGACCCAGAACGCGGCGTACCATCGATATACGTTTGAACTAGAGGAACCAAGCGAGAACAGGAACGAAGAAGCCACAAGTAGCATGGCTAATCCCGAGATGGCCCATACCGTACGGTAGTAGTACGGGGACTCCCACAAGGGAGCGAGGACTGCCATCAGAACGAACGCTGCGCAAACTACGTTTAAGAGCCGGCCATTCAGGCTAAAGCGTAGTTCTCGCTCGAACAAGGAGCGAAACAGCAATGCGGTGAACAAGCCGTAAAGGGAAAGTGAGCCGGCGAGAGCTATCGGGAGTGTCTTCTCGCTAAGAGTATCGAACAGCCAACCGGTCGCCCAGCCCTCATTGACGGCGATCGTCCGCAATGAAACGAACGACCAAGCTCCGAAATAAAGAAAGGTCTTATCTTTCGCAATGATCGCTATGATGGTCCCGAAGGCCGTCAGGAACAGCAGGATGCCCATCGCTGATCCGTTTAGGTACCGGGCATAGTTCTCTGACTTCGACAGTTCCGATTCGCTCCATGCTCGGATCTTTGGTCTGCGCGCCGACGGGCTTTTCGCCTCAAGGAGTAAATCGACCTCGGCTTGGATAAGGCTTGCCGGCAAATCTACCAACGAGCCCCTTGTACCGCTCTCCAATGGAAGGCGCGTGTAGAACTTCACGCCTGAGGGCGTCAGGTTAGACAGCCAGACCTGCCACTGCGATGGGTGCAGCTTCTTCAGCTCTAGGATTACCCGCTCATCGGGTGGCGTCTCAAAGGCGATTCGGAGTTTCAAGAACAGCTTTCGCCCTTGTGTCGCTTCCTCGCTGTCCTGAGCGCTATGGAACTCAGTGTCGAGGCTGCTGCTGCCCGTCGCGTTGAGGAAGGACTGAATCTGTGCCTTCGATGCAAGTCGTAGGTCCAAGGCCTTCAACGGCAGGGAGGATGCCGAAAGACTCAAGAGCGATAGCGCGATCCAAGCTGCAAAGCAGACGGTGGCCACAGCGATGGCCGGCCCGAGTATGCGTGATATGGGGATGCGAAACCGACCGAAGGCCATGAAAGCTGCGGACCGAACTTGATGTCGACTCCGCTAGCGTATGAGCCCAGCGCTAAACGGCACCTCCTTACCGGACAATCGGGCTGACCGCCACGATAGGCGGTACAACGCGCGCATGCCTAACTGGCGCGGGAAATGGTAATTGGTCCACTAATGCCAGCGCTCAGAGCTTCTACCAGCTCGAGGGTACGACGAGGGGGAACCGCGTCCGAACCAGACTGTCTGCTCGGGATGCTGCTTAGGCTATTAAAAATCTCAATCTCGTCGTGGGCGACCTTAAAGAGGAACTCATGCAGCGGTCCACCGAGCTCAAGAGCTTTCTGCTCGGCCTTTCGGGTTTCGAGTTGATAGAGATTCACTGGCCGGCCGTGCATCATCTCTGGCCGCGTCTCGCTCCCAAAGACCGGAGTGAAGCCCCAGGGCATGTACAACTTGCTACGAACAGACCCGACAAGCAGAAGCATCCGATCGATCTGCTTGGCCATGCAGATCTGAAGCAGTGCTTTGTGAAGCAGGCCCCGCGCGATCTTCTTAGATATAGGGTCGCCGACGGCCGCCATGCGGGAGAAGTAACCCAGTCTGTCCTCCGAGTACTCCTCAGGGAGCTCGATCTGAGCCAGGAGATCGCGGATACCCGGTCCCGAGTTGAGCCGAGCTGTCGCTAGAACTTTGCCGGAGCTAGCCTCCTCGGCGAGGAGGATCACAGGATTTAGCGTCCGGTCTAGATCCTCCTTGATCGCGACATCGCTAGCTAGTCCGCTTAGCTTCTCAGCGTACGCTTGATACCTTACGGCAACTGCTTGCTGAATCTGTTCTTCAGTACGCGCAATACGGATACGAAGGCGTGGTGCAGCTTGCGCTGCGGCCAGATGCCGAAACTCCATTGAACAATTCCTCTCTGACAGCTGTGTGTGACGTCAGCTTGACCAAGGAAGGCTCTTTATAGGCCTTTCGATCCGACGCACGGGAAAATCGACGATATCGCACACAGCCCAGGCGGACTCGTCTACTCAGCTTCGGACCACTCCCGTCTGCATTCAAATACTCAGGAATGCAACTCGGTTCCGCGAGACTATTCGAACTAACGGAAAGAACGAAGCCGTCTTCGAGGGGATATGGCAGCAGGAGGGCGCTGCTCAGATGCTTCTCCTGAATCAGCCGTTTCTGCACACTCTACCCCTGCGATCGGCGTGGGCCCGCCAGCCACGAATGTAGGTCCTTTGGACTAGGTCATCAAGCCTAAACGTGGGGCTGCCCCCGAAAAAGGCGCAATCTACCGTTCACTGTCGCGAACTTTGCCCCACTAAGGGGGCGGCTACCATGGACAAAGGCCACTGAGGCCTCTTGCCGCCTTGCATGGAGATCACGATGGAGATGGAGGCCAGGAGCACCGAAACCCTGTCCGATGCGAATCCAGAGGCAGGTGGAGGCCTGTTAATCCGTCCAGCGTTGGATTGGCTTACGCACGTAAGGCGGCGCGCTCTTCCGGAAGCGTTTAGTGACGCTTCGATGGAACGCCAGTTCCTGAATGACTTCCGCTTGGCCGGGCTGCAAGCCGTTGGAACCGCGTGTATGGTTGGCATCGCCGTGTATATCGTCTTCGGCGCATTAGAAATAGCCTACGGCATCTCTACCTTAGCTGCCACTATCCGCCGCGTTATAGCGATTAGCCTCTTGGCAGCGATGGCGTTGTTGGTGCTGCGGTACCCTGAGCGCGTACTGCGAGCGTACACGCCGCTCATTGGGACGTTCGGATGTATCGCGATCGTTGGAATGGTTTCAGTGATGAGGCTTCTACGTGACAACGCGGCTCAGACGTTGATTAACCCGGTCCCGGTTCTAGCGATCCTCGTTCTGTATGGGTTCGGTCGGCTGCCAATCGGCGTAGCCGTGGCAGTCGGGAGCATAGGGAGCGTCTTCTCGATGTTCGGTTCGCGCCTTACCAACATGCATGAACCTGCAATTCGAACGGTCATCTACCTTCTGGTCGCAAATGGTCTTGGGGTTCTACTCGCGAGATCCATAGAATTTCGGGAGCGTCATCTCTTTCTGCAGCGTAGGCTGATCGAGGAGGCTCACGCCCAACTGGAGTTGCGCGCAGGAGCGTTGGAGGAGGCCTCGGCTGAGAAGACGCGATTAATGGCAGCCGTTAGTCACGACTTGCGTCAGCCGATGTTGTCCGCCGCTATCCACGCTGAAGTGCTTGTGCAGAAACTCAATGAACGGAAGTTGCAGGCAGTGCGTTGCCAAGCATCGCACGTTCTTGAATCGATCCGGGCTCTCGGAGGGACCCTGGAGCACCTCTTAATGGCAGCGAGGTATCAGGCGGACCGCGAGCCAGTTAACAAGTCGTGGGTGTCAATCGAGTCGGTGCTCTCCCGAATAGACGATCTGTTCAGGGTCGAGGCAGAGAAGAAGGGGATTGAGCTCCACGTGCGATTCCCGAAGGAGAGCATCCTCGTTCGGACCGATGAGCAGGTACTGCTTCGCGCGTTATGCAATCTTGTGGCAAATGCCGTCAAGTTCACGGAGCCTAGGGCCGGGCGGCGGATGGGGATAGTGGTCGGATGCTTCCATGATGAAAAGCACTGTGTGATTCGGGTCGTCGATACGGGGAAGGGAATTGAAGCTGAGTTTCTCGAGAAGGTGTGGGAGCCATTCTTCCGAGTCAACGCGGTGGAGGAGGGAAGGCATGGCGGGGACGGACTTGGGCTGTACCTGGTAAAGCAGTCACTCCTAACCCTGGAAGGGCATTCGATCAAGCTGAGGTCCCGAGTGAATCACGGGACCACTTTCTCGTTGTCGATAGCCGACGTCAGGTGCGATAGTCAGCCGGTGCAGACTGAACGCATTCTTGGGTCGGCATCTACTGGCTCCCTTGCCCGAGGACTACGCGACGCATGCGTGGTCTTGATCGAGGATGATTTCCAAGTTCGATCTGCAATCGAAACGCAGTTCGAGGCGTGGGGCATCGTGTATGTTAGCGGTGAGCGCATTTCCTGCATCCTTGCGGACGAGGTTCTTTCTCAACGACAGATTCATGCGATCGTTGCAGACTTTCACCTTCAAAGCGAGGAAAACGGGATTGACGCGATAGGGCAGATCCGGGAGGTAATTGGCTACTGTGCACCAGCTGTCCTAATTACGGCGGAGATAGAGGCCGAGAACCTTGCTCATCTACTGCCTTCCAGGACCACCCTACTGTCCAAGCCTTTCGACGGCGCGAGGCTGGTGGCGGCACTGAAGTGCTTTGATCAGTAGTTCAATGCAGACAATACACGAGTCGCTGCATCCCCCCGAAACGCTTCCCGCCGCTTCGCCAACCTGTTCCGCAGAAGCCTGAACACCTCCGGGTGGAACTCCGGCGGTGCCAGGTTCGTCTCGTCCACTGCGCACCAGTGCTCGAAGCACAGCACCTTGGCATTCCCGGTCAAGGGGTCCGTCGCCGTGTATCGCGCCATGCCGTCGTAGGGCCAGGTTGGGAAGCGCAGTGGGGCGATCGCCTCCATCAAGCGGCGATGGTGATCTTCGGGGCGCTCCTCGTTGCAGCATAGGCCAAGGCAGCGGCCGATCTGGCGGGAGAAGCAGGGGCGGTCTCCTGTCCACAGGCCGATGGCGCCGTCGCAGAGCCGGTGCTCCCGCGCGATGGCGGCGAGCGCTGCGCGGGCGGATTGGCGCGAGCTGAAGGGGCCGTAGAGCTCGACGGCCGCCCGCGGGTCGAAGGCATCGAGTGGTATGACGTCCGGTTTCCGGCCCGGCTCGGTGAACTGCAGGAAGCACGTGGAGGCCTTCCGGCGGAGGGCGATGTTGTGCAACGGAGAGCGCTGCCGGATGAGTTGCACTTCGCGGACGAGGGCGCAGAACTCGTCCGGCGTCTCCTCGATCTCGATGTCGTGGATCTCGGTGGCAAGCTGGGCGTCAGTGCTGTTGGCGCTGTCGGCATGGAAATGCTCGCGGACCCGGTCACGGAGATTCCGCGCCTTGCCGATGTAGAGAGGCTGCCGATTGATGCCAAGGAAGGTGTAGACGCCCGGGGTGTCCGGGATGGCGTCGAGAGCGCCTTCGGGAAGGTTGGGTGGCCTGGCGGGTAGCTTGAGGAGGCGGCCCAGGGTCTGCTCGAGCCTTTCGATGCCGACTTCCTCACGCACCCGGCCGAAGAACCGGGCGATCAGCCGGGCGTCGCCGAGCGCGCGGTGGCGTCCTTCATGGCCCAGGCGATGACGGGCAACGAGGGCGTCGAGCCCGTGGCTGCCGTACTCCGGATATAGCTGCCGGGAAAGGCGCACGGTGCAGAGCACGTCGGACTGGAAGCGCCTGCCGAGGCGTCGAAACCCCGCCTTGAGGAACCCGTAGTCGAACCGCGCGTTATGGGCGACCAGCACGCAGCCCTGCAGGCGATCGGCCAGGTCATCGGCGATGGATTCGAACGGCGGCGCGCCGCGCACCATGGCGTTGTCGATGCCGGTGAGCGCCTGGATCGCGGGAGGAATGGCCACGCCGGGATCCACGAGGGTGCTCCATTCGCCGGTTTCCGCCCCGTCCTGCATCCAGACGATGCCGACCTCGGTAATGCGGTCCCGGGAGGCATCGGTTCCAGTGGTTTCGAGATCCAGGAAGGCGAGGCGACGGGGCAAGCGGGTTGTCATCTGGCGAAGGAATGCAGCGTTCCGGTATCCGGCCCCTGATTGTCGCTCACCTGGCCATTGCGACGGTCGGGCAGCGGACGGCGTTGACCCCGGAAGTGGGGGAGGGTTAAATCCGGCTTGCACGCTGCGCCGGTTGCTGCTCCGTCGCGGTGTGTTCCTGCTTGGGACCACCTGCCCCGGAAGCACCATGGACCTGATCTCGCGCGTCAAACGCATCCTCCTCAGCCCTTCGACGGAATGGCCGGTCATCGAGGGGGAGTCTCATACCGTCAAGGACCTCTACCTTTCCTACCTGCTTCCGCTCGCGGGGATCGCGGCGCTTGCGACGCTTCTCGGCATCGTCCTCTTCGGCTACCGGATGGGGCCGGTCGCGGTGAGCTACGGTTTCGGGCAGGCGCTGGGGCTCGCGCTGATGGGGCTCGTGGTCTCCATGGTCTCCGTCTACATCCTCGGCTGGATCATCACGGCGCTGGCGCCAACCTTCCGGGGCGAGAAAAATTTCGTGCGCGGCTTCACGGTGGCCGCATTCAGCATGACGGGGGCGCTGGTCGGAAGCTTCTCCAACATCCTTCCCGCGCTGTCGTGGCTGCTCGGCTTGCTCGGCGCGCTGTACTCCCTCTACCTGCTCTACAAGGGACTGCCCATCCTGATGAAGTCGCCGCCGGAGAAGGCGATGGGCTATACGGTGGTTGTCGTCATTGCGGCGCTGATCACCAATGTCGTCCTGACCGCGCTGCTGGCCGGAGTGATGCCCAACCCCTGGAGTGCCGCCGGCGCAGGTCTTGACGGCTCGGGCGCGGAGATCACCATCCGAACGCCGGGAGGCGAGGTGACCACTACCCAGGGCAAGCTGGAGGAGATGGGGCGCCAGCTTGAGGCGGCTGCCAGGAAGGCGGAGCAGGCGAGCCAGAACCAGGATCCGCAAGCGGTCTCGAAGGCGGCCAGCGAAGCGGTCGCGGCGATCACCGGCGCCGCGCCCGGCGGCAACCGCGAGCCGATCCCTGCGGAATCGCTCAAGGCTTGGCTCCCCGACACGCTGGACGGCATGAAGCGGGAGACCTTCGAGGTCCAGGGCGGCTCGGCCATGGGCGTCATGGGCTCCACGGCTCGCGCGACCTATCGGGAGGAAGGTCGAAGCGTCGAGCTCGAGGTGCTGGATGCCGGCGGAGCCGCGGGCATCCTGGCGATGATCAGCGGCCTGCAGGTCGGTGAGCGCGAGACCGAGACGTCGTACGAGAAGTCGTATCAGGCCGGCAAGCGCAAGTTCATGGAGAAGCGCTGGAAGGACGGCAAGCGC
The DNA here is from genome assembly GCA_023389175.1 of Pseudomonadota bacterium. Taxonomy (GTDB): domain Bacteria; phylum Pseudomonadota; class Gammaproteobacteria; order Burkholderiales; family Burkholderiaceae_E; genus Lautropia. The sequence goes on along the minus strand of JAEWEW010000226.1, from coordinate 4,664 downwards.
GCCGAGCTCACCGTCGTGCTCGCCAACGGCGTGATGGTCAGTGCCAAGGCGCGCGGGATGGGGCTTCCGGCGCTGGATGCCGCGGTCAAGGGTCTCGGCCTCCAGCAGCTCGAGACGGTGCAGCCGTCCGCCACGCCGCAGAAGAGCTGAGCGGGAGTCGCCAGCCGGCCCCGGCCCTCGGCGGGTTCATGAGAAGGTGATGAACCGCCGCCGCGCCGGCTGGTCGAGGTGAGGCACGTTGTTGAAGCTCACCACCTGGGCCGCGATTGCGTTGAAGCGCAGCTCGCAGAATCCGCTGTTGCGGACCTGGAGGTTGAGGGCGACGAAGCTCGACGCCGGCATCTCGAGGTGATGGGCCAGGATCGAGGCGATCGGACCGCCCGAGCTGATGATCAGCACGCGCTCCGGCATCGCCGGCTCCGGGCTGCAGGCCGCGCGGAAGGCCTGGTACGCCCCTTCCTGGAACTCGGTGAACGGCCGGTGCACGGCCGCGTCCACGCGTCCGTCGGTCCAGGCGGTGAGCGCCTCGCGCAGCAGCCGGAAGTGCTGCTTGCGGCTGTCCTCCGGGTTGGGGGCGACCCCTCCGGGAGGTTCTGCGCGCTGACCCTCGATGGCGGCCAGATGGGCGCGGACGAGTCGCTCCGGATCGTATTCGTCCAGGCGGCCGTCCTCCCGCGCGGTCTCGACGCGACATCCGCCCAGCACGATGCCCTCGAGCGTCTCCCGGTGCCTGCGCAGCGTACCGGTGAAGACCCGATCGAATGCGGCATTCCGGTCGCGGAAGTAGTCCCCCAGCCAGCGGGCCTGCTGGTGGCCCAGCTCGGTGAGCCGGTCATAGTCATCGGTGCCGAAGGCAGCCTGCGCATGCCGCACCAGGAAGAGTTCCGCCATGGATGGCATGGTAGCGGAGTCGGTCAGGGCGACGATCCGGCAGGACTGTCGTATTTGCATGCGCGGAACGCGGGGACGGCGATCCCAGCGGCTAGAATGCGCCCGCGGTCTGCTGGCCGCGCAATCTGCGGGACCCGATGGATCGTCTCATGAACGGGAACGCACTCGTTCCCGGCGGCGCCGCTTCCAGCGCCGGCTCCAATGCGCCGCGGACCGCGGCTTCCTCCGATACCCCGTCCGGCTTTGCCGGCAGTTCCGACACCGCGTCCGGCGAGGGCGGCCGCAACAGCCAACTGAGCGGGGTCCAGGCCGAGTGCCGCGCGTTTCTCGGCGCCGACGAGATCAAGCGACTGCATTCCGAGAACCTTGCGCTCGACCTGCTGGTGACCTTCGTGCCGCTGGCCGCCGCGGCCCTCTGCTTCTGGGCGGTGGGGCTTCCGGACCTGCCCTGGGCCGTGCGGATCGGCTTGAGCCTGGCGATCGCCTGGCTGCTGACGCTGAACGGCCTGGTGGCGCACGACCTGTGCGTGCATCGGCTGCGCTGGGGCCGCACCCTGAGCTGGCTGCACAGCGCGATAGCCTTCGGCCTGCTCACCTCCAGCGGTACGGGCTACGGCCGCACCCATATCCGGCACCACGCGAAGATCGGCACGGCCGAGGACACGGAAGCCTACAAGCAGGATCTCACCACGGTCTGGCGCCGGTTCGCCTTCTGCACGCTGGTCGGGATCAAGCTGGTCCGCTCCGGACGCTGGGCGACGCCGAGGCGCCGCGGCTATTACGACACCGGCGAGCGCACCGCCGTCGAGCACCGGCAGGCGCGGTTCGAGCGCTACTTCGTCATCGCGACGCTTATTGCGGTGCTCGCCTACGCCTGGTTCGACCCGATGCGTGCGTTCATGGGCTATATCGTCCCGCTCGCACTTTTCGCTCCGGTGCTCAATACCCTGCGGATCATCATCGAGCATGCCGATACCGATCCCTCGAACCCTTATGCGGTCGGGACCAACTACCGTACCGGCTTCTGGGGCAAGCTGTTCTTTCTCGCGGACTCCGGTGACTGCCACCTGGTCCACCACGTCTTCCCCCGCATTCCGTGTTACCGGATGCCGGCGGCGGTGCGGGCGCTGCGGCCATTGATCGCCAGCAAGGGCGTGCCGGAACGGCGCTCGTACGCGGCGCTGCTGAAGGGCTGGTTCGTCGACGGCTACCCCCATCGCAGCCACTGGCCGCTGGGCTGAGTTCCGTTTCGGTCGACTCGCCGGCTCGGGATGGGCCCGGTCCGGTCGCCTTCCCCGTGAAAGGGCGCAGGCACGTTAGATGCCTCGCGCCGGAGTGCGCCCGCCCTGGGCGCGCTTCCTCCCGTTTTTTCAGACCACCGATGAACACGTCGACCGAACGACCACGCCGTCTCGAGGACAAGGCGCGGCGCGAAGCACTCAAGGTCGGCCTGACCGCGCTGAGAGCGCGCGGCCGCCGTGCGACCGCCGGCCTGCCCAACGGCTTTCGCCTCCTGGACCGCGACGGCAACTGCGTCGCCGGGGAAGGCTACGAGCTCTCAGCGGAAGAGGTGATCGAGTACTGCAATCGCATACCTTGAGCCCTCCTGACGGCCTGCTCCCGCGCTGGCGCGGGCCGCGGGCCTTCGTTCGGCAGCCCGCAGGGGCCGCCTGACCGACGCGGTCCCTTATACTTCACCGCGGCCGTTCCGACCCGTCCCATGCCGGGAGCGCGGCACCGGATGCGCCGGCATCGCCTGACTCCGCGTCGCCCGACGAATCCCGTCCATGCTGAAGCTGATCCTCTCCAGGCTGCCTGAGGTGCTCCAGGCGATCGGGCCGTTGATCGGCGTCGTCTGCATCTGGCAGTTCACGGTCCTGGATGCGCCGGCCCTGCAGTTCGTCCCGTTCGTGGTGGGGTCGGTCATGGCGGTGCTCGGAATGCTGCTGCTGTTCGCGGGCATCGACTACGGGATCCTGCCGATGGGCCGCTTCATCGGCGCCGAGCTGCCCCGCAAGGGCTCGATCTGGCTCATTCTCGGCGTGGCCTTCGCCATGGGGTTCGTCACCACGGTCGCGGAGCCCGACGTGCTGATCCTGGCAGCCCAGGTCGCCTCGGTGTCTGCAGACGGCCTGTCGGGCCAGGTCCTGGTGTACGTGATCGCAGCCGGTGTCGGGCTATCCGCCGCCGTGGCGCTCCTTCGGATCGCGTACGGGGTCTCGCTCGTCAAGGTCTTCGGCGCGGTCATCATCCTGATGATCGTCCTGACACTGTTCACGTCCCCCCAGGTCGTGCCACTGGCCTATGATGCGGGAAGCGTGACGACCGGCGTCCTCACCTCGCCGGTCATGCTCGCACTGGCACTCGGCTTGAGCGCGGTGCTGGGCAGGGGGGCGGGCGCCCTGGACGGGTTCGGGCTCCTCGGGCTGGCGTCGCTCGGCCCGATCGCGATGCTACTGCTGCTGGGATGGCTGCTTTGAGCGTTCTGGGGCTGCTGGAGCTTGTCGGCAATACCGCATTGAGCGTGCTGCTGGCCGTCACCCCGCTGGCCGTCGTGTTCCTGGCGTTCCAGGTCCTGTTCCTCAAGCTTCCGGCGGGCGAGGTGCACCGGATCCTGAGCGGAACGCTCCTCGCCGCGGCAGGATTGTTCCTATTCCTGATCGGCGTGAGCATCGCGTTCCTGCCCTTCGGTCGGTTGATCGGCGAATCGCTGGCCGCGATGCCGAACACTCCGGTGATCGTGGCGTTCGGCGCGATCCTCGGGTTCGTCACCTGCTGGGGCGAGCCCTCCGTACGGGTGCTGGCAGACGAGGTCGAGACCGCTTCCAGCGGATCCATCCGGCGCTCCATGGTCCTGACGGCCGTCAGTGTCGGTGTCGCAGCCTCCGTGGCCCTCGGGATGCTGAGGATCCGATACGGCATTCCGTTGGCCTACATCGTGGTGCCGGGCTACGGCATCGTGCTGGCGCTTCTTGCCTTCAGCGACAAGTCGTTCGTCGGGATCGCCGCCGATGCCGGCGGGGTCGCGACCGGCCCCCTCGCCAACAGCTTCTTGCTGGCCCTGGCGTTGGGCGCTTCGTCGGCACAGGCCGGGAATGATCCGCTGGTGGATGGCCTGGGACTGGTCGCCCTCATTTCGTTGGCACCGGTCATCTCGCTGACGTTCGTCGGTGTCCTGTACCGCCGGAAGGCGCAGCCAAGGAGGACCTAGACATGCAACAGCAGTCTGTCATCGTGACCGTCGTGCGCAAGGGCTGGGGAAGCACGGTGCTGGAGGCGTCGGTGAAGGCCGGTGCCCGGGGCGGCACGGTCCTGATCGGCCGCGGAGCCGGGCGCAACGAGCAGGAGAAGATCTTCGGTGTCTCGATCGAGCCCGAGAAGGAGATCCTGATCACCGTCGTGGGCACCGACCGCGTCGACGCGATCCTCGAGGCAATCGTGAAGGCCGCGGACCTGAACGAGGTCGGCAGGGGCATCGCGTTCGTCCTGCCGGTGGAACGGGTCGCGGGAGTGGCTCATTTCATGAGCCCGCCGCAGCAGCAGTGAGCCGGAGCGCTTCCGGGGTTTCGTAGCTGATGGCGCCCCCGGCACGAATCGAACGTGCGACCCTCCCCTTAGGAGGGGGATGCTCTATCCACTGAGCTACGGAGGCGGCGGTCGGATTGTACCGGTCGCGGACGGCCTCGGCTCAGTCGCCGATCACGACGTAGCGCGACTCCGGCCGGTCGTCGGACTTGTGCACTGTGTTGACGTTGCGCTTCATCGCCCACGGC
>JAEWEW010000177.1 GCA_023389175.1 Pseudomonadota bacterium | reverse complement strand
GGCCACGGTCACGCCGAGGTCCTCGGCGATGTGGTGCAGGATGCCGATCGGCAGCATGAAGCCGGTGCCGATCATCAGGTTGCCGAGCAGCAGCGCCCACAAGGCGCGGCGGGCCGACGGCGCGGGCACCGCGGTCACGGTGGCGGAAACGACTTCGCTCATGGGGGCTCCGGAAGGTGCGCATCCTCCGCGGCAGCGCCGGGTGCGTCAAGCCGGCCTGGCGGGGGTCGCCGGGCCCATCCACGTGACGCGTCCGACGCTCCATCGAACGAGGCGCCTCCGTGTCACCCCAGGCTCGGGCGCCACTGGGTCGGGGCGCCGCCGGATGCTCGGGCCGGGCGACCGCCGCGCGCCAGCACCCGCCACAGAACCCCCGGAGCGAAGAGCGTCGGTGGCTGGTTCACCAGGTGCATCACCATCAGGAAGGCCGAGGCCACCACCGGATCCCGGGCTGCGGCGCGCTGCAGACGACCGATGTAGGCGTTCACCAGGCGCACCGGCATCGGCCGGCGGCCCGGGACGACCGGCAGCGCGAGGTCGGCCCCGACAGCCAGTTGCCACGGGATGTCGACCACCCGCGCCGCGGCGCGAAAGAAGCGGCGGGCAAGCCCGGTGCGACCGGCGGCGAGCGCCTCGCCAAGGGCCAACGCCTCGCAGGCGGCCACCGTCATGCCGTGACCGTAGATCGGGTTGAAGCTCGCGATCGCATCGCCCATCACCAGGTAGCCGTCCGGGAAGCGCGCAAGCCGCTCGTAGTGCCGGCGCTGGCTGTGCGGGAATCGGTAGCGCTGGATCGGCCCGATCGTCTCGCCTTGCTCGGTGAGCCGCAGCAACTCAGGCGAGCCGAGGTCGCGGGCGCGGGCCCGCATCGCGTCCAGCGACACCTCCGGCTGGTCGCCGGCGTAGCCGCCGACCGTGGCCACCCAGCGCGGACGGCCGGCGGCATCCGGCTCCTGCGCCAGCACCACCGCCGGCCGCGGCAGGCCCGGGGTCGCGACGCTGATCACGCCGAGCGTGTCGGTCGGCTCGTCCGGGTCGCGCCGGAAGTACGCGGTGGTATACGTGAGATCGACCCGCACCCGCTCCTCGGCCGGTGCCTCGAAGCCCCAGCGGTCGAGCCACGCGGGCGAGTGCGAGCCCCGGCCGGTGCAGTCCACCACCAGCGCGGCCGGCAGCACCGCCGCCTCGGAGGCACGGTGGCAAGGCGCGTAGCGGACGCCGGTCACGCGAAGGGAAGCTTGGTCGAAGCACGGCTCCTGCACGTCGACCCCGGTGATGAACCGCACCCGCGGCCAGGCGCGCATGCGCTGGCGCAGCTCCGCCTCGATGGCCAGACGGCTCGCCAGCACACCGGTGCAGCCGGTCGGGGATCGCGCAAAGCGACGCCGGTCGGCATCCAGCACCACGTGCACGCCGACGTCCCCCACGATGCCGCCGCGGGCGACCAGACCGTCGGTGAAGCCGGGAAAGAGCTGCTCCATCACCATCCGGCCGCGCGCGAGCAGCCCGTGGGTGTGGTTCGCCTGCGGGGTGCCCTTGCGTGGCTGCGGCTGGTCCGGCAGCTCGTCCCGCTCGAGCACGCAGACCTCGCCGAAGTGGTCGGCCAGCACCCGGGCGGCCAGCAGGCCGGCGATGCTGCCGCCGATGACGATCGCGCGCGGGCCGTGAGGAGTAGGGGAATCAAGGCTGTCCATGGCGGTCTCCGGTAGTCGGTGGCGCCCACTTGCCGCACGATCCCGCCTATCGCAGAATCGGCTGCCGGGCAGCGACACCTTCGCCGCCTGCCGTTTGCGATGCGTGTATGGGGCGCTAATGGCGCGTTTGCAGCGCGTCGCCGCGCGCCGGACGCATCGGACGACCTTGACGCTGGAGGCGTCGATGGGAGTCGATCCGCCATCGCCCGGGACGGCCGGGATGAACGGCTTGCGGGTGCGGCTGCTGGGGCAGCCGCGGCTGGAGCTGGACGGCCAGCCGCTCACGCGGCTCATGGCTGTCAAGCACCAGGCCCTGGTGTTCTATCTCGCCGCCCAGGACCACCCGGTCCTGCGCCACCGGCTGGCGGCGCTGCTCTGGGGCCAGCTCGATCCTGGCGCGGCACGGGCCAACCTGCGGGTGGCCCTGAGCCGCCTGCGACGCCAGTTGCCGGACCTGCTGGCGATCGACGGCGCGGCGGTCGGCTTCGCGACCGGCGCCGAGGTCCAGGTGGACTTGCGCGAGCTGGAACGGGTGGCCGCGAATCCTGCGGCGGCCGGCCACGAGGCCGCGCTCGCCGTCGCCCGCAGCTGGCGCGGCCCCTTCCTCGACGGCTTCGACCTGGGCGATGCGGACGAGTTCGACCACTGGATGGCCGCTGCCCGGCAGCGGGCCGCACGACTGGCCGCGGCGCTGCGCGCCCACCTCGCGAGCCAGTGCGAGATGCAGGGCCGGATCGGGGAAGCGATCGAGCACCTGCGCGCGTGGCTGGACATCGACGACGCCGACGAGCAGGCGCACATGGCGCTGATGCGCCTGCTCGCATCCGACGGCCGCCGGATTGCCGCGCTGGCCCAGTACGACGTCTGTCGCGCAACGCTCAGGGACCGTCTCGGGACCCGGCCCTCGGCCGATTGCTACGCGCTCTACTGCCGCCTGCATGCCGACGCACCGGCATCCGGCCCGACCCATGCGCAGCCGGCGCGTCCGGATCCGGCGGCGCCACGGCCAGCCCCGGATCGCGGTCCGCCCGCCGATTCCGCGCAGTCGCGCCGTCCGGAGGAGGAGCGGGGCGGCGATCCGCTGCCCGGCCGGGAGGGCGACCTGCCTTTCGAGCCGTCGCGCCTGGTCGGCCGCGAGGGTGACATCGCGCTGTTGGCCCGAACGGCTCCTGGATCCGCATTGCCGCTGGCTGACGATCGTCGGCCCTGGCGGCATCGGCAAGACCCGGGTTGCCGCTGCGTCCACGGCGCGGCTGCGGAACCGGTTCCCGGGGGGCATCACCTGGTTCAGCGCGAGGGAGGTCGCCGGACGAGGCGAGGGTGCGCGGGCCCAACCCCGGGTGGATGACATCGCGCAGGACGTGGCGGCGCGGCGCCACGGCGAGCCGCTCGCGGCGGCGCTGATCGTGCTCGACAACCTGGAGACGCTCGTCGACGCACGGGAACTGGTGGAGGTGCTGCTGCGCCAGCTGCGGAACGTGAGGGTGCTTGCCACCTCCAGGGTTCGCGTCGGCGGCAGCCGGGAGTGGTTGCTGGAGCTGGCCGGCCTCGACCTCGCGCGGGCACGCCCGGACGACCCGTGCTCCTCGCCGGCGGCGGAGCTGTTCCTCGAGAGCCTGCGACGGCTCGAGCCTCGCTTCGAGGCAGGGCCGCACGGCGCCGCCATCGAGCGCATCTGCCGCCGCGTGGGCGGTCTGCCGCTCGCCCTGGAGCTGGCCGCCCACGGCGCCCACGTAGCCGGCGTCGAGGTCGTGGCAAACCGGATCGACGCGGGAATCGAGCTGTCCGATCCGGATCGCGCCGTCGACGACCCGCACCGCAGCCTCGATGTGGTCCTGGCGGACTCGTGGCGATCCCTGCCGGCGGATGCGCGCGCTGCCGCCCTTCGCCTTGCCGCGCTGCCTGACGAGTTCGATGTCGCGCTGGCGGTCGCCGTGCAGGTCCCGTTCGATGCGCTGGACGCGCTGCGCCGCCATTCCTGGCTTGGCCCGTCGGGCCGCGACCGCATCGCGATGCATCCGCTGCAGCGGGCCTTCCTGCGCCGCAGCGTCGAAGCCGCGCCGACGGCGCAGGAGGTCGCCGCGGCGGTGGCGACGCGGCTACGCGCGGCGTTGCCCTCGGTCCCGACCTTCGGCTCCCTGGAGCCTGTGCAGGAAACGGCAGCCGAGGCGGGCGGCGCCCTCTTCGACGGCCCGGTGGTGACCCTGGCCTTGGACCATGCGCTCGCCGCGTGGCCGGACGAAACGCTCTGCCGGCTGGTGGACGACGCCGTCGCATGGCTGGAGGCACATGGGCGCCACCTGGAAGCGGCGGCGCTGCTCGAGGCGCCCAGCCGGGTCGGGCGGCTGCCCTCGTGGCGGCGCATCGGCTGGCGCCTGCGCCAGGGCGAGCTGATGAACCAGCATGGCGCCGCCATCACCGCGGCCCGGATCTGGCGCGATCCGATGCAGCGGCTCGGGCTCGGCGACTTCGACGCCGGTTCGTTGCGCCACGGGTGGGCTGCCGTCCTGGGCCGCGGCCTGTCGCTTGCGGCCTGGCCAACGACGCAGCCTGAACGCCGCGCATTCAGCCTGGTTGCGGCGCGGTCCCTGGTGCTCTATGGCCAGCAACTGTCCTTGGCCTCGCGTCCCGAGCCGCTCCTGGCCGCCAGCGCGGTGCTGGGCGTGCTGGCGCTGCGCACCCTCGAGCGCAACGAGCTCAGCCTTGTGCTGGCCGCCGCGGCCTACCGGATGTCGCTCGTGGGCCGCATGCGCCTGTCGCGGGCGCTCGACCGCGCGGCCTGGCGGCGGCGGCCCGGCGATATCGGCGATGCGCGCCTGCGGCTGCATGCGCTGGAATGCCTCGCGGTCCGCGCGATGGCCGACGGCCGCTGGCACGGACTGATGCCGCAACTCGACGCCATGGTCGACGAGTTCCAGCGACTCGCCATCCCTCGCCACGAGATGGAGTGCCGGTCGCTCGGTGCCAAGCTCGCCTTCTACCAGGGCGACCTCGGCGATGCGTTGCACCGCTTCACCCGGGTCACCGCCGTCTCGCTGCCGCTCGGCGCCGGCATCGGCCGCTTCTGGGGACCGCTCGGCGAGGTGGAGGCACAGCTTGCCATCGGCACGGCCGACCTCGAGTCGTTGCGGCGGCAGCTGGAGGAGGCGCGCCGACTGATGAACGAGTTGGAGAACTACGACGCCGCCTACACGCTACGCTGGTTCGGCCTCCGCGCCCGGGTGGCCTGGCGGCAGGGGGACATGGACGCCCTGCGTGATGCCGTCCTGGCCGGTGCGGCCACCAGCCAGCGGATCCCGTTCGCCGGCTTCTGGGCCCACGAGGGATTCGCCGGGATCGGCGAGGGACTGATCCGCCTGCGGCGTCACGAACGCGATGAGGGTGGTCCGGTGCAGGCAACCGCGGCTGCCTGGGCAGCCTTCCGCAAGCCGCTCTCGCATCATTGCCGCCGTTTCACCCCAGCCCGGGGGCTGTGGCACTACCTGAACGGCCTCGAGGCCGCCGAAGCGGGCCGGACGTCGTCCGCAGCCGCTTCGCTGCGGGCCGCGGTGCGCCACGCTGATCGGCAGGGGATGCGGCTCGAGCTCGCGCGAAACTGCGGACTGCTCGGCGCGCTCGAGGGCGACGCGGACTGGAGCGGGCGTGCCGCCGGACTCTGGCGCGCGATCGGCGCGGCGGCGGAGGTACCGGCGCTGCACGTCGGTGCCTTGCGGCCCGCCCCCGGTGTGATGACCGCCCGGACCGGAACCGCGCGTGCTCGCGGCTTGCGTTAGAGTTCCTCCATGGCCCACTACAGCGCCGAAATCCTCTGGCTGCGCGGCGACCAGGACTTCCTCGACAACCGCTACAGCCGCCGGCACCTGCTGCGCTTCGACGGCGGCGCGGAGGTCGCGGGTTCCTCGTCGCCGCATGTCGTGCCGGTACCCGCCTCCGATCCGTCGGCGGTGGACCCGGAGGAAGCCTTCGTGGCCTCGCTCGCAAGCTGCCACATGCTGTGGTTCCTCGCGATCGCGGCCAAGCGCGGATTCCGGGTCGATCGCTACTTCGACGAGGCGACCGGGCTGATGGAGCGCGGCACGGACGGTCGGCTATGGATGTCGGTGGTGACGCTGCGGCCGCGGGTGAGCTTCTCGGGCGAGAAACTGCCGGGCTTCGCCGAGGTCGAGGCGATGCACCACCGCGCGCACGAGGAGTGCTTCATCGCGAATTCGGTGAAGACGCAGGTGCGGTGCGAGCCGGTGCAGGCGGTGCCACACCCGGATCAGTGAGCCGGATCAGTGAGCCGCGGGGCGCACGCCCACCAGGTTCATCGCCTTGAACGTCGCCACCACCTCGCCGTGCTGGTTGATGCCCTCCACGAAGGAATGGACCAACCCGCGATCGGGCTTGGAACGCGACAAGCGAGCCTGCGACACGGTCACCCGCAGCCTGAGCTGATCGCCCGGCCGCACCGGCTTCGTCCATCGCACCTCGTCGACCCCCGGCGAAGCGAGGCTGGCGACCGCGGTGAGGTAGTGCTCCACGTAGAGGCGCATCAGCAAGCCTACCGTGTGCCAGCCGCTCGCGATCAGCCCGTTGAACGGACCTCGGGCCGCAGCCACGGGGTCCGTATGGATCGATTGCGGATCGAAGCGCTTCGCGTACGCGATCACCTCCGGTTCCTCGACCGCGATCGGCCCGAACTCGAAGACCGCACCCGGTTCGTAGTCCTCGAAATAGCGGTCACCGGGGGGCGTGCGGAACTGGCTCATCGGACCGGCGCAGGCGTCGGCGGGCGTCAGGGGGATGCGTCAGGGAATGTGTCAGGGAATGTTGATGGGCGCCGTGTCCTCGGCCGGCACGAAGATCCACAGCAGCACGTAGATCACCGCCGTGATGCCGCCGAAGACCAGGCCTGCGGTGAAGAGCAGTCGCCAGATCCAGGTCTCGCTCCGGGTGATGCGCCCGATGCCGCCGCAGACGCCCCCGAGCCAGCGATCCGTGATCGATCGCCGCAGCAGCGGCGAGCCGGAACGCACCGGCAGGCCCGGCTCGGGGGCCACCTGTGGATCCAGCACTCTTGCCTTGGCCCGCTCGTATTCGGCGTCCGTGATCGCGCCCTTGTCGCGCAAGGCGGCGAGGCGCTCGAGCTGGTCGATGAAAGCCATGGGACCTCCTGTCATGCAGGCCGCCCGCCGATTGTATGGGCGTAATCCCCAGCCTTGTGCCAGCCCGCCAAGTGGTGCACCATCGACCGGCCTTCCCCCTAGGGAAGGGCAGCGAACCGGAGGAGACCCATGCACCCACCTTCCAAGAGGGGCTGGTTCACGGCGCCCCTGTCCTTGTCGTCCATGACGGCCCTCACGGCCGTCACCACCCTCTCGTTCGGCCTCGCCTGCGCACCAGCCGGCGCGCAGGACATCAAGCTGCCGAGCACGCTCACCCTGTCCGCCTACGACACCGGCTCGTCCGGTTTCAACTTGGCGGTGGCCATCGGCAAGATGCTCAAGGAAAAGCATGGCGTGGACCTGCGCGTGCTGCCCGGCGGCAACGACATCGCCCGCCTGTCCCCGGTGAAGAGCGGCCGCGCCGCTGCCTCGGCCATGGGCGTCGGCGGCTATTTCGCCCAGGAGGGGGGCTTCGAGTTCGGCGTGCGTGAATGGGGTCCGCAGGCACTGCAGCTGATGCTGGCCTCCACCTCCTGCAACGGCCTGTCGCTCGGCGTTGCCAAGGACGCGGGCGTCAAGGAGATCAAGGATCTCAAGGGCAAGCGCGTGGGCTTCGTGGTCGGCTCGCCGGCGCTCAACCAAAACGCGCTCGCGGTGATCGCCTACGCGGGGCTCGGCCGCAACGACGTGAAGATCGTCGAGTTCTCCAACTACGGCGCGATGTGGAAGGGGCTGGTCAACAACGAGGCCGACGCAGCCTTCGCCTCTACCATCTCCGGGCAGGCGCGGGAGCTGGACGCCTCGCCGCGCGGCCTGGTCTGGCCGCCGGCGCCCGGCGGCGACAAGCAGGCCTGGGAGCGCGTGCAGAAGGTCGGGCCGTACTTCTATCCGCACAAGGTGACCTGCGGCGCGGGCGGCCTCTCCAAGGAGAACCCGGTCGAGCTGCCCGCCTATCCGTATCCGATCTTCATGGCCTACGCGAAGGAGGACGCCAACACCATCTACGGCCTCACCAAGGCCATGATCGTCAACTATGACGATTACAAGAACGGCGCCCCCGGCGCCGACGGGCTGGAGCTCAAGCGCCAGAACCTCACGTGGGTGCTGCCCTACCATCCCGGCGCGGTGAAGGCGATCAAGGAGGCGGGCGCCTGGACCCCGGAGGCGGAGAAGCACAACGAAGCCCTGCTCAAGCGCCAGTCGGTCCTCGCCGCGGCGTGGAAGGGCTACCTGGACAGCAAGCCGCCGGACGACAAGGACGCCTTCTACAAGGGCTGGATGGCCCAGCGCAAGGATGCGCTGGTGAAGGCGGGCCTCGACCCGATCTTCGACTAGCCGGATAGCGCCAGGGACATCCGGATACGCCGGTGACCGAAGCCTCGGTCGCGGACCCGGCCGATCCCCAGGCGGGCGAGCGGCGCCGGCTCTCCGGCGCGTGGCGCTGGGTGTTGTCCGTATGGGCGACGCTCACGCTGCTGCTCTGCTTCAACCAGCAGTTCACGCTCCGGTTCTTCATCGATTTCACGATGCTGGACACGGAGTACTACTGGGCGCTGGTCGCCACCCTGGTGCCGCTTGCGTTCGTCATCTACCCGGCGCGGCGCGGCGTGCACGTGGATCGCGTGCCGTGGTACGACGTCATCCTCTTTCTCGCCACCACGGCGCTTACGCTGGTGATGGCGTTGACGGCGCGCGAATCGGCCGCCGCCGGGTGGGAGTACAGCGCCGCGAGCGTCGCGCCCTGGTGGGCGATGTGGGGCGCGGTCGCGCTGTGGCTGCTCGTGCTGGAGGCGCTGCGGCGGGCCGGGGGCACGGCGCTCTTCGTCATCATGGCGGTCTTCTCGGTGTATCCGCTGTTCGCGAGCTTCGTGCCGGCGCCGTTCGGGTCCGCATCGGTCGCGCTCATGGACACCGCCGCCTTCCACGTCTTCTCGCGCGAAAGCATTCTCGGCGTGCCGATGCGCGCCTTCGCCGAGATCGTCATCGGCTTCCTGGTGTTCGGCACCGCGCTGCAGTTCACCGGCGCCGGCACCTTCTTCATAGACTTCGCCTTCACACTCTGCGGACGATACCGGGGCGGCGCGGCCAAGGTGGCGGTCTTCTCCTCCGGCCTGCTCGGCTCGATGAGCGGCAGCGTCATCTCCAACGTGCTCACCACCGGGGCCATGACCATCCCGGCGATGAAGCGAACCGGCTTTCGTCCGACCACCGCGGGCGCGATCGAGGCCTGCGCCTCGACCGGCGCGGTGCTCGCGCCGCCGGTGATGGGTGCGACCGCCTTCGTGATGGCCGAGTTCCTGGACATCCCGTACTCCACCGTGGCGCTGGCGGCCGCCGTGCCCGCCTTGCTCTATTTCTTCGGCCTCTTCATGCAGGTCGACTGCCATGCCGGGCGGCATGCCATGGTCGGGCTGCCGCAGGAAGAGATGCCGAAGCTCTCGGCGGTCTTCAAGGAGGGGTGGTACTACATCTTCGTCATCCTGCTGCTGGTGTTCCTGCTGCTCGTCATGAAGCGGGAGAACTGGGCGCCGTGGCTTGCGACCGGGCTGCTGCTGGTGCTGAACCAGCTCTTCTCGCGCCGGCGCTGGAGCTCCCGCGACCTGATCTCGTTCCTCGAGGCGAACGGGCGGGTGTTCGTGGAGCTCGCCGCGATCCTCGCCGGCATCGGCCTGCTCGTCGGCGCCTTCTCGCTCACCGGCCTGACCGGCACGCTGACGACCGCGCTGCTGCACGTGGCCGGGGAATCGCCGCTCCTCCTGATGCTGATGGGTGCGCTCACCAGCTTCGTGCTCGGCATGGGGATGACCATCACCGCCTGCTACATCTTCCTCGCGGTGCTGCTTGCACCGAGCCTGGTCGAGGTGGGCCTCAATCCGCTCGCGGTGCACATGTTCGTCATGTACTGGGGCATGGTCTCCTTCATCACGCCGCCGGTCGCGCTCGCGGCGGTGGCTGCCTCCTCCCTCGCCCGTGCACCGATGATCGCAACCGGCCTGGAGGCGATGAGGATCGGCGCCATCATCTACTTCGTGCCGTTCTTCTTCGTGATGAATCCCGCGATGGTGCTGCAGGGTGACCTGTCGCTCCTGCCGCTCTTCCTCTTCACCGCGGTGATCGGCATCGTGCTGGTCTGCGGCGGGCTGCAGGGCTTCCAGCCGGGCATCGGCGACCTGCGCCGCGCCGGCGTGCTGGAATGGCCGCTGCGGGCGGCCCTGGTCGTGGGCGGCCTGATGTTCGCCGCGCCCGGCGGCGGAATGATGCCGCTGACACCGGTGCAGATGACGCTCGCCGCAGCGGCGGTCGCGGTGCCGGCGTTGCTGGTCGCGCGCTTCCTCTGCCGCCGGGGGCTGCCGGCGGCGGCATGACCGGGCGGGCCGGCGCTCAGGTCCGGCCGCTTGCCGCGCCGGTGCTGATGCCGAGCAGCCGGTACAGCAGGCAGGACCCCATCAGCCCGGTCGCCAGCGGAATGACGCCGATGTAGCCCCAGGCGCCGATGCTGCCGGTCGCGGCGAGGACGATCAGGGCGAGGCCGACGACGACGCGGAGGATGCGGTCGAGGCTGCCGACGTTTTGCTTCATGGCCGACTCCTTGCAGTGTCGAACTCCATTGAACGCGCAGCCGGCGGCGGACGCCTTGATCTGCGTCAGGCGGCAGACCTTGCGGTCAGC
>JAEWEW010000325.1 GCA_023389175.1 Pseudomonadota bacterium | reverse complement strand
GCTCTGGGGCTCGCCGCGCGGCGCGCCCCGGCGGCGCAGCCGCCTGCCGATGCGGGCGATGCCTTCCATGAGCCCGCCGGGAAGGAAGACGACCACCAGCATGAAGATCAGGCCGAGGGTGAGGTGCCAGCCGTCGCCGACGAAGAGTCCGAGCATGGAGACCACCGCGTTCTCGATCGGATCCGGCAGGAAGTCGAAGAGCTGGTGCAGCGTCTGCGCATTGAAGGCGGAGAAGATGTTCTCGAAGTACTTGATGATCACCGCGCCGAGCATCGGCCCGAGCAGGGTGCCGACGCCGCCCAGGATGGTCATGAGCACCACCTCGCCGGATGCGGTCCACTGCATCCGTTCCGCGCCGGCGAGCGGATCGGTGACCGCGAGCAGCGATCCGGCCAGGCCGGCGAAGAGACCCGAGATCACGAACGCGGCGAGCGCATAGGGGCGGGAATGCACGCCGGTGAAGTCCAGGCGGTTCTGGTTGGACCTGATCGCGCGCAGCATCATGCCAAACGGCGACCGGAAGATGCGCAGCGAGACGTAGAAGGCGAGGATGAGCATCGCGGCGCAGAAGTAGAAGCCCGGATAGCCGGTCATCGGGATGCCAAAGAGGTGCGTCGACGGTATGGTGGAGGCGGGCCCGTGCAGCCAGGTGTCGATCAGCCGGGGATCGGTGCGGGTGATTTGAAGCCCGGTCTCGCCGTTGGTGAGCGGCGTGAGTACCGAGTAGGCCAGGTTGTATGACATCTGCGCGAAGGCGAGCGTGAGGATCGCGAAGTAGATGCCGGCGCGACGCAGGCTCACATAGCCGATCGCGAGGGCGAAGAGGCCGGCGACCAGGACGCCGAAGAGGACAGCTGGCACCACATTCATCGTGAGCAGCTTGAAGCACCAGACCGCGGCATACGAGCCGACGCCGAGGAAGGCGGCATGCCCGAAGGAGAGGTAGCCGGTCAGCCCGAAGAGGATGTTGAAGCCGATCGCGAAGATGCCGTAGATCGCGAAGCGCTGCAGCAGGTCCGGGTAGGCTCCGCCGAGGGGTGCCATCCAGAGCGGCATGGCCAGCACCAGGACGGCGAAGCCGAGGAACAGGAACAGGTCGTTTCGGGCGGTGCTCATTCGCTAGGTTTCCATGACGCCTGCTCTCCCCATCAGCCCGCGCGGACGCACGAGCAGGACGATGACGGCCACCAGGTAGATGATGATCTGGTCGATGCCGGGCACCAGCTCCTTCACCTCGTTCATCGACGCGAAGGATTGCATGATGCCGAGCAGGAAGCCGGCGATCACAGCACCGCCCAGCGATCCCATGCCGCCCACGACCACCACCACGAAGGACAGCACCAGGAAGTCCATCCCCATGTGGTAGTCCGGGGACAGGATCGGGGTGTACATCAGTCCCGCGAGGCCGGCGACGACGACGGCGATGCCGAACACGACGGTGAAGCGGCGCTCGATGTCGATGCCGAAAAGGCCGACCGTCTCGCGGTCACGCATGCCGGCGCGAACCACCATGCCGAAGGTGGTGAAGCGCAGGAACGCGAAGACGAGCCCGATCAGCAGCAGGGAGAACAGGAAGTAGACCAGCCGCCACCACGGATAGCTGATTCCGGCGCCCATGCCGAACCACTCGCCGATGCTGGCGGTGCCGGACACGATCGAAGGAGCCGGTGCCGGGATCGGGTTCGCGCCGAAGATCGCCTTGACGATCTCCTGCAGCACGATCGCAAGCCCGAAGGTGACGAGGATCTGGTCGGCATGCGGCCGGCGGTAGAAGTGCCGGATCAGCCCGCGCTCCATCACGATGCCGAGCAGCAGCATCACCGGAATGGCGAGAAGGATCGAAAGCGGCACGGAAAAGTCGATCAGCCGCTCGCCGAAGTCGCCCAGCCAGATCTTCAGGTATGGCACCTCGGTGTACGCATCGAAGAAGGTGATGCTCTCGTCCTTGACCTGCTTCGAGATGGTCAGCAGGCGGTTCAGGCTGACGGCGCAGAAGGCACCGATCATGAAGAGGGCGCCATGCGCGAAGTTCACCACGCCGAGCGTGCCGAAGATCAGCGTGAGGCCGAGCGCGATCAGGGCGTAGGCGCCGCCCTTGTCCAGCCCGTTGAGGAATTGGAGGATGATCGCGTCCATGGCAAGGAATCGGCGCGGACGCCGGCGGCGGGCCGGCGCCTGGGCTCAGGTCTGGTCGACGGGCAGGCGGCTCAGGCGGCAACCTCGTACGGGCCGAGCTCGCCGCCGCCCATGTCCGCCGGATACTCGACATCCTTGCGCGGCACCACCTTCACCACCTCGAGCATGTCGTACTTTCCGCTCGGCTTCTCCTTGCCGCGCACCACCAGGCAGTCCTTGAAGCACTGGTGGTCGCCGGCGCGATACTCGGTCGGGCCGTTGCCCGCGCCGTCGAACTTGAATCCCTCCAGCGCCTTGATCACCTCGGGCGGATAGAAGGTGCCGGCCATCTCGCAGGCGTTCGCGTAGAGCAGAGTCTGGACGTAGCAGGTGTGTCCGGCCTGCGACGGCGGGAAGCCGTATTCCTTGGCGAAGGACTTGGTGAACGCCTTGGTGCCTTCGTCCGGCAGCTCCCAGTGCCAGTTGGAGGTCCCGAGGATGCCTTGGGCGGCCTCGCCGGCGCCCTGGACCATCAGCTCGGAGAAGAGCGGCACGACGATCTCGAACTGCTTGCCATTGACCTTCTTGTCCCGCAGCCCGAACTGAACCGCCTGGCGCAGCGAGTTGACCATGTCCTTGCCGTAGTGGTTGAGGATCAGCACGTCGGCGCCGGAGTTCACCGCGGGGGTGATGTACTGCGAGAAATCGCCGGCCCCGAGCGGCGTGCGCACGGCAGCCACGGTCTTCCAGCCCATCTTCTCGGTCGCGTTCTTCAGGGATTCCTCCTGGGTCCAACCCCAGGTGTAGTCCGCTGTGAGGTGGTAGGCCCGGCGGTCCTTGCCGTACTCCTGCGCGATCACCGGCGCCAGCGCCTGGCCCGACATGTAGGCATTGAAGAAATGGCGGAAGCCGTAGCGGCGCCGATCCTTCATGGTCGTGTCGTTGGAGTGGCTGAGGCCCACCATGAACAGGATGCCCATCTCCTGGGCGAGCGACTGGCAGGCCACGGCGACCGCGGAAGAGGAGCCGCCCGAGAACATCAGCACGCCGTCCTTCTCGATCATCCGCTTTGCCGAGGCCCGCGACGCGTCCGCCTTGGTCTGGGTATCGCCGGTGACGTACTCGACCTTCTTGCCGAGGATGCCGTTGCCCTTGAGGCTCGAAGGCTTCAGCGTCTTCAGCATTCCGCCGTCGCCTTCGCCGTTGAGGTGCTTGGCGGCGAGCTTGAAAGCCCGCAGCTCGTCGGCGCCCTCGTCGGCATACGGACCGGTCTGCGGCACGTTGAACCCGAGCTTGATCGTCTTGCTGCTGCCGGGGTTGTTCCGGAAGTCCGCGCCCCATGCATGGCGCGTGAACACCGTCGGAAGGAGAAGCCCGCTGCCGGCTGCCGCCCCCGCCTTCAGGATCCTGCGGCGCTGTCCGTCCTTCGCTTCCTGGTCGCCCATCGTCGTCTCCTCTGTTTCGTGGCGTGGCGCTAGGTTGTCCCGGCGCTGTCAATGAATCAATAACTCGTTGACGCGATGGAGCAATCGGGTAAATACTTGAACGCAAGTTTTGTCGATTCAGTGAAGACTTGTTCATGCGCCGCAGCAGAGCGGTGGGGGAGACAGCGTGGGGAGGTCGCTCGTCGGCGCGCGGATCCGCGAGCTGCGCAAGTCGCTGGGCATGACGCAGGCCGGGCTTGCCGCGAGCGTCGGCATCTCGGCGTCGTATCTCAACCTGATCGAGGCGGATCGCCGCCGTATCGGGGGCGGCTTGCTGCGCCGGCTGGGCAACGAGCTGGGGGTGGCCTGCGAGGATCTCGACGGCGCGGCCGAACGGCGCCTTGTCTCGGATCTGGGCGAAGTGGCCGGGGAGGCGGCGCTTGCGCCGCTCAGGCTCGATCCCGATGCGGCCGCCGAGCTCGCCGGCCGGCATCCCGAATGGGCGAGGGCTATCGTGTCGCTGCACCGATCCTGGCTGGACCGTGGGCGCCTCGTCACCGCGCTCTCGGACCGGCTCAACCAGGATCCGTTCCTCGGCGATGCTGTGCACAGCATGCTGTCCCGGGTGGCTGCCATCCGTTCGTCAGCCGAGATCCTGGAGGGGGCGGACGACCTGCCGGCCGAGCAGCGCGCGCGCTTCCTCGCCATCGTGCGGGAAGAGAGCGTTCGGCTTGGCGACGTCAGCCAGGCGCTTGCGTCGTACTTCGACCAGGCCCACGTGGCGACCCGCTCGATCACGCCGGTGGAGGAGGTCGACGACTTCATCTACGACCATGACAACCACTTCCCGCAGCTCGAGCAGACCGCCCGCGATTTCCGCGCCGCCGCGCGCATCGACGGCGCCTGTGACGACGGGCTGCTGGTCGATTACCTCCGTGACGTCCATTCGGTGCAGGTGCGCATCTCCCCGGCGCCCAACGGCAACCCGGGCTTCGGCGGTGGCGCCGGCGGTCCGGCCGCCGGGCCGGCGGGCAGTCCGCCGGGCAGCGTGCTGCGCGGCACCTGCTTCGATCCGCAGGCACGCCTGTTCACGATCGCCGACTGGACGTCGCCGGCGACCCGCCGCTTCGAGCTGGCGCGGCTCGCGGCCGGGCTGTTCCACCAGGGCCGGGCGGTCGGCGAGCTGGTCGATGGCAGCATCGCGCTCACGTCCGACGCGGCCCGCCGGCGGGCACGGCGGGCGCTTGCCGCGTATCTCGCGGCCGCGGTGCTGATGCCGTACCAGTCCTTCCTGGAGGCGGCCCAGGCGGTCCGCTACGACATCGACCTGCTTGGCCGGCGCTTCGGCGCGAGCTTCGAGCAGGTGTGCCACCGGCTGGTGTCGCTGCGCCGGCCAGGCGCGGAAGGCATCCGCTTCGCGATGATGCGCACCGGGCCGTCGGGCCATGTCAGCAAGC
Organism: Pseudomonadota bacterium; assembly: GCA_023389175.1. Lineage (GTDB taxonomy): Bacteria > Pseudomonadota > Gammaproteobacteria > Burkholderiales > Burkholderiaceae_E > Lautropia. The sequence goes on along the minus strand of JAEWEW010000325.1, from coordinate 2,628 downwards.
GCATGCCGCTGCCGCATCTGCCGCTGCCGCGCCACGGCAGCGCCTGTGGGCTCTGGGCGGTGCATGCTGCCTACCAGTCGCCGGGCATGGTCATCCGCCAGCTCGGGGAGTTCCCGTCCGGCGAGCGCTTCCTCTTCCTCGCTCGCGCGGTGGAGAAGGGACGCGCTTCGTTCGCATCGCCGCGGCGGCTGCTCTCGATCATGCTCGCCTGCGACGCGCTGCATGCGGACCGCACCGTCTATGCGGAAGGCCTCGACCTGTCATCGACGGCGCCGGCCACCCCCGTGGGACCGAACTGCCGCGTCTGCGTGCGCCGCGAATGCCTGCACCGGGAAGAGGATGCCATCATCAACGCATGACCCCGCAGGCTCGGCGCGGTGCGTGGCCGCATGGCTATACTGGGTCGACGGGCCGGTGCCGCCGCGGGCATGACCGGAGCCGAAGGGAGACAGGAATGGCGCGCCAGGTGCTGATCGTGGAGGATGAACCGCACATCGTCGAATCGCTCGCCTTCGTGCTGGGGCGGGAAGGATTCGCGGTCTCCTCGGTGATGGACGGCGAATCGGCGCTCGGGGTCATGCGGCGTACCCCGCCTGACCTGGTCATCCTCGACCTGATGATCCCGCGGCTCAACGGCTTCGAGGTGCTCAAGGCCGCGAAGTCCGACGCTATGCTTCGCACCATTCCGGTGATGGTGCTCACGGCCAAGGGACAGGCGCAAGATCGCCGGCTCGCGGAAGAGATCGGCAGCGACGGCTTCATGACCAAGCCGTTCTCGAACCGCGAGCTGGTGGAGCAGGTGCGTCGTCTCATCGGCAACTGAGAACCCGGTGGGCAGCGGGCCGGCTCCATCGCCCCGGCTGCAGGCGGCCGCGGTCCTGCTGCCCTGCGTCGGCCTTTTCCTGGTGATGCCGCCGATGATCGGGCTGTTCGCCGTGCCGCGCGACCTGGCCGGCATCCCGCTGATCGTGGTGTATCTCTTCGGCGTGTGGCTGTGGCTGATCGCGTGCGCGGCGTTCCTGTCCCGGCGGATGCACGAGGCGGGGCCGGGCTCCCCGCGCCGGGATGACCGGCCGGCGGTCGACGGTCCGCGCGACGACGAGGCGGGCTGATGCTCTCGGCCAATCTGGTCCTCGCCGCGTCGCTGGTGTACGTGGCGATCCTCTTCGCCGTCGCCTTCGAGGGCGATCGCCGCGCGCGCAGCGGGCGCCTTGGATGGCTGCAGTCGCCGATCGTCTACACCCTCTCCATCTCGGTCTACTGCACGTCGTGGACGTTCTACGGCGCGGTGGGCTCGGCGGCGCGCAGCGGCCTCGAGTTCGCCACCATCTACGTCGGGCCGACGCTGGTCTTCGTCGGCTGGTGGCTGTTCCTGCGCAAGATCGTCCATATCGGCCGCACGCACGGCATCACGTCGATCGCCGACATGATCTCCTCGCGATTCGGCAAGAGCACCCGGATTGCCGCCCTTGTCACGCTGATCGCCGTGGTCGGCACCACGCCCTACATCGCGCTGCAGCTCAAGGCGGTCACCACCAGCTTCCAGGTGATCAGCAACATCGGCCCGGACGCGCTCGCAGGTGTGCCGCGGCGCGCCCCGGACTTCCGCACCGGCTTCTGGATCGCCGCCGGTATGGCGCTCTTCACCATCCTGTTCGGGACCCGCAACATCGACGCGCAGGAGCGGCATCACGGCGTCGTCGCCGCCATCGCTCTCGAGGCGATCGTCAAGCTGGTTGCGCTGATGGCGGTGGGGCTCATGGTGCTGTTCGTGGTCGCCGACGGCCCCGCCGACGTGTTCGCCCGCGCCGCCCCGGAGCTGCTGCATTCGGACGAGGTGTTCGGCACGCGATGGGTGACGCTGACGCTGCTCGCCGGCGCGGCAATGATCTGCCTGCCCCGCGAGTTCCATGTGACGGTGGTGGAGAACACCAGCGATCGCAACCTGCGCACGGCTGCCTGGCTGTTCCCGCTCTACCTGTTCCTGATCAGCCTCTTCGTGCTGCCGATCGCGATCGCCGGCCTGCACTACCTGCCGGTCGGCTCGAACCCGGACATGTTCGTGCTGACCATTCCGATGTGGGCGCGGCAGGATGCGATCGCCTTGCTGTCGTTCCTCGGCGGTTTCTCGTCGGCGACCTCGATGGTCATCGTGGCCAGCATCGCGCTGTCCACCATGGTTTCCAATCACCTGGTGATGCCGCTCGCGCTGCGGTTCGGCTGGGTGTCGCTCGGCGAGGGCGGGGAGATCCGCCAGTTCCTGCTCAACAGCCGCCGGATCAGCATCTGCCTCATCCTGCTGCTCGGATTCCTCTATTTCCGGGTGAGCGGCGAATCCGGTGCGCTGGCCGCCATCGGCCTGATCTCGTTCGCCGGGGTGGTGCAGGTCCTGCCGAGCGTCATCGGCGGGCTCTGCTGGCGGCAAGCGACCGGCGCCGGCGCGTTCGCCGGCCTGGTCGCCGGCGCCTTGCTCTGGGCCTACACGCTCTTCCTTCCCAGCTTCGGCGGCGGGTTCGTCCTCACGGCCGAGGACCTTCGCGACGGACTCTTCGGCATATCGCTGCTGCGCCCGCAGGCGCTCTTCGGGCTGGAGGGACTGGATCCGCTGGTGCACGCGCTCTTCTGGAG
>JAEWEW010000166.1 GCA_023389175.1 Pseudomonadota bacterium | reverse complement strand
ATGCTGCCGCGATCGCCGCCCGCCATCGCATCGGACCCGACGAGCCGATCCCCATGCTCACCGAGGTGGTGCAGGTTCCCCGCTACGATAGCGAGGACCTGCCGCAGAGCCTGGCCGAGGTGGACTGGGGCGACCTGGCGCAGCGGGTCCGCGAGAACGTCCTCGAACGCCTGCTGCGCCGCTCCGACGCCCTGCTCGATGCGCAGTTGCAGGACACGCTCGTGCCGGTGCTCGAGCGCGCCGCCGAAATGGTCGCGCACGAGTTGCACGATGCGCTCAACCGGATGATCCGCGACATCGTGGCGCGCGCGGTGACCGAGGAACTCACCCGGCTGCACGCCGAGATCGCGAAACGCAACCGATCCCGTCCCCGCTGATGAAACCGACCGATTCAACCGAACCCCTTGCCGATACCGACGAGCTGCCGCGCAGCTTCGAGCCGGCCCCGATCGAAGCCCGGTGGTACCCGCTCTGGGAGAGCCGCGGCTACTTCGCGAACAAGCCGGCGCCACCGTTGCCGCCCGAAGGCGACGCGCGCGCATCCGCCTCGGCGAGCGCGGCCGTCGAGGAGCACTACTGCATCCAGCTGCCGCCGCCGAACGTGACCGGCACGCTGCACATGGGCCACGCGTTCCAGCAGACGCTGATGGACACGCTGATCCGCTATCACCGCATGAAGGGCGCGGACACCAACTGGGTGGTCGGCACCGACCATGCCGGCATCGCGACGCAGATCGTGGTGGAACGCCAGCTGGTGGCCGAGGGCACCGCGCGCGAGGCGCTCGGCCGGGAAGCCTTCGTCGGCCGGGTGTGGAAGTGGAAGCAGGAGTCGGGCTCGACCATCACGCGGCAGATGCGCCGTCTCGGGGACTCCGCCAACTGGTCGTACGCCGATGCGGATCGCGCCAACGCGGGGTACTTCACCATGGACGCGAAGATGTCGCGCGCCGTGGTGGAGGTGTTCGTGCAGCTCTATCGCGCCGGGCTGATCTACCGGGGCAACCGGCTGGTCAACTGGGATCCGGTGCTGCACACCGCCGTGTCGGACCTCGAGGTCGACATGGTCGAGCGGGACGGCCACATGTGGCACATCCTCTATCCGTTCTCCGACGGCCCGCAGGTCGACGGCGACGGCAACCCGCTTCCCGGCATGACGATCGCCACGACCCGACCGGAAACCATGCTGGGCGACGGCGCGCTGGCGGTGCATCCGGACGATCCCCGGTATCGCCACCTGGTGGGCAGGATGGTGGACCTGCCGCTCTGCGATCGTCGCATCCCGATCATCGCGGACAGCTTCGTCGACCCCGAGTTCGGCAGCGGCTGCGTCAAGATCACCGGCGCGCACGACTTCAACGACTATGCGGCGGCCCTGCGGCACGGGATCCCGCTCATCGTCATCATGGACTTCCACGCCCGGATGAACGACCAGGCGCCGGCCGCCTACCGCGGGCTGGACCGCTACGAGGCCCGCCGGCGGGTGGTCGCGGACCTGGAGAAGCAGGGCCTGCTGCGCCAGACCATCGCCCATCGCCACATGGTGCCGGTCTGCGGACGCACCGGCGAGGTGGTCGAACCGATGCTGACCGATCAGTGGTTCGTCGATCTCACGCGCGAAAGGCAGCCCGACGGGCGGATCGGCGGACACGCGGCGATCACCCGGCCCGCGCTCGAGGCGGTGGCGAGCGGCGCGGTGCGGTTCGTTCCGGAGCACTGGGCGAGCACCTACAACCACTGGCTGGAGAACATCCAGGACTGGTGCATCTCGCGCCAGCTGTGGTGGGGCCACCAGATCCCGGCCTGGTACGGCAGCGGCGGCGAGGTCTTCGTCGCGGCCTCGGAGGCCGACGCGATGGCGCAGGCCCGCGAGGCAGGCTACGACGGTCCGCTGGCCCGCGACCCCGACGTGCTCGACACCTGGTTCTCCAGCGCGCTGGTGCCGTTCACCTCGCTCGGCTGGCCCGATCGCACGCCGCAGTCGCTCGCGGACCAGGAGCGCTACCTGCCCTCGTCCGTGCTGGTCACCGGCAACGACATCATCTTCTTCTGGGTCGCCCGGATGGTGATGATGACGCGGTACTTCACCGGCAAGGTGCCGTTCCGCCACGTCTACATCAACGCGATCGTGCGGGACGCCGAAGGCCAGAAGATGTCCAAGTCCAAGGGCAACACCCTGGATCCGCTGGACCTGATCGACGGCATCGAGCTGCCGGACCTGCTCGCCAAGTCGACCGTCGGCTTGATGAAGGCCGAGCACAAGGCCAGCATCGAGCGCTACATCCGCAAGAACTTCCCCGACGGCATCCCGTCATTCGGCACCGACGCGCTGCGCTTCACCTTCGCGTCGCTTGCGACCTTCTCGCGGACCCTGAACTTCGACATCAGCCGCTGCGAGGGCTACCGCAACTTCTGCAACAAGCTGTGGAACGCGACCCGCTTCGTGCTGATGAACGTCGAGGGCCGGGACAACGGCTACGCGCCGCACACCCCGGACCAGTGCGTACCGGGCGGCTACCTGCACTTCGGCCGCGTGGACCGCTGGATCGCCTCCCAGCTGCAGCGCACCGAGGCCGAGGTCGAACGGGCGCTCGCGGACTACCGCTTCGACCAGATGGCCGGGGCGATCTACGGCTTCGTCTGGAACGAGTACTGCGACTGGTACCTGGAGCTGGCCAAGGTCAACCTGCAGGATCCGGATCCGGCCGTCCAGCGCGCGACGCGCCGGACGCTGCTCTCCGTGCTGGAGACGGTGCTGCGCCTGGCCCATCCGGTCATCCCCTTCATCACGGAGGAGCTCTGGCAACGGGTCGCGCCGCTCGCGATGCGCTATGGCGATCGTGGCGTGCAGAAGCTCGACGGCGAGGCGCTCGCACAGGCCGTGCGCGAGCGTCGCCATTCGGTGATGCTGCAGCGCTATCCCGAGGCGCAGCCCGCGAAGATCGACGAGGCGGCCGAGGCCTGGGTGGCGGAGCTCAAGCGCATCATCGACGCCTGTCGCGCGCTGCGTGGCGAGATGGGGCTCGGGCCGCAGCAGAAGGTGCCGCTGGTCATCGCGACCGGCGCGGCCGATGTGGCCGAGATGGCGCCGTACCTGCCGGGACTCGCGCGACTGTCTTCGGTGGAGATCGTGCGGGAGCTGCCGGCGGACGCGCTCGCACCGGTGCAGGTGGTGGGCGAGCACCGGCTGATGCTGCGGGTGGAGATCGACGTCGCCGAGGAAAAGGCGCGGCTCGCGAAGGAGATCGCGCGGCTGGAGGCAGAGATCGCCAAGGCGACCGGCAAGCTCGGCAACCCGTCCTTCGTGGATCGCGCTCCCGCGGCGGTCGTCGCCCAGGAGCGCGAGCGACTGGCAAGGTTCCAGGCGGCGCTGGAGAAGCTGGCGGCCCAGCGCGCCCGCCTCGGCTGAGCAACGAATCGCGAACGCCGGCGCGAGGCGCGACCTGCCCGCGGAGCGCGGGCGGCCCGCGAAGCGCGAGGTCAGCCGACGCTGGTGAAGCCGCCGTCCACCAGCATCACGGTGCCGGTCATGAAGCGGGCCGCGTCCGAGGCCAGGAACAGCACCGGATCCGCGATCTCCGCGGGCTGCGCCCAGCGTCCCAGCGGACTGCGGGCGAGGATCATCGCGTTGCGCTCCGCATTGTCCCGGGCGCCGCGCGAAAGCTCGGTCACCACCCAACCGGGCGCCACCGCGTTCACCCGGATGCCGTCGACCGCATAGGCGCAGGCAAGCGACATCGTCAGGTTGCGGATCGCCCCCTTGGAGGCGGAATAGGCCGGCTGCCGCGGCCCGCCGAAGAAGGACATCACCGATCCCACCAGGACGATCGATCCCTTGGTGCGCTCGAGCAGCGGCCGGGCCGCGGTCGCGACCCGCATGCTGCCCGAGAGGTTGACGTCGATCACCTGGTCGAAGACGTCGGGATCATGCTCCGCGTCGCGGCGGATGATGCCGGCCGAGGTCACCACCACGTCCAGCGAGGGCTGCTCCCCGACCAGCCGGTCCACGGCCTTGCGGTCGGTGACGTCGAGCTGCGCGATGGCGATGCGGCCGAACATCGGATCGTTGCGCGCGGCCGCGAGCTCCTCATCCGTGAGGCCGCAGGCGATCACCTCGGCACCCGCGCCGAGGAAGGCGAGCGAGACGGCGCGGCCGATGCCGGACACGCCGCCGGTCACCAGGACGCGCTTGCCGCTGAAGTCGAAGCTGAAATTCATCGGTTGTTCCGGCAGTAGCGGGCGCTCAGCGCCGCTTGAGGAAGAAGGTCCAGGTCTTGTCCGCCTCGAACTGCGCGACCAGCTGGTTGCCGGTCTGCCGCGCGAACGCCTCGAAGTCACGGCGGGAGCCCGGATCCGTGGAGGTGACCTTCAGCACCTGCCCGCTCTGGATCGTGGACAACGCCTTCTTGGCCTTCAGGATCGGCAGGGGACAGTTCAGGCCGCGGGCGTCCACGGCGCTGTCGAATGCGATGTCGTCGATGGATGGCATGTGTCAGATGCAGAGGGCGAGCGCCCGGATCGTCCCCACCCTGGCCAGCGCCGGTCGCATGAATCGACCGCGGCACACCCAGCGGCCGCCGCGGAACGGGCTCTGCCCGGCCGCTGGCGGCGCCCCCCTTTTCAAGGGGGGGAGGGCCGAAGGCCCAAGGGGGGTTGGTTTCATTTCAGGTCTCATTGTAGCCAGCCCCCGAGCGCGCCTGGCTGACGACGCCCAGGCCGAGCATGCCGCCCACGGTCCAGAACAGCAGGCCGACCCCGAAGGCGTTGCCGAGCACCCCGAAGACGGTCGGCAGCACCGTCTGGGTGCCGTTCACGATCATCAGCCGCAGGCCCGCCGCCTCGCCGATCCGGCCGGGCGGCGTCACCCGGTGCATCAGCGAGAGCACCATCGGCTGCGAGATGCCGAGCCCCAGGCCGAGCGCGAAGGACAGGCCCATCAGCACCTCGTACTTCTGGAAGATCGGGTAGAACGCGTAGACCACCGCGGCCACCAGCTGAGCACAGAAGATCGCCCGCCATTCCGTGAGCGAGCGCAGCAGCGGCAGCACGAGGCGCACGATCAGGGTCGCCAACCCGAAGGCCGCCAGCACGATGCCGACCTGCGTGCCGGTCAGCCCGATGCTGCGCCCGTAGATCGGCACCACGAACTGGTGGACATCCCAGGCCGAGGAGATCAGGCCGACCGCGAGATAGAGCCGGCGCAGCTCCGGCGTCTTGAGCAGGTCGGAGAATCGGCGCTGCACCGGCATCTCGGCCGCCGGTCCGGGCAGGCTGTTGCGGCGGATGAAGAGCCAGGCCATCACCAGCAGCGCGAGGCCGCCGAGCGCGAGGAAGGTGCGGTCACCGCCGATGCGGTCGTAGAGCAGCCCGCTGGAGAACGGCCCCAGCACCCCGGAGATGGAGTAGCCGATCGCGAGCAGGCCGAAGAGCATGCGCCGTTGCTCCGCGGTCTGCCCCATGTCGCCGGTCATTTTCTGCACCACGAGCTGCGAGAGCAGGAAGCCCGAGCCCACCAGCGTGGAGGTCGCGAAGAAGGTCCACAGGTCGTAGTGGGCGTACGCCACGGCGCCGCCCAGCACCATCAGCCCGGTACCGACGAAGAGCGGCCGGCGCACGCCGATGCGGTCGATCCAGCGGCCACCGACCAGGGAAAGGAGCGTCGGCACCAGCGCGTAGACCGACAGCAGCGCGCCGATCACGAACGGGGTCGCGCCCGCATCGATGGCCGCGAGCGAGAGGCCGACCCGGATGCCGCTGAAGCTGATGTGCGACAGGACGGCGAGGACCGTCAACTCGAGAATCTTCAGGGCAGTCGCCCTTCAACCCAGGTCCGTACCGATTCCAGTGCGCCGGCCACCGCGGCCGGCTGGTGCCCGCCGGCCATGGCGAAGTCCGGCTTGCCGCCGCCCTTGCCGCCGACCTGTCCGGCCACGTAGGCGACCAGCTCGCCGGCCTTGACCCGGGCGGTCAGATCCGGCGTGACGCCGGCGGCGAGCTGTACCCGGTCGCCATCGACCGCCGCCAGCACCACCACGCCCGAGCCGAGCCGTCCCTTGAGTTGGTCCACCGTCTCCCGAAGCGAGCGCGGATCCACGCCGTCGAGCCGCGCGGTGACCAGCTTCGCGCCCTTGACCTCGACCGCCCCGGCGGCGAGGTCGTTGCCGCGGCTGCTGGCGAGGCGTGACTTGAGCTGGGTCACTTCCCGCTCCAGCGAGCGCGCCTGGTCCTGCAGCTGGCCGATCCGCTCCGGCAGCTCGTGCACGCCCGCCCGCAACTGGCCGGCGGCGCGCTCCAGCGTATCCGCGAGCTGCTGCACGTAGGCAAGGGCATTGTCGCCGGTCACCGCCTCGATACGCCGGATTCCGGCGGCGACGCCCGATTCCGAGACGATCTTGAAGGCGCCGATGTCGCCGGTGCGCGAGACATGCGTGCCGCCGCAGAGCTCCCGGGAGCTGCCGATATCCAGCACCCGCACGTTGTCGCCGTACTTCTCGCCAAAGAGCGCCATCGCGCCGCCCTTGACCGCCTCGTCATAGGGCAGGATCCGCGCCTCGGTGCCGGTGTTGGCCATGATCTCGGCGCTCACCCGCGCCTCGATCTCGCGCATCTGCGCGGCGGTCACCGGCGCGTTGTGGCTGAAGTCGAAGCGGGTGCGGTCGGCATCCACCAGCGATCCCTTCTGCTGGACATGGCTGCCCAGCACCTCGCGCAGGGCCTTGTGCATCACGTGCGTGACCGAGTGGTTGCGCATGATCCGCTGGCGCGAGGCCACGTCCACCGCTGCGTTGACATGATCGCCCACGGCGAGCGCCCCGCTTCTCAGGATGCCGTGATGGCCGGAGA
>JAEWEW010000165.1 GCA_023389175.1 Pseudomonadota bacterium | reverse complement strand
GAAGAGCCCGTAGGCGCCGAGCATCATCAGCTCGCCGTGCGCGAGGCTCAGGACCCGGCTGGTGCGGTAGATCAGCACGTAGCCGCAGCTGATTAACGCGTAGATCGACGCCAGGACGGCGATGTTGACTGCCAGTTGCATGCTAGGCGTTCGGCTGGGTCTGGAGTAGTCCCTGGACGCCGGCCTGCACCAGCCGCTCTTCACGCGTGTCGTACATCGATTCCACCAGGTCAGAGAACCGCTGCACCATCAGCCCACGCTTGAGCTTGCGGGTCGGCGTGACCGGCTCGCCTTCGTCCTCCGGGTCCAGCATCCGGGGAAGGATGCGGAACGCCTTCACCTGCTCCACCCGGGCGAGCGTCTCGTTGGCGCGGGCGATCTCCGCGCCGATCAGGGCCTGCACCCGCGGATGGGTGGCGAGCGAGGTGAAGCCGGTGTAGGGCACGTCGTTGAGGCGCGCCCAGTCGGCGACGGTGTCGAAGTCGATCTCCACCAGCGCGGTCACGTACTTGCGTCCGTGGCCGATCACCATCGCCTCGCCGACATAGGGGCTCGCGCGCAGCGCGTTCTCGATGGTGGAGGGCGAAAGGGTCTTGCCGCCCGCGGTCACGATGAAGTCGCGCGCCCGGTCCACCAGCCGCAGCTCGCCGTCGCGCAGCTCCCCGACGTCGCCGGTGTGCAGCCAGCCGTCGGCATCCAGGACCTCGCGGGTCGCCGCCGGATTGCCCCAGTAGCCCTCGAAGGTGTGCGGTCCGCGCAGCAGGATCTCGCCGTCGTCGGCGAGGCGCAGCTCCCAGCCGGATGCGACGGCGCCGACGTTGCCGGGGCGGGGGAACGGACCGCGCTGGCCGCTGATGATCGCGCCGGCCTCCTCGGTCTGGCCGTACACCTCCACCAGGTTCACGCCCCAGACCTGCCAGAGCGCCGCCGTCTCCGCCTGCAGCGGCGCGCCACCGGAGATCACCAGCGCCAGCCGGTCCAGGCCGAGCTTCTGGAGCAGGGGCCGGAAGACGAGCGTCCGGCACAGCCGGTACGCGAGCCCATCCCTGACCACGGCATCCCCGGCCGGGCGGTCCCAGCGCAGCGACGCCTGCCGGCGCCCGATGCCCATGGCGAGCCGGAATGCCGCGCGCTTGACCGGGGTGCTGGCATTCATGCCGACCAGCACCTGCGCGGCGAACTTCTGCAGGTAGCGCGGCACGGTGAAGAGCAGCGTCGGCGCCACCTCGAAGAAGGTGGTCGGCAGGTCCTCGATGTCCTCGCCGAAATGCGGCACCACCGAGCCGAGCAGCGGCAGTGTGATCGCCACGTCGCGTCCCAGGATGTGGCAGAGGGGCAGGTAGACCACCGTGCGGTGCGTGCGCCCGGCGAGCTCGGGATAGTGCGTGACCAGGTTCCCGCAAGCGGCCAGGTGGGTGCCGTGGGCGACCAGCGCGCCCTTGGGGTTGCCGGTGGTGCCGGAGGTGTAGACGATGAAGGCCGGATCCTCCGGGCGCAGCGCCCCAGCCAGGGCCGCGAGTACCGCGATGCCGTCGTCCCCCTCGCCGAGGAGCCGCTCCCAGGTGACGAGCAGCGCGTGACGGTACTGGAACATCGCCGAATCGTCGATCACCACGATCGCCTTCAGCGGCGGCAGGCGATCAAGCAGCGGCAGCAGCTTGTCGACGTACTCCTGGTCCTCGGCGACGAAAATGGCGGCGCCGCCGTCGCGCATCTGGTACTCCACCTCGGCTGCGGACGCGGTCGGATAGATGCCGTAGGTGATGGCGCCAGCCGCCTGCGCGGCCAGGTCGGCGATCATCCATTCCTCGCAGGCGTCGCCCATGATGGCGACCCGCTCCCCGCGCTCGAGCCCGAGGGCCTGCAGCCCGCGTGCGCACCGACCCACCAGTCCGGCGTAGTCGCGCCAGGTCCGTTCCCGGTAGAGGCCGAGGTGCTTGGAGCGGAAGGCAACGGCGTCCGGCGTGGTGCGGGCGCGTTCGAGGAGCAGTCCTGGCGCGGTCCTCGCGCCAATCGTCACTTGCCGACCTCGATCGCCTTCCAGTCCTGCACCCGCGCGACGCGTTTCGCTGCCGGATCCCAATGCCACACCCGGTAGTGCTGGCGGGTGCGGAAGTGGTTGTCCTTGGTCCACTGCAGCGGCCCGCCGCGCAATCCCTTCAGGTCGACCTCCAGCGAGTTCATCGCCGCCAGCACCTTCGCCGGCGTCGGCGGCCAGGCGGTCTTGCCGAGCACCTGCTCGATCACCAGGCCGGCGATGAATCCCTCGGTGAGCCAGGTCACCGGATACTGCAGGTTCGCCCGCGATGCCACCGCCCGGATCTCCGCATGCATCGGCACGTCGTCGACGAACAGCGTGTTGGTGCCGACCACGAAGAGCCGCTCGTCCTTGACCCGCTCCAGCTCGTCCTCGGCATTGAGATGCGCCCAGGTCACGTACGAGCCTTCCCACCCCAGGCGGCGCAGCGACTCGAAGGTGCGGATCTGCGAGACCCACGGCGCCCAGGAGTAGACCCAGTTGGGATTGGCGTCCTTGAGCTTGGTGGCAAACGGCGTGTAGTCCGGCGTCGGCGGCGGCGTGACCTGCTTCTCCACCGGCGTCATCCCCATCTTGCCCGAGAGCTCCTCGGCGTAGTCGATCTCGCCGCGGGAGATGGGGATCGCCATCGCCGCGAAGCCGATGCGCACCGGCTCCTTTGCCGTGTCCTTGACGAAGGCGAGCGCCGCCTGGCTGTCGAGGTTGGCGCCGAAGGCGGTGGAGCAGAACTGCAGCGGATCGGCCGGCGGATAGGTCTCCTTGGGGCAGACCGAGCCGGCGAAATAGAGCGGCACCTTGGCGCGCCGCGCTTCCGCCACCATCGGCGCGTAGGTGGACGAGAGGCTCGAGTTCATGAGGAGCACCACTTCGTCCTCGGCCAGCAGCCGCTTGGTGTTGGCGGCGGCACGCGACGGCTGCGCGGAATCGTCGTAGACGACGAGCTTCACCTGCTTGCCGTTGACGCCGCCCCGCGCATTGACATGATCCAGATAGGCCTTCATCGATTCCACCACCGGCGCATAGGTGGCGGCGGCCGGACCGGTCATCGCGGCGCTCACGCCGATCACGTAGGCATCCTGTGCGGCCGCGGCCGTCGCCGCGCACATCGCTGCAGCCAGCACGAAACGCTTCATGTTCGCTCCTCCGCATTCTCGTTGGTGTCCGCCGGCGCCCTGGCGGTTGCGTTGCGCGTACTATTCCATAGCTCGATGGAAAAGGAAATGCCCATGAACGAAGCCGCCGCGCGCCCCGCGGGCCGACCGCCTTTTCGCGCCGACCACATCGGCAGCCTGTTGCGCCCGAAGAAGCTGCGCGAAGCGTTCCGCGCCCATGCCGCGGGGTCGCTGGACGACGAGGCATTCCGCGCGGTGCAGGACGAGGCGATCCGCGAGGTGATCCGGCTGCAGGAGGACTGCGGCCTCGAGCTTGCCACCGACGGCGAGTTCCGCCGCATCTCCTACTGGGAGAAGTTCGTCCGGCTCACCGAGGGATTGGTGGTCAAGGATGCGGTCTTCACCTTCCACGATGATCACGGGCACGAATCGGCCTTCACTGCGCCCTATGTCGTCGGCAAGGTGTCGCGGCGCGCGCCGATCACCGCGGATGAGGCGACGTTCGTCGCAAGCGTGGCCAAGGGCAGCCCGAAGGTGACGATGCCGTCGCCGTCCACCATGCACTTCTACCGGTTCACCGACTGGGGCGACCCGGCGGTCTACGCGGATCCGGCGGAGTTCTTCCGGGACCTCGGCCGGATCTACCGGCAGGAGATCGCCGAGCTGGCGGCGGCCGGCTGCCGCTATGTGCAGCTCGACGAGGTCGCGCTCGCGATCCTCTGCGATCCGGCCGCGCGGGACAAGGTCAAGGCGGCCGGCGGCAACCCGGACCAACTGGTCGACCTCTATGTTGACGCGATCAACGAGGCGGTCAGGGACCGGCCCGCAGGCGTGACCGTCGGCGTGCACATGTGCCGCGGCAACTACAAGGGGATGTACCTCTCCGAGGGCGGCTACGATTCGGTCGGCGAGCGCTTCTTCGGGCGCGCGGACGTGAACCACTTCCTGCTGGAGTTCGATACGCCGCGCGCCGGCGGCTTCGATCCGCTGCGCTTCGTGCCGAAGGACAAGGGCGTCGTGCTCGGCCTGGTGAGCTCCAAGACGCCGGTGCGGGAGTCGATCGACATGCTGCAACGGCGCACCGACGAGGCGGCGAAGCATGTCGACCTGGCCCGGCTCGCCATCAGCCCGCAGTGCGGCTTCGCCAGCACCATGGGCGGCAACCCGGTGACCGAGGACGACGAGCGCGCCAAGCTGCGCCTCTGCGTCGACGCGGCGCGCCGGATCTGGGGATAGGGGACAACCATGAGCCTGCTGAACTTCATCAAGGGCGAGCTGATCGAGGTCATCGAGTGGACCGACGACTCGCGTGACACGCTGTCCTATCGCTGGCCGGACGAGGACCGGGAGATCAAGAACGGCGCTCAGCTCATCGTGCGCGAATCGCAGCAGGTCCAGTTCGTTGCCGCCGGCCAGTATGCGGACCTGTTCGGCCCGGGCAAGCACACGCTCTCCACCGAGAACATCCCGATCCTCTCCACGATCCTCGGGTGGAAGTACGGCTTCCAGTCGCCGTTCAAGTGCGATGTCTACTTCCTGAACACCCGCCTCTTCACCGGCAACAAGTGGGGCACGGCCAACCCGGTGATGATGCGCGACAAGGATTTCGGCGTCGTTCGGCTGCGCGCCTACGGCACCTATGACTTCCGAATCGTGGAGCCGGCGCGCTTCCTGAAGGAGGTGGCCGGCACGGACCAGAACTTCCGCCTCGACGAGTTCGCGGACACGATGCGGTCGCGCATCGTGAGCGTCTTCACCGAGGCGCTCGCCCGCGCCGGCGTGCCCGCGCTGGACGTCGCCCGGCGTTACCGGGAGCTCGGCGATGCGCTGCTGCAGGTGATCAACCCGGCGATGACCGCGAAGTACGGTCTCGAGCTGACGGCCTTCGTGCTCGAGAACGTCTCGGTGCCGCCGGAAGTCGAGGAGGCGATCGACAAGCGCGCGAGCATGAGCGTGATCGGCAACCTGAACGACTACGTCAAGTACCAGATGGGCGTGGCCTTGGGGCAGGGCGGCGAGGCCGGCGCCGCCGCGACCGTGCCGGCGCAGATGGCGATGGGCTTCGGCATGGCACAGGAGATGATGCGCGGCATGCAGTCGCAGCAGGGTGTGCCACAGGCAGCGCAGGGCGGCGCAGGCTTCGGAGCGGGCGCGCCCGCCCAGCCGCATGCAGGCGGAGCCGTCGGCGCAGCCGTCGATGCCGCGGGGCTGCAGGTGCTGACGCCGGAGCAGGCGGCCCAGGTGCTCGCGGTACCGGTGGCGGACGTGATGGCCGCCATCGCCGCCGGCGACCTCAAGGCCCGAAAGATCGGTGCGAGCTATCGAATCGCGCGCAGCGCGCTGCAGTCGTTCCTCGAGGGCTGAAAGCCGCTTCGGTGGAGCCGGTCACCGTCGGCAGGCGCCCGTGCCCGGAGTGCGGCGCAAGCCTGGAGTGGAGCGCCGCGCGGCAATCGCTCGCCTGTCCCTACTGCGGCACGGTGGTCCCCTGGCGGGCGGCGGAACCGGGGGAGGCCGGGCAGGGGGTCGTCGAGCACGACCTGGAAGCCGCGCTGCGAGAGCCGCCCGGCGGACGCGGCTGGGGTGACGAGCGCAGGGAGGTGCAGTGCCAGCACTGCCATGCGATCTCCGTCTTCGTCGACGGCCACGTGGCCCAGCGCTGCGACTTCTGCGGCTCTCCCGCGATCATCGCGCACGAGGCGCTGCGCGATGCAATCACGCCGCAGAGCATCCTGCCCTTCAAGCTGAGTGACGGCCAGGTCCGTGATCGCATCCGCAAGTGGTACGGTACGCGCTGGTTCGCGCCCAACCGGCTGAAGTCCGCGGCGCTGACGGATACCCTGCACGGGGTGTACCTGCCGTACTGGACGTTCGACGCGCAGGCCAGCGCCCGCTGGCGTGCCGAGGCCGGACACTACTACTACGAGACCGAGACGGTCAGGGACGGCGACGGCCGCACGTCCGTGCGGCAGGTGCGTCGGGTGCGCTGGGTGCCGGCGGCCGGCAGCCTGGAGCACTTCTTCGACGACGAGCTGGTGCCCGGAACCCGCGGCATCCACGCGGACTTGCTGCGCCGGATCGAGCCGTTTCCCACCGCAAACGAGCTGGTGCCGTACTCGCCGGAGTACGTGCGAGGCTGGACGGTGGAGCGCTACCAGGTGGACCTGCACGAGGCCAACCGCCTCAACCGCGAGACGCTGCAGGCGAAGCTGCGCGCCCTGTGCGCGCAGCAGGTGCCGGGCGATACCCAGCGCAACCTGCAGGTGGAAGCCACCTGGCGTGGGCGCACCTTCAAGCACGTGCTGGTGCCGGTCTGGGTGGTGCACTACACCTACGGCCCGCGCAGCTTCCAGGTGGTGGCGAACGGCTACACCGGCACGATCGCCGGCGAGCAGCCGTACAGCTGGATCAAGATCGCCCTTGCGGTGATCGGCGTGCTGATCCTGCTGGCGCTGCTCGCTCCTTACCTTCGGTAGCGCCCTCCCGGACGGCCGATGCACGCGGCCGTTCTCCCCGGTCCGCCCGGGTCAACGTTCAGGTCAACGTCCCGCCCTTCGTTTCCACGTAGACCGCGTAGAGCGACTGGCTGCCGGTCATGAACAGCCGGTTGCGCTTGCTGCCGCCGAAGCAGACGTTGGAGACGATCTCCGGCATCTTGATCTGTCCGATCCGGGTGCCGTCCGGACTGAAGACGTGCACGCCGTCGTAGCCCTCGCCGACCCAACCGACACCGACCCAGAGGTTGCCGTCCTCGTCGCAGCGGATGCCGTCGCCGAATCCGGTCTTGCCGTCCATTTCCATGCTCGCGAAGACCCGGCCGTTGCGAAGGCTCGTCCCTTCCACGTCGTAGACCCAGACGACGCTCTTCGCATCCGGGTAGTGCGATATGCCGGTGTCCGCGACATAGCACTTCCGGTAATCCGGGGAAAAGCACAGGCCGTTCGGCTTCATCGGCTCGTCCGCCACCTTGGTCACGACACCGGGCGAGTCGACGCGATAGATCGCCTCCTTCTGGTTCGGCTGCGGGCTGGTCTTGCTCGATGGCAGCCGGTTGCCCTCGTAGTTCATCAGGCTGCCGTAGCCGGGATCTGTGAACAGAAGCCAGCCATCCGGATGAACCGCTCCGTCGTTCGGCGCATTGAACTCCTTTCCGTCGGCCTTGTCCGCCAGGACGGTGACCGTGCCGTCATGCTCGTAGCGGATAACGCGCCGCGTCCCGTGGCAGAAGGAGATCTGCCGACCCTGGAAGTCGAAGGTGTTGCCGTTCGCGTTGCCCGACGGAAAGCGGAAGCGCCGGCCGACATGGCCATCCTCTTCCGCCCAGCGCAGGATCTCGTCGTTCGGAATGTCACTCCAGATGAGGTAGCGACCGACGGTGTTCCAGGCGGGGCCTTCGGCCCATAGGGTCCCGCGGTAGAGCCGCAGGATCGGCGTGTTGCCCAGCTTGTACTTGAACCGCTTGTCCAGCGCGATCACGTCCGGCTCGGGATAGCGTACCGGCGGCGCACCCCGGGAATAGCGGTCGAAGTTCTGCGCGAAGGCAGTGGCCGTGGTGCTTGCCGCGAAGGCCGCGAGGCCGGCCTGGCGGAACAGCGCGCGCCGCTGCTTCAGCCGTGGCGAGGCGTCCTCGGGCAGGGACTCGGTCAGGTCGATCAGGCGGTGCTGCTCGGTGAGCGACATCGGTGCTCCTCCTTCCTGGGTTGCGGGCGGAAAAAGCGAGGCGCACAGTGTGCGCCGCCACCTTCGCGGAAGGCAAGCGTCGCGGCCGGATGCCCGCGCTCAGGCCGTGGCAGCCGCCCGGTAGGTGCCCGCCCCATGAGGCGCCGCCCTGAACGCCGCGAGCGCCTCCGCCTTCTCCGAGAAGGCGACCAGCGCGGGATGGCGATCCGGCGCAACGATGCCCGGGGTGGTGAGCAGGATGAACTTCCAGGTCACCGCCGTGGTGATGCCCGCCTGGCCGATGGCGGCTGCGGATGCCTCGATGGGCTGCTGCACCAGCTCCTGCTCGAGCGCAGCGCAGGCGGCGACCAGCTGGGCGGTGACCCGTTCGAGCCAGGGGCCGTGCCGCTTTTCCTCGGGCCGCAGCAGGTGCTCGTAGAAGATCTGGACGCTCTTCTCGCAGGCGGCGAGCGCAAGGCCGGTGACCCGCAGCGCATGCCGCAATGCGCCCGGCTCCGCGGGCAGCAGGCTCCGGCCCGCGACCGCTTCGGCGTACTGCAGGATCAGCGTGGAGTCCATCAGCACGGTACCGTCCTCGCAGATGAGCGTCGGAGCCTTCACCACCGGGTTGATCGCGCGGAACTCGTCATAGGTGCGGAACACCGAGAGAGACTGATGCTCGAACGACAGGCCGAGCAACTGCAGCGAGATGGCGGTGCGGCGCACATAGGGGGAATCCAGCATGCCGATCAGCTTCATGGCGTTCTCCGTCAGGTGGCTCATTGTCCTACGAGTTCGAACAGGCCGGGATAGTCACGCACCGCGCCGTGCCGCGTCACCGAGAGCGTCCCGGCGTAGCCGAAGGTCGGTGCCTCGTAGGCGTACGCATGGCGGCCGGTGCGCCGGTAGCGCTGCGGCAGCGGGCGAAGGCGCAGGGCAGGGAACGACAGGTAGGCTGCGGGCGCCTCGGCAGCCTCGCCGACTCGCAGGGCGAGCCGGCGGATCGGCAGGAGGTTGGTCGCCGGGGTGAAGCCGAGGTCGAGGTCGAGGCAGCCATCCACGCCGGGAACCGGCTCGCCGTTCAGCCGCCAGCGGCCCGAGCCGGCACGGCCAGGCGCGCCGATGCGCAGGTCGACCGCGCGCCGCCCCAGGTGGCCGGTGACCGTGGCGCGGCGGGTGCGGAACCGGCTGTCGGCGAGGACCTGGTATCGCAGGCAGCACGCGCCGGCCGCCGCGCGGAACACCGCGGTGCCCTCGAGCCGCCAACCATCGCCGGACGAGAGCAGCCGGCAGGCGTCATGCCCCGGATCCTCCAGGCGGCGCCAGAGGAAGGTGGCGACGACCGCGTCCATCCCGCGTCCATGCCCGCGCGTCCGCGCAGGAGCCCGAGGGCTATCGCGCTCCTGCGCGCGGCATCAGCTCCGCTGCATCCCGGATGGCAAAGCCTTCGGCGGCAAGTGCCGCCGCGAGCCCGGCGGCCTCGGCGTCGCCGAGCGGAACCAGCGGCGGCCGCACATTGGCCCACGCGCGATCGCCGGTGGCATCGGCAAGCGTTCGCTTCATCGCCGGGATGACCGGCCGGGCCTGGAAGATGGCGCGGGTGCGGTCCAGCGCCGCTTGTCGCGCATCGGCCGCGGCCGCATCGGCGTTCCAGTCGGCGAAGAGGCTCACCATCGCCGCCGGGTTCACGTTGCCGGTGGCGGTGATGCAGCCGGCGCCGCCTGCGCGCAGCGTCCGGAGCAGGAAGACTTCGCTGCCCGCGAAGACGGAGAAGTCCGGGCCCTGGAATCGGCGGATCAGCTCCGCGGTGTTCTCCCAGTTGCCGGAGCTGTCCTTGATGCCGGCGATGGTCCGCGGCCACGCGGCAAGCAGGCGTTCGATCAGCTCGAAGCCGAGCGGTACCTGGGACACGGGCGGGATGTGATAGAGATAGATGCGCAGACGCTCGTCGGCCACGCGCTCGATCACCGCCGAGAAGTAGCGGAAGAGGCCCTCGTCGCTGACACCCTTGTAGTAGAAGGGCGGCAGCATCAGGACGCCGGCGCAGCCTGCACGGACGGCATGGCTCGTCAGCTCGACCGTGTCCGGCACGTTGCAGGTGCCGGTGCCCGGCATCATGCGGCGCGGGTCGATCCCTTCCTGGAGCAGCGCATCAAGCAGCGCGCGCCGCTCCGCCAGCCCGAGCGAGTTCGCCTCGGAGTTGGTGCCGAAGATCGCCAGGCCGACGCCCACGCGAAGCAGCCAGCGGCAGTGGGCGACGAAGCGTTTCGTGGCTGGCGACCCGTCGTCCTCGAAGGGCGTGACCACCGGGGAGAAGATGCCGGTCAGGGCGCGGGATTGGGACGTCATGGGCTCTCCTGGCTCTCCTGGTCGAGTATAGTCAGCGCGCGCGCGGAACGTCGATCTCGCCGAACCGGGCCGCTGGCGACTCGTGACGGCGGGAACGATTCATGACGACGTCGCCACCAGGAAGTCCGGCGTCAGCTCGTCCAGGCGGCAGATGCCGAGCATGGCCATGTCGCGATCGATCTCCGCTTCCAGCAGGTCGATCAGCCGGACGATGCCTGCGCGACCGCCGGCGGCTGCGGCATAGGCGAACGGCCGGCCCAGGAACACGAAGGCGGCACCCAGTGCCAGTGCCTTCAGGACGTCGGTGCCGCGGCGGATGCCGCCATCGAGGAGGATCGGCACGCCCGGACATCGCCGCACCACTTCGGGCAATACCGAGAGCGGCGCCCGGGCGCCATCCAGCTGTCGCCCGCCATGGTTGGATACGACGATGCCGTCGGCGCCCAGGTCGCATGCCGCGGCGGCGTCGTCCGGGCGCAGGACGCCCTTGATCACCAGGCGGTGTGGCCAGAGTTCCCGGACCCGGCGCAGATGGGCCCAGGTGAGCCTGCTGCGATCGGCGAAAGAGCGTTCGACGTTGCGTGCCAGGATGGCGACCCCGCGCGTGGCGTAGTTGTTCTCGAAGTGCGGCAGCCCGTGGCGCACCACGGTCCGAAGGAAGGTGCCTGCGGTCCAGCGCGGATGGGTTATGCCTTGCCAGACGAGCTGCGGCGACCACTGCAGCGGGCTGCGGAATCCGGCACGGCGGTAGTTCTCGGGGTTGGGGTTGGCCGGCGTATCGACGGTGACCACCAGCGTGCGGAAGCCGGCGTGCTGCACGCGCTCGACCAGCGCGTCGATCTTCGCCAGGTCGCCGGGAAGATAGGCCTGGAACCATGCGTCCGGATTGGCACGTGCCACTTCCTCCATCGGTATCAGCGAGGAGGAGCTGAGCACCATCGGCAGCATGCGTTCCCGGGCGATCTCGGCCAGCACCAGGTCGCCGCGATAGGTGTAGAGCGCGCTCAGCCCGACCGGCGCCATGCCGAACGGCAGCCGGTACTCGGCATCGAACAGGCGCCGCGCCTGCGTCCGCTCGCTCGTGTCGAGGAGAATCCGGGGATTGAACGCCCAGCTGCGGAAGGCCTGCCTGTTGGCGTCGAAGGACTGCCCGTCCTCGGCGAACGCGCTTACGTAGCCGTAGATCGGCCGCGGAAGGACTCGCCGCGCGACGCGCTCGAAGTCGTGGACGGCAAGGCAGGCATTCAGGGTTCGGGACATTGGGGTCCAAGAAGTCAGACGGCCAGCGCCGCCTGGTACGCGAAGAGCGCCGGCTCGCCGCCGGTGTGCACGAACACCACGTCCTGCAAGGGCGTCCAGCGACCTTCCCGGATGAGCGCGATAAGCCCCGCAAGGCCCTTGCCGGAGTAGACCGGGTCGAGCGCCAGCGCTTCGAGCCGGCCGGCGAGGCGGATCGCTTCCAGCGTGGCGGCATCCGGAAGGCCGTAGGCGGGACCGGCGTGGCCGGCGACGACCTCGATGCGGCCGGGATCGAACGGCATGTCGAGCAAGGCCGCGGCTTCCAGCGCCATCCGCAGCACGTCGTCGCGAACCCGTTCCGGCTCGGCGTCGATGTCGATGCCGAGGACCGTGGTGTCGGGCAGGCAGGCCGCCGCCCCGACGGCGAGTCCGGCTTGGGTCGCGCCGCTGCCCGAGCAGTGGACGACCGCCGCCGGCACGAAGCCGAGCTCGCGCGACTGTACGGCAATCTCCGCGGCGGCCGAGGCGTAGCCGACCGCGCCGAGTCCGCACGACACGCCGTACGGCACGACATAGGGCCGCGCGCCCTTGGCGCGCAGCTGCTCCGCAAGCCGGCGGATCGCGCCGTTGCGATCGCCGTCCCAAGCCACGTCATGGATCGTGGCGCCGTACAACCGGGTGAGCAGCGCGTTGCCGCTGCGCGCGTAGTCGGATCCCTGCGGCACGACGCGCCCGTGGTAGACCGCGAGGTGGCAACCGAGGCCGAGCCGGGCCGCCGCAGCCGCGACCTGGCGCTGGCTGTTCGACTGCACGACGCCGCCGGACACCAGCGTATCGGCCCCCGCCTCCATTGCCTCGGCGAGGACGAACTCCAGCTTGCGCAGCTTGTTGCCGCCGAAGCCGAAGCCGGTGCAATCCTCCCGCTTGATCCAGAGTCGCGGCCCGCCGAGCTCGGCCGTCAGCCGCGGCAGCGGTTCGAGGGGTGTGGGCAGGCGGGCGAGTCCCGCCCGCGGAAAGCGCGACAGCCGCGCCTGCAAAGTCAGGTCTTCGCTGCGTCCACCCACTGTCGCGTGTCCGTGTACTGCTGGAAGCGCACGATCTTCCCGCCGCGCACCTGCCAGACGTGGGCGAACTGCGCATCGAGCGGCCTGCCCGTGGCCTTCACCTTGCCGCGATAGCGGCCCTCGACGACGACGGTGTCGCCCGCATCGATGAAGTTGGCCGGGTGCAGGGTGAAGCCGTCGATGTCGGCCATGAGCCGGCCGAACACGCCTTCCAACACCGCCTGCGGGCCGACATAGGGATTGCGGTCCGCGTAGGGATAGCCCTCCGCCTCCTGCCATCGGAGCGCGGGATCCAGCGCATTCACCACCGTGGCAACGTCGCCCTTGCCGAACGCGTCATACAGGGATTTCACGAACTCGCCGCTAGCACCCATGTTGGACTCCTGTGTCGTTCGAGGATCTCCGAGGCCTGGGGCGGACCGGGCCGAGGCCGGCGCGGCCCGTCCCGCGGCGATGGTACTCCGCCGCGAGCTCGGGGCTGCACTGACCGGTAGCGGGGAAGCCAAACCGGGGGGAGGACGATCAGCCTGATTCCCAGGCCGGGTTCCACGCCACTTCCCAGAGGTGCCGGTCCGGATCCTGGAAGTAGCCCGCGTAGCCGCCCCAGAAAGTGTCGGCAGCCGGCTTGACCGTGCGCGCGCCCGCATTCGCCGCCTGCCTCATCACCATGTCGACCTCTTCCCGCGAGGAGACGTTGTGCGCAAGGCAGACATCGACCGAGCCGGGTGTCGACTGGGGCAGTCCCGAGTCGTGCGCGAGGCTCGCGCGCGGCCACAGCGCCAGCCGGATGCCGCCCTCGAGATCGAAGAAGGCCACGGCCCCGTGCTCCAACTCCCGGCCCACCACGCCGTCCGTCTTCAGGCCCAGCCCGTCGGCGTAGAACCTGACCGCGCGATCGAGATCGTCGACCCCGAGGGTGACCAGCGAAAGGCGCGGCTTCATGCCGGTCCGCCGACGCGTTGGCTCGCGGTCAGCTGCATGGCATCGTTCATGGCCGGTTGCCTCCGCTGACGTTGCCGGCAAGCACGCGCTGGATGAAGTCGGTCTTGCCGTCGGTGTACGCCTCGCGATCGTGCCCGGCTTCCGCCGCCAGGCGCCGCTTGAGCGCAGCGTACTCCGAGCACAACCGAATGTCACTCCGCAGCGCGTCCCTGAAGGCGAGCCGTTCGAACCACAAGCCGCTGCGGTACGGCACCAGGTGCAGGTGATGGGTACGGAACCGGGGCGACGGCTTGCAGAGCCAGTGCATCAGGTCGGGCTTGTACGGATAGTGCAGATAGCCGATGGTCGCCGCTGCGGCGATGGCGTCGAGCGATTCCGGGAGCGACGCGACCGGCGCCATGATGTCGATGACCGGCTTCGCCGCGAGGCCGGGCACGGCGGTGCTGCCGATGTGCTCGATGTCGGCAACGATCCAGGGGCGCAGCAGCTCTGCGATCGACCTGCGCTCGGACTCGAAGCGACCCGGCCACTGCGGATCCCAGGGAACGATCTCGATCGTCATGCCGTCTCCGGGCTGGCCGCGACCGCGCGACGCGGAGCTCGCCGTCACGCCAGCACGGCCACCGCGTCGGCCGCCCGCACGCCGTTGCCTGCATCCAGCACGAACAACGGGTTGATCTCCGCGGTGACCAGGCGATCCCCCAGCGCGACGGCAAGCCACGAGAAGGCGACGATCGCATCGACCAGTGCCGCGACGTCGGCTCGCGGCCGCCCGCGGTGGCCATCGAGCAGCGGCCAGGTCTTCAGCGAACGCGCCATCGCCATCGCCTCCTCTTGCGTCAACCCCGTTCGTGCGCCAGGTTGTCCGCCGCCTGGCTCGGCCACGCCGTCTTCCGGCAGCAGGCGAAGCACCGTGTCGTCGAACAGCTCCGCCGTCACCCCGCCCATGCCGAGGAGCACCGCCGTGCCGAGCGGATCGCGATGCAGGCCAAGGATCATCTCGACCCCGCCGCTCACGCGCTCCTGCACGAGCCACGCGCCCGGCGCAGCGCCGGTTGCCGCGGTGACTGCCGCAGCCATGGCGGCGATGCGCGCTTCGACGTCCTGTGGCGCCACCCCGACGGCGACGCCGCCGGCTTCGCTCTTGTGCGTGACAACGCCGGAGAGCAGCTTCAGCACGACCGGTACGCCGAACCGGCGAGCGGCTGCCGCGGCGCCGGCGGCGTCGTGTACGACGACCTCCCGGGTCGGAGTGATGCCGGCGTGCGCGAAAAGCCGCTTGGCCGCGTGCTCGTCGAGCGAGCCATGGGGCAGGGTGGCGAGGTCGATCGGCGGGGCCCCGGTCGGCTGGACGCCGTGCGCGGCAGCGTGCGTCGCCGCAGCCTCCATGTCGCCGATCCGCAGCATCGCGTCGAGCACCGCGGCACAGGCCTCCGGCTCGGCGAGAGCCGGCACGCCTCGCAATGCCAGCGCACGTGCCACTGCCGGCGCATGCGGGCTCACATACGCGAGGAGCGGCTTGTCGCTGCCCGGCAGGCTCTGGTGGATGGCGTCGGCCATCAGCTCCGGCATGGCGAGCGCGGACGAGCCGACGACGACCACCAGCGCGTCGTAGCCCCGGCTGGCGAGCAGGGCACGGATCGCTCCGCGCAGCAGGTCCGGCTGCAGGCCGGCGAGCGTCACGTCGATCGGGTTGCGATCGAGCACGGCCTGGTCCAGCGCGTGCAGCGATCGCAGCGCGGCTGCGGTCTGCGCATCAGGTGGCGGCGCCTCGAAGCCGGCAATGCCGAGGCTGTCGGCCACCAGCGTGCCGGCGCCGCCGGTCGAGGTCAGGATGGCGACCCGACGCCCGCGCGGCCGGCGCGTGGCAGCGAGGGCGGCGGGAATGTCCAGCAGGCCCGCGAAGGTCTGCGCGCGCAGCACGCCGGCACGCCGGAAGAAGGCATCGTACATGCGGTCCGTGCCGGCGAGCGCCCCGGTATGGGAGGCGGCTGCTGCCGCGCCGGCAGCGGAGCGGCCCACCTTGAACGCGACGATCGCCTTGCCGGCATGGCGGGCACGCGCCGCCGCCCGCAGGAACTCCCGGGGGCGGCGGAGGGCCTCGAGGTAGAGGGCGATCACCGAGGTGGCATCGTCCTGCGCAAGGAAATCGACGAAGTCGGCGATCTCCAGGTCGGCCTCGTTGCCGGTCGCAACCAGCCGCGAGAAGCCGATGCCGCGCGCAGCTGCCCGGGACAGCAGCGAGCCCAGGATGCCGCCGCTCTGCGATACCACCGCGATGCGGCCCACGGGCAGGTCCTCGAGCTCGAGCGCGCCGCTGGCGGACAGCGTGATGCCATCGACCAGGTTCACCAGCCCGATGGTGTTCGGCCCGAGCAGTCGCATCCCGCCTGCGGCCTCCGCCAGCGCCTGCTGCCGGTGTCCACCGTCGCTGCCGGTCTCGGCGAAGCCCCCGGCGAGGACGATGGCCGCGGCGGCACCGCGCGCCGCGAGCCCGCGCAGGGCCGCCTCCGCACGCTCCGGCCCGAGCAGCACGATGCCCACGTCCGGCGCTTCCGGAAGGGCCGCTACGTCGGGATAGCAGGGCAGGCCGCCGATCTCCGAGGCGCGCGGATTGACCGGGTAGATCGCGCCGGTGAAGCCGTGCTTGCGCAGGTAGGCCACCGGGCGGCCGGCGGTCTTTCGGCGATCCGCGGAGGCGCCGATCACCGCCACGCTGCGCGGGCGGATCAGGCGGGCAACGGACATCACTTGCCCTTGCTCAGGAAGGCAGCGATCGCTTCCTGGTGACGGGCGGTGGTGTAGAGGATCGCCTGGGCCTGGCTGCCTTGCGCGAACACCTCCTCCGGTGCGAGCTCGAAGCTGCGGTCGAGGATCGCCTTGGCCAGCGCCACGGCTTCGGCGCCGCCCTGGGCAAGCGACGCGGCCCAGGCGCGCGCATCGTCGAGCAGGGATTCCGGCGTGGCGAGCCGATCCGCGATGCCGAGCCGGATCGCCTCGTCGGCCTGCACGGTGCGCCCGGAGAGAATCAGCTCCTTCGCGCGAACCAGGCCGATGCGGCGGGGAAGGAAGTACATGCCGCCGCCGTCGGGGACCAGGCCGCGCAGCACGTAGTTCCAGGCGAAGCTTGCCGCGGGCGAGGCGACGACGAAGTCGCAGGACATGGCAAGGTCGGCGCCGAGGCCGGTGGCCGGGCCGTTGACCGCGGCGATGACCGGCTTGGGCAGCGCATGCAGGGCGGACACCGCCTTGTGGGTGCGCTGCTGCCGCGCCCAGCCGTTGAAGGCCACGTCACCCGCGGGCGCCTGAGCACGCTGCTTCATCGCGCGGATGTCGCCGCCCGCGCAGAACGCCTTGCCGTTGCCGGTGAGCACCAGCGCGTGGATGGAGCGATCGGCGCCGATGCGGTCGAGCGCCTCGAGAAGCCGGTCGCGGGTCGCGTCGTCCAGCGCGTTGCGCACCTCGGGCCGGTTCAGCGCGAGCGTTGCGATGCCGTCTTCGACCTGGAGCTCGAGCAGTCCGGAGGTGGTGCCATGGTCGGCCATGCCTGCCTCACTCGGCCTTGATCCTGGTGTCCTGGATCACCTTGCGCCAGCGTGCCTGCTCGCGGTCGACGTAGCGGGCGAGCTGGCCCGGCTCGCCCGCCGCGGGCACCATGCCTTCGCCCTGGACCTTGCTGCGGAACTGCTCGGCCTGGACCGCCTTGGCGACCGCGGCATTGATCTGGGCCACCGTGTCCGGGGGCGTGCCGGCCGGCGCGAACAGTCCGTACCAGCTCTCCGCCATGTAGCCCGGCACGCCGGACTCCGCGATGGTCGGCAGGTCCGGCCACGCGGGCGAGCGTTGCGACGAGGTGACCGCGATCGCGCGCAGCTTGCCGCTGCCGATGTGCTGCGCGACGCTCGCGATCGTGGTGAACATGAGATCGATCTGGCCGCCGAGCAGGTCCGCCAGTGCCGGCGCGCT
Source organism: Pseudomonadota bacterium (assembly GCA_023389175.1). GTDB lineage: Bacteria > Pseudomonadota > Gammaproteobacteria > Burkholderiales > Burkholderiaceae_E > Lautropia. The sequence goes on along the minus strand of JAEWEW010000165.1, from coordinate 12,564 downwards.
GCCCTTGTAGGGCACGTGCAGGATCTCCACCTTGGCCAGGTTGGCGAAGAGGGCGCCGGCAAGATGGGCCGAGGTGCCATTGCCGAAGGAGCCATAGGTGAGCTTGCCCGGCTCGGCGCGGGCGGCATCGATCACCTCGCGGACGCTCTTCCATGGGCGGTCCGGCCGGACCACCAGCACGTTGGGCGAGGTGCCGACCAGCGCCACCGGCGTGAACGCCTTGTCGGTATCGAACGGCAGCTTCGCATGCAGCGACGGGTTCACCGCATGGGCGAATGTCGCCATCACGAGGGTGGCGCCGTCCGGCACGCTCTCGGCCACATACTGGGTGCCGATGATGGTGCCCGCGCCCGGCTTGTTCTCCACGATCACGTTGCGGCCGAGCGCGGCGCCCATCGCCTCGGCCACGACCCGGGCGATCAGGTCGGTGCCGCCACCGGGGGCGAAGGGCACGATGATGCGCATCGGCTTGTTCGGCAACGCGCCGTGGGCCTTGAACGCAGGCAGGCAGGTCGCCGCGGCGGTCATCCCCGCGATCCCGAGCAGGCGACGCCGGTGCGTCGCGCGCGATGCGATCGACGCATCCTTCCTCTCGTTCATCACACGACTCCGGTTCTTCCGATCGTCCCCGCGCACCGATCAAGGTTGACGCTGGCCGAGCGCTGCGCCGACTTTATCATGGGCACGCGCCGATGGCTCCGCGCCGCAGCTCTCTCGCCGCGGCAAGGGCAGGGTCGGACGCGTTCACCGGTTTCGTCCATTTTCGATTCGACACGATGCGATACGACGCGATCTCCGACGACCTCACGCCGTCGCGACGCTTCAGCGCGGCGCGACGGGGACTGCTCCGGTGGCTCGCTTTCATGCCGGCGCTCGTTTCTGCACCTGCCCGCGCACAGGAGGCCTCGACCCGAGCGCTTTCCATCGGCATCATCGGTGCCGGCAACATCGGCGGAACGCTCGCCCGGTTGTGGGTGAAGGCCGGGCATCGCGTCATGCTCGCGTCGCGGCATCCCCAGCAGCTGCGCGGGCTGGCGCAGGAGCTCGGGCCGTTGGCGGAGGTCGGCACGCCGGCCGAGGCAGCGGCCTTCGGTGAGGCGGTTCTCGTCGCGATACCGTACGGCAACTATCCGGAGCTCGGCCGCAGCATCGGGCGGGCGCTGGAAGGCAAGGTGGGGCTCGATGCCGGCAATCCGATTTCCTCCCGCGGGCCGCAGCTCGCTGCCGAGGCCCGGGCGAATGGAATCGGACCCACCTCGCGCAAGTACCTGGGCGATCCGCGCCTCGTGCGGGCCTTCAGCAACCTGTCGAGCGGCGTCCTGGCGCGCGAGGCGAACCGGTCGCCGCCGCGACTCGGCATGCCCATCCTTGGGGACGATCCCGACGCACTGGCGCTGGCCTCGCGCCTCGTCTCCGACGCGGGCTTCGATCCGGTGGTGATCGGCACGCTGGAACGAGCCGGCGAGACGGCGCTGGGTGGCTCGCTGTCCGGCGTCCAGGCGACCGCGGCTGACCTGCGCGCTCGCCTGAAGCTGGACGGACGGCGGTGATGGCCAGCGCCGGCGCGAACGCGGTGGTGCTTCGCCTCGGGCCGGACGACGTCGGCCCGATGCAGGCGATGTCGGCCATGTTCGGCCAGGCCTTCGGCGACGAGCACGTCCATGCCGGGGCGAGACCGGGCGCGGCCTACCTGCGGCGCCTGCTCGCCGGCGACAGCTTCATCGCGATCGCCGCAGTCACGGGCGGCGAGGTCGTCGGCGGCCTGGTCGCCTACGAGCTCTGCAAGTACGAGCAGGAACGCAGCGAGATCTACCTCTACGACCTCGCGGTCGCCGAGCCGCATCGTCGCCAGGGCATCGCGACCGCGCTGATCGCCGAGCTGGGCAGGATCGCGATCGAACGGGGCGCCTGGGTCATCTTCGTGCAGGCCGATCACGGTGACGATCCCGCCATCGCGCTGTACACGCGGCTGGGCCGTCGCGAGGACGTGCTGCACTTCGACATCCCGGTTCCCGCGGGGACCTCCCGGGAGAGTCGGCCGGGGAGATGAGGCGCGAGGCCGGTCTCCCCGGCGGCGTCAGACGCCGAGGTATCGCTCGTGGACCTTGCGGTCGGCCGCGAGCGCGGCGCTGTCCCCGCTCCAGACGATCCGGCCCTTCTCGACGATGTAGTGCCGGTTGGCGAGCGGCAGCAGCGACTTGAGGTTCTTGTCGACGACGATCATCGACATGCCTTCGCCCTTGAGCATGTCCAGGCAACGCCAGATCTCCAGCCGGATCAGCGGCGCGAGACCCTCGGTGGCCTCGTCGAGCACCAGCAGTCGCGGGTTGGTCATGAGCGCGCGCCCGATCGCGAGCATCTGCTGCTCCCCGCCGGAGAGCTGGCCCGCGACCTGGCTGCTGCGCTCGCGCAGCCGCGGGAAAAGGTCGTGGACCCGCTCCAGGGTCCACGGGCGCGCGCCGGCATTGCGGCGGGAGGCGGTGGCCACCAGGTTCTCCCGCACGGTGAGCGCCGGGAAGACCTGGCGACCCTCCGGCACCAGGCCGATGCCGCGCTGCGCGATGCGATACGACGGCAGCTTCTCGATGCGCTCGCCGGCAAGCGTGATGGCGCCGCCGCCGGCACGGTGCATCCCGCTCAGGCACTTGATGGTGGTGGACTTGCCCATGCCGTTGCGGCCGAGCAGGGTCACCACCTCGCCCGGACCGACATGGAAGTCGATGCCGAAGAGCACCTGGCTCGGGCCGTAGCCGGCGGTGAGGCCTTCGACCGCGAGCAACGGGGCGGTGGTGCCGGTCATTCCACCGCCTCGTCGCCGAGGTACGCGGCGCGCACCGAGGCGTCGGCGCGGATCGCCTGGGGCGCGCCGGTGGCGATCACCTTGCCGTAGACCAGCACGCTGATCCGGTCGGCCAGCGCGAAGACCGCATCCATGTCGTGCTCGACCAGCAGCATCGGATAGCGCGAGCGCAGGCCGGACAGCAGGCCGACGATGGTCTCGGATTCCGCCTTGCTCACGCCGGCGAGCGGCTCGTCGAGCAGCAGCACCTTGGGCTCGAGCGCGAGCGCCATGGCGAGCTCGAGCTGGCGCCGCTCGCCATGCGCCATCTCCGTGACCGGCACGTCGGCGCTGCGATCGAGCCCCACCTGGGCGAGGTAGTGCATGGCTGCCTCGACATGCCGCGTGGCTGAGCGCAGCGGCTTCCAGGCGCCGGTCTCGCGGCTGCGAGCGAGGATGCTGACCAGCACGTTGTCCAGCGCCGTGAACTCCATCAGCACCTGGGTGATCTGGTAGGAGCGGCCCAGCCCGGCCCGGGCGCGGCCGGCCACGTCCAGCCGGGTCACCAGCTTTCCGTCGAGCGTGATGCTGCCGGCGTCGGGCTTCATCTCGCCGCTCAGCAGCGTGATCAGGGTGGTCTTGCCGGCGCCGTTGGGCCCGATCAGGGCATGCACCTCGCCGGGCACCACGTCGATGCTGACATGGTCCGTGGCGAGCAGGCCGCCGAAGCGCTTGACCAGCCCGTCCGTGCTCAGGATCGGCGCCGTGCTCACCGGCGCGGCTCCGTCGGGCCCTGGCCGGGGCCGCCGGAGGGCAAGCCGGAAGTGACTGCTGCCGCTGCACCCGGCCGCGGCGGCAGCGCGCGCTCGCGGCGCCGCTCCCGGCTCACCGACCACTGTCGCAGCGAGCCGTAGATGCCTTTCTTCGCGACCAGCACGATCGCCACGATCAGGAGGCCGAGGATCGCCATCCAGTGCTCGGTGATCCCGCTCAGGACGTCCTCGATGAGCAGGAGGGCGAGCGCGCCGAGCGTGCCACCGAAGACGGTGCCGAGCCCACCCAGGATCACCATGACGACGAGCTCGCCCGACACCGTCCATGCGCTGATGGAAGGCGAGACGTAGTTGGTCAGGTTGGCCATCAGGAAGCCGGCGATCCCGGTGACGATGCCCGCCACCACGTAGATGGCCAGCTTGTAGCGGGTGGTGGCGAAGCCGAGCGCGCGCATGCGCCGCTCGTTGGCATGGATGCCGCGCAGCACGTAGCCGAAGCGCGAATGCACCAGGCGCCAGCTGAGGTAGAGGGTGGCCAGCAGCACGGCGAGGATGAGATAGTAGAGCTGCCGGTCCGATTCGAGGTCTAGGGGCGAGAGGACCGACCGGCCGGGCAGCGACATGCCGTCGTCGCCGCCGTACTCCTTCAGCGACACGCCGAGGTAGTAGAACATCTGGGCGAAGGCGAGGGTGATCATGATGAAGGCCATGCCGCGGGTGCGCAGCACCACGATGCCGGTCGCCGCGCCGAGCAGGCCGCTTGCCACCACCACCATCAGCAGCTGCAGCCAGCCGTTGTCGACTCCCTTCAGCGCCGGAATGCCGACGCAGTACGCGCCGATGCCGAGGAAGAGGGCATGTCCCAGGCTCACCAGCCCGGTATAGCCCACCAGCAGGTTGAGCGAGGTCGCGGCGATGGCGTAGATCATCATCCGCGACACCAGCGTGAGGTAGTACGACTGTCCGGTGGCCGACGCGTAGGCGGGCACCAGTGCGAGGATCGCGAGCACCACGACGACGACCCAGGTGTGCGGTGCCTTGGCGTCGACTCTCTCGGGGAACAGCACTCTGGCCTCGTCGGGTCGGGTGGGGCGGGTGCCTGGACCGGATCGCGCGCGGTCAGGCGCGAGCCGGGAAGAGGCCCTGGGGCCGGAAGGCGAGCACGGCAGCCATCAGCAGGTAGATCAGCATCGAGGCGATCGCCGGGCCGGCTGCCTGCGCGATGGTCGGCTGAAAGAGGGCGCCGAGCCAGATCGGCAGGAAGGTCCGGCCGACGGTGTCGACCACGCCGACCAGGAGCGCGCCGAGCAGCGCGCCGCGCACCGACCCGATGCCGCCGATGATGATCACCACCAATGTGAGGATCAGGATCGGGTCACCCATGCCGGGCTGCACCGACAGGATCGGACCCGACATCAGGCCGGCGAGGCCGGCCAGCGCCGCGCCGAGGGCGAACACCAGGCTGTTGAGCGCCTTGATGTTGACCCCGAGCGCCGACACCATCGGCGCATTGGTCGAGCCGGCACGGATCAGCATGCCCACCCGGGTGCGATTGATCAGCCAGTAGAGGCCGGCCGCGACCAGCAGGCCGACCACGATGATCGCGAAGCGGTAGGCGGAGTAGTTGTAGCCGAACAGGTTGACCGTGCCGGACAGCCAGTCGGGGATCGACATGTAGACCGGCGACGGCCCCCAGATCATCCGAACCAGCTCGTTGAAGAAGAGGATCAGCCCGAAGGTGGCGAGCACCTGGTCGAGGTGGTCGCGCCGGTAGAGCCCCTTCAGCGCGAGCTGCTCCACCAGGAAGCCGAGCAGGGCGGTGGCGGGGATGGCGATCAGGGCGCCCAGCAGGAAGGAGCCGGTCCTGCCGACCGCCACCGCCGCGAAGTACGCCCCCATCATGTACAGCGAACCGTGGGCCAGGTTCACGAAGTTCATGATGCCGAAGACGAGCGTGAGCCCGGCGGCCAGCAGGAACAGCAGGACGCCGAGTTGCAGGCCGTTCAAGGCCTGCGTGATCAGCAGCCCGGTCAGCACGCGGTGGCCGCTCGGGCCTCCGGACAGCCGGAGCGGCCCGGGCGGTTGGCGTGCCGGCCTCTCATTTCATCTTGCACTGCTCGTGGTACGCATCGGCACTGTTCTTGAGCGGCGTGGCGATGGTCTTCAGGTTCATCCGGCCCTTCGCGTCCTTGTACGCCTCGAACACATGCAGGTCATGGACCGGGAAGTTGTTGTTGCCGAACTTGAAGTCGCCGCGCACGGACTTGAAGTCCGCCGCCTTCAGCGCCGCCCGGAAGGCGTCCTTGTCCGCGAGGTTGCCCTTGACCTTCCCAATCGCGGAATCCAGCAGCAGGGCCGCATCGTAGGACTGGGCGGCATACTGCGACGGGATCCGCTTGTACTTCGCCTCGAACTCCTTCACGAACTGCTGGTTGCTGTCGTTCTTGAAGTCCGGTGCCCAGTGGCCGCCGGCGATCACGCCGGTGGCCGCCTCGCCCATGGCGGGCAGGCCGATGCCGTCCGCGGTGGAGGCCGACAGCAGCGCCACCTTGCCCTTGAGCCCGGACTGCGCCCATTGCTTGATGAAGTTGATGCCGAGGCCGCCCGGCAGGAAGGTGAAGACCGCGTCCGGCTGCGCGGCCGCGATCTGCGCGATCTCCGCGGAGAAGTCCTGGGTGCTCAGCGCGGGCCAGAGCTCCTGCACCGGCGCCTTGTCGTAGTAGCGCTTGAAGCCGCTCACGAAGTCCCTGCCGGCCTGGTAGTTGGGCGCGATGGTCACCACCCGCTGGTATTTCTTGTCCACGGCGAACTTGCCGACCACCTCGGCCTGCTGGTCGTTCTGCCAGGACACCGAGAAGTAGTTGGGCTGGCACTGGGCGCCGGCCACCGGCGAGGGGCCCGCGTTGCTGCCGATCAGGAAGACGCCCGCGCCGGTGATCCGCTTGTTCACCGCCATCATGATGTTGGAGAAGGTGATGCCGGTGATGATCGGCACCTTCTCGCGCTCCACCAGCTTGTCGGCGAGCTGCACCGCGAGCTCGGGCTTGAGCTGGCTGTCCTCCTTGATCACGGTGACCGGCACGCCGCCGAGCTTGCCGCCGTTGCGCTCGATCACCATCATCAGCGCGTCGTACTGGTCCTGGCCGAGCGCGCCCTGCGGGCCGCTCAGCTCCGCCATGAAGCCGATCTTGAGCGGTTCCTGCGCGAGGGCAGGCGCGGCGGCGAAGGCGCCGGCAACGATGCCCGTCGCCAGCCAGCGGATGGAGCGATGCTTGCTGGAATTCATCTGGGTTTCCTCCTTGGTGTGTCGCTTCCGGTCGAGTCCGGCGGTCGCCGGCAGGCAAGCGGGACGCGGTGGATCATCCCGGACGGCGTTCGGCGATGAGTGTAAACCGGAACATTCGCCGCGGTCGCCGGCGATGCACCGGGATTAACCCCATCCCGGCAGTCCGTCGCCGGGCTTGCCAGCGTCGCTCGCCGGCCGGCGCGACGGTGGGCGCGACGGCGCACGTGCGGGACGGCAGCGGCTCAGCGGCCGAGCCCCGCGACGAAGCCGGTCAGGGCCGCAAGGACCGCCAGCGGCTGTTCCTGGTGTGGCACGTGACGGCAGTCCTCGAGCAGCAGCGCGCGCGCCCCGGGGTCGAGTCGAAGCAGCCGCTCGATCTGTTCCTCCGTGCCGTACTGGTCCTCGCGACCCTGGATGGCGAGAAGGGGACAGCGGATCCGCGCCACGGCGTCCTCGATGCTCCAGTCGCGGAAGGCAGGCGAGAGCCATGCGTCGGCCCAGCCGTGGAAGGTCGCATCCGGATCGCGGTGGTAGCGAGCGAGCCGGGACGCGAGGCCCGACGGCTCGAAGGCATTGCGCACCTTGGCGATCTCCGCCACGGTGATCTCCTCGACGAAGAGATGCGGCGCGAGCACCGCGACGCCGGCGGCAGCGCCGGCCGTGCCCGGGCCGAAGGTGCCGGCGTGGATCAGTGCGATCGACGCGCCGTCGCTGTGACCGACGAGCACCGGCCGCTCGATTTCCAGCGCGCGCAGCAGCGCCGGCAATACCTCGAGCGCCTCGAGATGCATGAACTCGGGCGGTCGCGGATAGCGCGGCGCATCCGATTGGCCGTAGCCGGGCCGCGAATAGGCGAGCACCGGCTCGCCCAGCTGCCCGGCAAGGCGTGCCGGAAAGTCACGCCATGCCGCCACAGAACCGAGGCCCTCGTGCAGGAGCACCATCCGCAGCGGCGCTTCCCCGGGGCCGAAGCGGCAGGTCTCCAACCGGTAGCCGGCCGCCTCGACGAAGCGCGGATGTGACCCGTTCGCGGACGGGTTGCGGGTGGCGGGCGGCGACGGCGGCGGCACTTCGAGATTCCGGGCGGGTTGCGTTATATTGCCTTGAACCAACCGGTATGGTGCATGTCGATCCAACTGCCAGGCAAGCCCGACGAGGAGGCCGCCTTCCTCGTCGAACTCGGTCGACGCGTGAGGCACGCCCGCCAGGCGGCGGGGCTCACGCGGCGGCAGCTTGCCGAGCACTCGGGCCTGTCCGAGCGCTATCTCGCGCAGCTGGAGGCAGGCGAGGGCAACATCTCGGTCCTGTTGATGCGGCGCGTCGCGAAGGTCCTGCGCACGGATCTGCAGCGGCTGGTCGCCGAACCCAGCTCGCGCGCCGTGTCCCTGTGAAGGCTGCCGGGCTTGCACTGAACTGAATCGCGTGGCGCCGGCGGCGGCCGTCACCGGGAGACTGACCGATGCCCGAGCTTTCCAGCGCCGAACACTTCAGCGCTTCCCCGGAGCTGAACATCCCGCGCAGCTACAACGCCGCCTATGATCTGATCGAGCGCAACCTTGCCGGCGGCCGCCAGGACCAGGTGGCCTTCATTGACGATCGCCGGTCAATCACCTACGGCGAGCTCGCGAAGCGGGTGAATCGCTTCGCCTCCGGCCTGCGCGCAAGCGGCATCGAGCCCGAGGACCGCATCTTCATCTGCATGCTGGACACCATCGATTGGCCCACGGCCTTCCTCGGTGCGATCAAGGCCGGCGTCGTGCCGGTGTGCGTCAACACGCTGCTCAACCAGGCCGACTACGACTACATGCTGCGTGATTCGCGCGCGAAGGTGCTCTTCGTCTCGCGTGCGCTCTTCCCTGCATTCGACGGGTTGCACAATGCCATCCCGACGCTCAATCGCATCGTCATCTCGGAGGAGCCGCTCGCCGAAGGCGGCGACTTCGGCGCCATCCTGGAGAGCGGCGAGGACGAATTCGAGCCGGCCGACACCTGCGCCGACGAGCCGTGCTTCTGGCTGTACTCGTCAGGCTCCACCGGCGCCCCCAAGGGCACGATCCACTGCCACTCGAGCCTGATCGAGACGGCCGAGCTCTATGCCCGCCCGACGCTCGGCATCACGCAGCGTGACCGGACCTTCTCGGCGGCCAAGCTGTTCTTCGCCTACGGCCTCGGCAATGCGCTCACGTTCCCGATGTCGGTGGGCGCCACCTCGTTGCTGATGGCCGAGCGACCGACGCCGGATGCGGTGTTCAAGCGGTTGACCGGCGAGGCGCCGGCGGCCGCCGAAGGCGCCGCGCCCACCATCTTCTTCGGTGTGCCGACCCTCTACGCCGCCATGCTCGCAAGCCCGGCCTTCCCCGCGAAGGAACGGATGAACCTCAAGGTCTGCGCGTCGGCCGGCGAGGCGCTGCCGGAGCGGGTGGGCAACCGCTTCACCGAGCTCACCGGGGTGGAGATCCTCGACGGCATCGGCTCCACGGAGATGCTGCACATCTTCCTGTCCAATCGCCGCGGCCAGGTCCGCTATGGCACTACCGGTGTCGCGGTGCCGGGCTACGAGCTGAAGCTGCTCGCGGAGGACGGCACGCCGGTCGCCGACGGCGAGATCGGCGACCTGGTCATCAAGGGACCGACCAGCGCGCTCTCCTACTGGAACCAGCGCGGCAAGTCGCGGGTCACCTTCCAGGGCGAGTGGACCCGCAGCGGCGACAAGTACGTCCGCTCGCCGGACGGCTACTACACCTACTCGGGCCGCTCCGACGACATGCTCAAGGTGAGCGGCCAGTTCGTTTCGCCGTTCCAGGTCGAGTCGGCCATCGCCAGCCACGAGGCGGTGCTCGAGGCTGCAGTGATCGGGCAGAAGGACCTGGACGACCTGGTCAAGCCCAAGGCCTTCGTGGTGCTCAAGCCGGGCGTCGAGCCCGGTGACGCACTGGTTGCCGCACTGAAGCAGCACGTGAAGGACACGCTCGCGCCGTTCAAGTACCCGCGCTGGATCGAGTTCGTCGACGAGCTGCCCAAGACGGCGACCGGGAAGATCCAGCGCTACAAGCTGCGCGGCTCGGACTGAGGCGGCCATGTCCAGGTGCTGGTTCGAGCTCGACGAGGACGCGGACAAGGATGTCCTGCTGCAGCTGCCGGCCGACGCCACGCCCGGGTTCGACGGCGACGAGGAAGCCGCCGACAGGGCGGCCGACGCGCTGCGCGAACAGCTCTCGGACCTGCAGGAGCGGCTTTACGCCGAGGCCAGGCACAAGGTCCTCATCGTGCTGCAGGCGATGGATACCGGCGGCAAGGACGGCGCCATCCGCAAGATCTTCACCGGGGTGAACCCGCAAGGCGTGGACGTGGCGCGGTTCGGCGCGCCGACCGCCATCGAGCTGTCGCGCGACTATCTCTGGCGGATCCACCAGAAGGTGCCCACCAAGGGCAAGATCGTCGTCTTCAACCGCTCGCACTATGAGGACGTGCTGGTCGTCCGGGTGAACGAGCTAGTCCCGAAGCGCGTCTGGAAGAAGCGCTACGAGCATCTGCGCGAGTTCGAGCAGATGCTGGCCGACGAAGGAACGCTCATCCTCAAGTTCTACCTGCACATCGACGCGGACGAGCAGCGGCGGCGCCTGCAGGCGCGCCTGGACGAACCCGCGAAGCACTGGAAGTTAGACGCGCACGACCTCGAGCAGCGCAAGAAATGGAAGGACTACATGCGGGCCTACCGGGATGCGATCGTCCAGACGCACCGCAAGCAGGCACCCTGGTTCGTGATACCGTCGAACCGCAAGTGGTTCCGCGACTACGCGATGCTGCGCATCATCGTGGGCGCGCTGAAGCGGCTGGATCCGAAGTTCCCGCAACCCGACTTCGATCCGAAGAGCATCGTGATCGATTGAACAGCACCGCCAGACAGGGAGTCCCGATGAAACCATCCTCGCATCCGGCGCGCCTCGCGCCTGCCGCCGCCGCGCGTCGCGGCCTGCTGTCGCTTGCCGCGGCGTTCACCGCCGTCCTGCTTCTCGCACCCGGCGGCCCGGCCGTCGGCCAGGACAAGGTCAAGGTGGCCGCCGTCTACACCGTTCCGGTCGAGCAGCAGTGGGTGAGCCGCATCCACAAGGCGCTCAATGCGGCCGCCGCCCGCGGCGAGGTCGAGTACCGGTTCTCGGAGAACGTGGCCAACGCGGACTACGAGCGGGTCATGCGGCAGTACGCGGAGCAGGGCAACGCGCTGATCGTGGGCGAGGCATTCGCCGTGGAGGCCGCCGCGCGCCGGGTCGCGAAGGACTATCCGAAGACCGCGTTCCTGCTCGGCTCGTCCGGCAAGCCGCAGGCGCCCAACTTCTCGGTCTTCGACAACTACATCCAGGAGCCGGCCTACCTCACCGGCATGATCGCCGGCGCGATGACCAAGAGCGGCAAGATCGGCATGGTCGGCGGGTACCCCATTCCGGAGGTCAACCGGCTGATGAACGCCTTCATGGATGGCGCGCGGGAGACCAACCCCAAGGTGCAGTTCATGGTGTCCTTCATCAACTCCTGGTTCGATCCGCCGAAGGCGAAGGAGGCCTCCTTCGCGATGCTCGACAAGGGGGCGGACGTGCTCTATGCGGAGCGCTTCGGGGTGTCGGACGCTGCCAAGGAGCGCAACGCGCTCGCGATCGGCAACGTCATCAACACGCAGGAGACCTATCCGCAGACGGTGGTCGCGTCGGCATTGTGGAACATGGAGCCGACCATCGATCGGGCCATCGCCGCGGTCAAGGCGGGCAAGTTCGTGCACGAGGACTACGGCCAGTACTCGATGATGAAGCACAAGGGGTCCGAGCTCGCGCCACTTGGAACCTTCGAGGGCAAGGTGCCCAGGGAGGTGATGGAGAAGGTCGCCGCGCGGCAGAAGGCGATCCTCGACGGCAGCTTCACCGTCAAGGTGAACGACGGCCAGCCCAAGGCGTCCCAGTAGCCGGGCGGTGGGCCGCGACGGTCAGGCAGGCAGCGCGGCGGCGGACGGCAGCGCGCAGGACGGCCCGGCGGTCGCCGGGCCGGTCCTGCGGCTCTCCGGCATAACCAAGCGCTTCGGGCCGCTGGTCGCCAACGACGGCATTTCGCTCGATCTCGGCGCCGGCGAGGTGCTGGCGCTGCTCGGGGAGAACGGCGCCGGGAAGTCGACACTGGTGTCCATCCTGTTCGGCCACTATGTCGCCGACGCCGGCACCGTCACCGCGTTCGGCAAGCCGCTCCCGCCCGGCGACACCCGGGCGGCGCTGGCGGCCGGGATCGGCATGGTCCACCAGCACTTCACGCTGGCCGACAACCTCACGGTGCTCGACAACGTGATGCTCGGCATGGCGCCGCTCTGGTCGCCGAGGCTGGCGCGCCAGGCGGTGCGCGCGCGGCTGATGGCGGCGGCATCGGACTACGGCCTCCAGGTGGATCCGGCGGCGCGGGTGGCGGCGCTGTCGGTCGGCGAGCGCCAGCGGGTCGAGATCCTCAAGGCGCTGGTGCGCGGGTCGCGGATCCTGGTGATGGACGAGCCGACCGCGGTGCTGACGCCGCAGGAGAGCGAGTCGCTGTTCGCCACGCTCGAGCGCTTCACCGCCGCCGGTCTCGCGGTGATCTTCATCTCCCACAAGCTCGACGAAGTGCTGCGGGTGAGCGACCGCGTGGTGGTGCTGCGGCAGGGGCGGGTGGTGCTGGAGGCCGCGGCATCCGCCACCGACCGGCAGGCGCTCGCC
>JAEWEW010000164.1 GCA_023389175.1 Pseudomonadota bacterium | reverse complement strand
TCGACTCAGTCACGAGCTGGCGAGCAGGCTCGCCGACTCCAGGGCCTACCAGGCTGCACGGTCCGGTCCGGTCACCTCAGCGGTAATCCGACTGTACCGCGCTGGTCTGGCTTAAACATACAAGGGCCCCTTCGGGGCGGGCCAACCTGCGTAGCAGCGGTCATCTCACGGCCTGGATCTTCTGCAGCGTGCCCTTCGCCCACATCTCGCCGTCGAACCGCTGCGTGACCTCCTGCGCGACCTTGCGGAAGCCCGACAGGTCCGGCTCGACGATCTCCATCCCCTCCTTGCGCAGGACCTCCATTGCTCGCGCGGCCGTGTCCCAGGTCATCTTGCTCGCCCACTGCTCCGTGGCGGCGGCCGCCTCGGTCATCGCCTGCTGCTGCGCCGGACTCAGCCGGGCCCACTTGTCGGCCGCGATCAGCACCATCAGGCCCGACTGGATGTAGTCGATGCGCATGGCGTACTTCTGGACCTCGTAGTACTTGGCGCCGGCGATGGCGTCGAAGCCGTTGTCCTGCCCGTCCACCAGCCCCTGCTTCATGGCCATGTAGAGCTCCGCGGCCGGCACCGGCGTCGGTGCTGCGCCCCACGCCTTCATCACCTCCAGGATGGTCGGGGTCTCGGGCACCCGCACCTTGAGGCCTTTCATGTCATCGAGCCCGGACACCTTGCGATTGCTGGTGGTCAGCTGCCGCGGCGCCCGGTCGGAGACGTAGCCGACATAGTGGAACCCGCCGTCCTTCTCCACCGGCCCCAGCATCTCGCGGAAGGCGGGGGAGAACATGAACTTCTTGAAGTGCGCCTGGTCGCGGAAGACATACGGCGCGAAGAGCGCGTTGAAGTCCTTGCCGCCCCGGGCGAGCGCGAGCGTGCCAGTATCGGCCAGCATCATGTCGATCTGTCCGGTGCGCAGGCCGGCATAGTTCTGCGGCAGGCTGCCGAGCTGCCCGCCGCCGAAGGACTGCACCTTCACCTGGCCCTGGGTCCGCTCGCTGACCTCCTGCGCGAACCGGTCCGCGATCGGTCCCCATACCGGCGGCGGCGCGACGAAGGCCATCCGAAGGGGCGCCTGCGCATGGGCGCCCGGCGCGAAGCCCGCAAGCACGACCAGTGCGAGGCCGGCGCAGCTCACGGCAACCCGGCCGGCCAAGGCACAGGCAACCCGGCCGACGGCGCGACCGGCAAGAGAGGCTGTGTTCATGGAGGTCTCCTCATGGTGGAATGGTGGCGCTTCATGTGCGCGCGGCGAAGTAGTCCTGGTAGCGACTACCGTTGGACACCAGGACGCCACCGTCGACGTCGATCGCGGTGCCGGTGCACATGGCGGCACCGGGTCCGGCCAGGAAGGCGACCGCTTCCGCGATCTCATCCGGCGCCACCCAGCGCCCGAGCGGTATGCCGGCGACAGCCGCGTCGATCTGCTTCTGGTCGAGGTTGCGCCGGATCATCGGCGTGAGCGTGGGCCCCGGACAGACGGCGTTGACCCGGATGCGGTCCACCGCGAGCTCGAAGGCCGCATGCCGGGTGAAGCCCAGCACGCCGCTCTTGGAGGCGGTGTACGCGACGCCGCCGGAGTAGGAGATGCGCTTGCCGGCGATGGAGGCGATGTTCACCACACTGCCCCCGCCGGCTGCCCGCAGCAACGGCACGGCCGCCTGCGTGCAGAGCATGGTGCCCTTGAGGTTCACGTCAAGCACCCGCTCCCATTCCTCGTCGCCGAGGCGGCACAGCAGCGCCGTGCTCTCGACCCCCGCGCTGTTGACCAGGACGTTCAACCGCGCGGCCCGGGCGGCGATGCGCTCGAACGCCGCGTGCACCGAGACGCGATCCGCAACGTCCACCGGGAGGAAGGCGCTGCGCCCGCCGAGCCGGGAAGCCAGCCGGGTGCCGCCCTCGACATCGCGATCGAGCAGGAAGACGACATCCCCCCGGGCCGAGAAGTGCTGCCCGCAGGCCTCGCCGATGCCGCTCGCGGCGCCGGTGATCGCGACGACGCGCGACGCTGCTGCGTCCTGCGGCAAAGACGTCGCTGCCGACTGCGGTGCTGGCATCGCTTGCTCGAATGGCCGGCGACTGGCGCCGGGAAGCCGATTCGTGGGTATAGTAACGATCGTTACTAACGCACCGCAAGGGCCACCGGCAGGAGAGTTTCCATGACCATCGGCGCCGCCACCCCGGAACTCGCGCACCGCGCCCTGCTGGCGCCGGGCCTCTACGGCTACGACATGGAGTCGCTGCCCTGGCGGGAGACGCCGCGAGGGACTGCGCGCGAGAAGGCAGTCCGCCGGGACAGCGCGGCCGGCCTGTTCCTGGGCCTGGTGACGTTCCAGCCGATGAGCCGGTCGGGCTTGCACCAGCACCTCGGCACCGCAACCAGCTACTTCCTCGCAGGCTCGCTCACTGACCACCAGGCCACCACCCGGGCCGGTTGCGTCGGCATTAACCTGGCCGGCGCGACCCATGATGCGGTGAGCTACGACGGCTGCACCCTGGTGTCGCGGCTCGAAGGGCCGGTGGTGGTACCGGAGTCGGCGCTCGCCATCCATCCCCACGCGCGGCAGGCCGCCGTGCGCGGCATGCAATCCGAAACGCCGCCGGACATCACCGTGGAGCTGGACAAGGCGCTTGCTGTGCCTACCCGCTTCCCCGGCGTGGTCCGCCGTCCTCTCTTCGACTACGCCGGCACCGGCGATGACCGTCGCCTGTGCCATCTCGCCTTGTGGCCCGGCACGCCGCCCCAGGCGATCAGGCACATGGCGCTGACCGATCTGTTCGTGCTGGCAGGGGATCTGCAGGTGAACGGCAAGCCGCTGCAGGGACCTGCGTTCGTCGTCATCGAGCCCGGAACGGTGGCGACCCTGTCCTCCGAACACGGCTGCGCACTTCTTGCATGGGCCGAAGGTCCCGGGGTCTGCGATGCACGTGGCGACGCCGAGCTGTACGGCTTCGGCTTGCAGCAGCCGCGTCCTGCATGACCGCGCGACGAAAGGCTGCGACCGACCCTGCAGCGCTGCTTCACACGCGGGAATCGACCTTCTACCAGCTCTGGGTCCTGACCAATCTCACCGCCCGTCCGTTCGGCAGCCTGTTCGGCCGCCGCTTCCACCTGAACCTGAACGACTGGCGGATCATGGTCACGGTCGCCGACCATCCGGGGATCACCGCACAGGCGCTTGCGGACTATTCGGGCCTGGACAAGATGAGCGTCTCCCGGGGGGTGCGCAACCTTGAAGCACAGGGCCGCCTGGCGCGCGACGGCAACCAGGCCGACCGGCGCCTGCGCCACCTCTACCTGACCGACGAAGGCTGGGCGGTATACACCGAGATCGCACGCAATGCCGTCCGGCGCGAGGCCGATCTCTACCGAGCGCTGTCGGCCAGCGAGCTGCGGGCATTTCACCGGCTGCTGGCCAAGCTGGTGTCGCACGCACGCGAGCTCGGGTTCGAGGCGCGGTAGCCTTAGCTCGGGGCCTGCCGTCTGCTTGCCCTTCCCGTCAGGCCGGCAGGAATCCCTCGGTCGAAAGGTACCGCTCGCCGGTATCGTAGTTGAACCCGAGCACGCGGGCCCCCTTGGGCAGCTCCTTCAGCTTGATGGCGATCGCGGCCAGCGCTGCTCCCGAGGAGATACCGACCAGGATGCCTTCGCGACTCGCGCAATCCCGCGCATACGCCTTGGCGTCCTCCGCCTCGACCGCGATCGTGCCGTCGAGCAACGCCGTTTCCAGGATCCCGGGAATGAAGCCCGCGCCGATGCCCTGGATCGGATGCGGCGAATGCTTGCCGCCACCGATGACCTGCGAAGCGGACGGCTCCACCGCGTACACCTTCAGCTTCGGCCAGGCCTTCTTGAGCACCCGGGCGCAGCCGGTGATGTGCCCGCCGGTGCCCACGCCGGTGACCAGGCAATCCAGTCCGTCCGGGAAGTCGTGCAGGATTTCCTGAGCGGTCGTGCGGGCGTGCACCTCCACGTTGGCCGGGTTCTCGAACTGCTGCGGGATCCACGCGCCCGGCGTGGCCGCGAGGATTTCCTTCGCCCGCTCGATCGCGCCCGGCATGCCCTTCTCGCGCGGCGTGAGCTCGAACCTGGCGCCATACGCCAGCATCAGGCGGCGTCGCTCGATCGACATGGACTCCGGCATCACCAGGATCAGACTGTAGCCCTTGACCGCGGCCACCATGGCGAGGCCGATGCCGGTGTTGCCCGACGTCGGCTCGATGATCGTGCCGCCGGGCTTCAGCACCCCGCTGCGTTCCGCATCCTCAACCATCGAAAGCGCGATCCGGTCCTTGATGGAGCCGCCGGGGTTGGCGCGCTCCGATTTGATCCAGACCTCGTGGTCGTTGCCGAACAGGCGGTTGATGCGCACGTGCGGGGTGTTGCCGATCGTCTCCAGGATCGAGTTCGCCTTCATCACATTTCTCCGGGTCTAGTGGAAGCCCTGGGTCAGGGGCATTGGCCTCGATGATCTCACCGGGACGCCGTCGACGCAGGAGATTGCCCATCGATCACACGGTGCGGCTGCGCATGCGCAGTGCGTCCAGCGACGCGCCGACCCCTTGCCGATACGAGGTCGGGACAATCTGCAGCAACGCCTCCGCCTTGCGGCTGTCGAACCGGTAGTCGTAGTCGAACTGGTACATCATCTCCCGGTTCTCGCGCAGGACCGGAACGATCCAGCCCAAGGCGTGGAGCATTGCCCGCGGCACCGTCTGCAGCGCGTATGGGCGGCCGGCCTGCTCGCAAGCCAGACGCACGAAAGCCTCGCCGCTCAGCAATTCACCGCTCGTCGGCGCGTGCCACGTCTGCCCGTAGGCACTCGCCGTTTCCCCGAGTGCCGCCAATGCCCGTCCGAGATCCGGCGTGTATGTGAAGGAATGCACCGACTTCGGGTTACCGATCCAGCGAGGCTTCCTGCCGGCCTTCAGTCGCTCGAATACCATGGCGTGTGGAAAGCTGTTGGCGGCGCCGGGCCCGTAGAAGTCGGCGGCGCGGACGATCATCGCGACGAGGTTGCCGGAGCGCATCTCATCCAGCAGCATCGTGGCGAGCCTCGCCCTGACCTCGCCCTTGCGGCTGACGGGGTTGAAGGCGGTCTCCTCCGTCATGGTCCCCTTGACCCGGCCGTAGGCATAGACGTTGTCGAGGAACACGAGGCGACACTCGTGGCGCTTGCAGGCATCGATCACGTTGCGCATCAGCCGCGGCCACTGCGCTTCCCAAACCCGCGCGTCGTACTTCAGCCCGGCAACCAGGTAGGCGGTGGCGCTGCCGGCCACCGCGCGATCGGTCGCCTGCGGGTCGAGGAGGTCCGCCGCCATGACCTCGTCCGAGGCGCTGACCCGTTGCGGATGCCGGCTGACCTGCCGGAGGGGACCCGGGGATGCCGAGAGCGCCCGGGACAACTCCCGGGCGACAACGCCGTTGGCGCCGAGGATGGTATTCATGCAGCAGCCACCTGCCTTTGCGCTGCTACGGACATCATCATGTCGCGCGTGACTGGATCACACTCGCTCAGTCGATCCTGCCCAATGCCCGCAGGATCTTCTCCGGTGTCACCGGCTGGGCGTTGACGGTCACGCCGAACGGCGAAAGCGCGTCGTTGATGGCATTGACCACCGCGGCCGGCGCCCCGGCGGTGCCTGCCTCGCCGGCGCCCTTCGCGCCGAGCTGCGAGCTTTTCGTGGGGGACTGGACGTGCGAGACCAGGATGTCCGGCATCTCGGCCGCCATCGGCACGAGGTAATCCGCCATGCTGCCGTTGATGATCGAGCCGTCCTGGTCGTACAGGCACTCCTCGAAGAGCGCCGCACCGATCCCCTGGACGATGGCGCCCCGCATCTGCTCGTCGACCAGCATCGGGTTGATCACCCGGCCGCAGTCCTCCACCGCCCAATGCTTCAGCAGCTTGACGAAGCCGGTGTCGGTATCGACCTCCACATACGACACCTGGACCCCGTTGGTGAAGATGAACGGGTAGTCCCGCTGCGCGAAATGCCGGGTCACGATGAGCTCGGGGGTGAAGTCGCGCGGCAGCGTGTCCGAGCGGAAATAGGCGATGCGGCCGAGCTCGCTCATCGGCAGGACCGGCTCGCCGGTCCTGCTGTCGATGATCTCGCCGTCTCGAACCGCGAGCTCCTCTTGCGGCCTTTGGGTGATGACCGCCGCGGTCCTGAGGATGTTCGAGCGCAGTCCCAGGCCTGCCTGCAGCACGGCCTCGCCGCAGATGCCGGTGCCGCGGGAGGCCCAGGTGCCGCCGCCGTAGGGCGTCACGTCGGTATCGCCGGTGAGCACCCTGATCCGCGCAATCGGCACCCCGACCGCGTCGGCCGCGATCTGCGCGAACACCGCCTCCGCGCCCTGCCCCTGCTCGCCGACGCTGGCCATCACCGTCACGACACCGGACGGCTCGAGCCGCACGGTCGCCCCATCCTGCGACGCGATGCGCGCGCCGCCGACGCCGTAGAAGGCGGCGCTCGGGTTGGTCAACTCGATCACGACCGAGATGCCGATGCCGCGGTAAACGCCCTTGGCGCGCAACGTGGCCTGCTCCGCCCGCAGCGCCTCGTATCCGATCAGCGCGCGCGCCTGCGCAAGGCAGGTCTCGTGCGTCAGCACCTCGAACTGGATGCCGGAGGCGCCGGTCGCCGGATAGGCGTCGTCCGGGATGACATTGCGCAGCCGCAGCTCCAGCGGGTCGATGCCGAGCTTGCGGGCGACGCCGTCGACGAGCCCCTCGGTCACGGCGCAGGCGATCGGATGACCGACGCCACGGTACTGGCAGGTCGGCGTCTTGTTCTGGAACACCACATTGAGCAAGGCCCGGTAGCTCTTGTGGCGGTACGGCCCGCCGGTCAACGACACGACCTGGTTGCCTTCGATGCCGCTGGTCCGCGGGAAGACCGAATAGGGCCCGATACCGGTCAGGTCGTCGATCTCGAATGCCAGGATCTCGCCATCGGCGCGCGCTGCAATGCGGGCCTTGATGCGGTGCTCGCGCGCATGGATGTCGGAGACGAATGACTCGAGCCGGTCGGCGACGAACTTGACCGGCCGCTGCAGCAGGATCGAGCACGCCACCGTGGCGAAGTCGTCGGGATAGGCATGCACCTTGATGCCGAACGAGCCGCCGACGTCCTTGCAGATGACCCGTACCTGCGACTCCTGCAGGTCGAACTGCCGGCAGTACAGGTCGTGCATCATGTGCGGCGCCTGGCACGAGTGGTGCACCGTCAGGTGACTGTCGGCCGGATTCCAGTCCGCGACCTGGCAGCGTGGCTCCAGCGTCACGCCGGTATGTCGCCCGAAGACGAACGTGTCCTCGAAGACCGCGTCCGCGCTCGCGAAGGCGGCGTCGACGCCGCCGACGTCCAGCGTGCGCCGGAAGCAGAGGTTGTCGCCCAGCTCCGGATGGATCACCGGCGTCTCCGGGTCCAACGCCTTCTCGGCATCGAGAACCGCCGGCAGCGCTTCCCAATCCACCTGCAGCACGGCAAGCGCATCTTCGGCCTGGGCGCGCGTTTCGGCGAGGACCGCCACCACCGGCTCCCCCTGCCAGCAGGCCCGGTCGATCGCCATCGGGAACTGCGGGGCGCTCTTGATGCCCGCGAGGTGGCTCAGCACGCCGACGAAAGGCTTGCAGACCCGGGCAATGTCGGCGCCGTTGAAGACCGCGACCACGCCCGGCATCCGCTTCGCCTCGCCGGCATCGATCGCGAGGATGCGGGCATGGGCAACCGGGCAACGCCAGAAGACCACGTGCGCCATCCGCGGCAGCTGCAGATCGTCGACATACCGGCCGCGCCCCTGCACGAGCCGGCCGAGGCCGGGCCGGGAGAGCCGCTCGCCGATGTGGACCTGGTCGTCCAGCACCGGCGCGATCCGGGAACGGGCCGGAAGGTCGCGCGGGCGGTTCATGATGCCGCCCCTCGCCGGTCGTCATCACTGCCGCCCGGCTGCTCGGCCGGGCTGCCGCCCTGCTGCGCCAGCACGTCGGCCACCGCATCCACGATCGCGTGATAGCCGGTGCAGCGGCAGTAGTTGCCGCTCATCCAAGCCCGGATCTCCTCGCGCGACGCCTGCGGCCGGGTCTCCACCAGCTCCTGCGCCGTGAGCAGCATGCCGGAGGTGCAATAGCCGCACTGCAGCGCATTGCGCGCGATGAACGCCTCCTGCAGCGCCTTCAACACCGGGCCGGGCTGCGGATTCTCCGCGGTCTCGACATGGCAGCCGTTGACCCTGGCAGCCAGGACGAGGCAGCCGCGGACGATCCTGCCGTCGAGCCTGACGGTGCAGGCGCCGCAGACACCGTGCTCGCAGCCGAGGTGCGAGCCGGTCAGGCCGAGATCCTCGCGCAGGAAATCCACGAGATGCTTGCGGCAGTCCACCGTCCGGCTCACCGGCGTGCCGTTGACGGTCAGCTGGATCTCCGCGGTCATCCTGTTCGACATGAGTTGCTCACCACTAGGCACAGAGGCGCTTGATCGCGCGCCGCATCAGGACGCCGGCCAGATGCTGTTTCGCCTGCCTGCTGCTGGTCAGGTCGGGCGTCACATCGATCTCCTCGACGAGGCTCTTGCCGGCGGCCTCCAGGATGTCGTCATCGAGCTGCGCTCCGGCAAGGATCGCTTCGGCGCGGCGAGCCCTGACGGGCCGGTCCGCAACCGCGAAGAACGCGAGACGCACGTCCGCCAACCTGGCCCCGGCACGATCGCCGGTGTCCACCCGGGTGGCCACGGCCGCGAGGCCCGCGATCGCATAGTCTCCATGCCGCCGGGCGAGCTCGCTGAAGTCATGCCGTTCGCCCGCCGCGATCGCCGGAAACTCGCAGGCCGCCACGATCTCGTCCCGTTCCGCGCAGGTGGTGTAGAGGCCCTGGAAGAACTCGGTCGCCGGCACGCGCCGGTCACCGCGCGCGCTCCGGAGCACGATGCTGCCCTCCAGCGCGACCGCGCAGGCGGGCCATTCCGCGGCGGGATCCGCGTAGGCGATCGAACCACCGAAGGTACCGAGGTTTCGGATTGCCCGGTGGCCGATATGCGGCGCAGCGGCGCGGATCAACGGGGCATGCCGCATGACCAGGTCCGACTGCTCGATCTCGGCGTGGGTGGCCAGGGCGCCGATCCGCAGCGTGCTGCCGCGCAACGTGATCCCCTTGAGCTCGGACAGCCCGTTGATGTCGATCAGGATCGCGGGCTCCGACAGGCGCATGTTCAGCGTCGCCATCAGCGTCTGCCCGCCGGCGAGGATGCGTGCCCCGTCGCCATGGCGATCGAGCAGTTCGAAGACCTCGGGTAGTGTCTCCGGCTTGATGTAGTCGAACCGCGGGCTCTTCATGGCACCTACTGTTGACCGGCTGGTAAAGATTCTCCATCATTGCTGAGCAACTGGTCAACACGAAATCGGCTGTCCATCGCCGCCGGAACCGGCGACCTGGGCGCCGGATGATTACGAGGCACGGACGCCGGCAGACAGGAAGGATGGCAAAGACGACGAGGCCACGGCAGCGCATGTCCGCCGCCGCGCGCGAAGAGCAGATCGTCGCGGGCGCCATCGCCTTCTTCTCGCGGCGCGGGCTGGACGCGCAGATTCGCGAGCTCGCCGAGGAGATCGGCATCGCGCACACCCTGCTCTACCACTACTTCCCGACCAAGCAGGCGCTGATCGACCGTGTCTACGAGCAGCTCTTCGTGCACCGCTGGGATCCGCAGTGGGAGAGCCTGCTGGACCGGCCGATGCCGATCGAGGAGAAGCTGTGCAGGCTGTACGAATCCTACCTGGCGACCATCCTGACGCCCGAGTGGATCCGCATCATCGTCGGGTCCGGGTTGAGCGACGGCGTGATCCCGCGGCGCTATTTCGCGCTGCTGCAGGAGCGCCTGCTGCCGAAGATCGTGCGGGAGACCCGCAGGGCGTTCGGCAACCGCTCGCGCGCCCGGGCGACCGCGCGGGAGCAGGCGCTCCTGATGGGGTTGCATGGCGGCCTGGTCTACTCGCTCGGCATCTGGCCGTACGTCTATGGCCAGGCCTTCGAGGGCCAGGACGACCCGGAGATGGTGTCGCAGGTCATCCGCGACCGCGTGCGCTCGTATCTGGCCCACGCCGCCGCGGTGATGCCGGGTGCGCCCAGGCCGGTCGCCAGGACGCTCGGCAAAGCCGCATGAGGACACGCACATGCACCTTTCGCTGAACCATTTCTCGATCCGGACGCTGGATCTGGAGGCCACCCGGCGCTTCTATGCGGACCTGCTCGGGTTCACCGACGGGCCGCGCCCGCCCTTTCCCTTCCCGGGCGTCTGGCTGTATGCCGGCGACATCGGGGACTATGCGAATGCGGTCGTGCATGTCATCGGCCTGGACCCCCAGGACCCCAACGGCCTGAACCAGTACCTGGGCGAGCGTGACAACACCGGCCTGCACGGCAGCGGGGCGGTCGACCACGTGGCCTTCTTCGCCACCGGCCTGGCGGACATGATGAAGCGGCTGCAGGCGGCTGGCGTGCCACACCGTTCCCGCGAAGTGCCGGTGCTCGGCCTGCACCAGGTCTTCGTGGACGATCCCAACGGTATCGTGGTCGAGCTCAACTTCCCGGCAGACGAAGGCAAGGCGCTTGCAGCCCACTGACGCGAGCGATGCGCAGGTCCTGGTTGCCGGCGGCTCGCTCGGCGGCCTGATGACGGCTGCCATGCTGCATCGCCAGGGCATCGACGTCAGGGTCCTTGAGCGTTCGCCGGTACCGCTGCATGGCCGGGGCGCCGGCATCGTGACCCACTCGCGACTCATCCAGGCGCTGCGCGCCTGCGGTGTCCCGGTGGACGAGACGCTCGGCGTCAGGGTGCCCGGTCGGGTGGTGCTCGGGCCGGACGGCGCGGTGATCGCGCGCCGGCACTACGACCAGGTGCTCACCTCCTGGGGCCGGCTCTACAGCCTGCTGCTGCAGGCGTTGCCGCCCGAGCGCCAGCTGCTCGGCGAAGCGGTGATCGGCGTCGAGCAGGACACCGA
>JAEWEW010000324.1 GCA_023389175.1 Pseudomonadota bacterium | reverse complement strand
ACAGGATTCTTTCGAACTGAAGAAGACCTGGACAAAGTGCGGTGAACCATAAGTATCGAAATACCGTGAAGATCAAACCGCACGACCCGATACGAATTCGCCTAGCCGATTGTGCCATAGCGGACTTGCGCGAACTACGGTTCCGACGGCTTCACGCGACAGCGAATCTGCGATTTGTCTCTCTGTAACAACACGGTCGCCATCGATCCACACGTCGGTCACCGCCTCGCGACCGGCGACATGAATGAGCGTTGCAACCGGGTCCAGAACCGCCCCGTGCTCCGGCGCCGAAAGGTCCAGCGCGACCAGGTCCGCGCGCTTGCCCGGCTCGATGCTGCCGATGCGGTCCGCTAGACCGAGCGCCTGGGCGCCGGCGCGCGTCAGCGCATGCAGCGCCGCGTGGGCGCTCATCGTCGAGGCGTCGCC
Organism: Pseudomonadota bacterium; assembly: GCA_023389175.1. GTDB lineage: Bacteria > Pseudomonadota > Gammaproteobacteria > Burkholderiales > Burkholderiaceae_E > Lautropia. The sequence goes on along the minus strand of JAEWEW010000324.1, from coordinate 3,960 downwards.
GGTCTCGGTCTTGGCGAGCAGGGCGGCGAGGCGCGCTTCCGCGAGCAGGTCCAGCCGGTTGTTGCTGGCGGCGCCGTCCGTGCCCACCGCCACGTTGATGCCCGCGCGCGCCATCGCGCCGACCCGCGCGATGCCGCTCGCGAGCTTGAGGTTCGAGTGTGGGCAGGTGACCAGCGAGGCGCCGGCTCGCGCGAGCCGCGCGATGTCCTCGTCGCTCATGTGCACCGCGTGGATCGCGATGAACTCCGGTCCGAGCAGGCCGAGCCGCTCGAGCCGCGCGATCGGCCGCAGGCCGTGCATCGCGATGCTCTCCTTCACCTCGCGCTCGGTCTCGTGCAGATGGGTCGCGACCGGCACCTGCAGCTCGGCCGCGAGGCTCGCGACCCGGCGCAGCGTCTCGTCGCTGTTGGTGTAGGGCGCATGCGGCGACAGGCTGAAGGCGAGCCGCGGCTGGTCGCGCATCTCGTCGCGCAGCGCGAGACCCTTGCTGAGGTAGTCGCCCGGCCCGGCCCCGTAGGGACTCGGGAAGTCGAAGACGACGATGCCGAGCACCGCCCGCATGCGCATCGCAAGCGCGGCGCGCGCGACGGCCTCCGGGAAGAAGTACATGTCGCTGAAGCAGGTCACGCCGCCGAGCAGCATCTCGCGGCAGGCGAGGATGGTGCCGTCGTGCACGAAGGCGTCGCTCACCAGCGCGCGCTCCAGCGGCCAGATGCGATCCTGCAGCCAGGTCTCGAGCGTCAGGTCGTCGCCTGCGCCACGCAGCAGCGTCATGGCGGCATGGCAGTGCGCATTCACGAAGCCCGGCACCAGCAGGTGCCGCGGCAGATCGACCGTGGCCGCATCCGGATGGGCGAGCGCGAGCTCCGCCGCCGGACCGACGGCAGTGATCGCCCCGGCGCGGACCAGCACGGCGTGATCGGCGAGGACAGGGGAGCCGTTGGTCACCGGGGCGATCCAGCGGGGCCGGATCAGTTGTTCGGGTGCGGCAGGAGGCATGGCTCTTTCGCTGGGCAGTGCGCCTGGTGGCCGGCCGGCAGTCCGCCCGGCGCGATCCCTGGGGTGAATTAGAGCATAGGCCGAATAGTTTAAAATTCAACGATTTAGCCAACGTCGCAGGCACGCCCCAGGTCCATGGATCAATTCGCCAAAGAAACCGTCCCGATCAGCCTCGAGCAGGAGATGAAGCGCTCCTTCCTCGACTACGCGATGAGCGTGATCGTCGGCCGGGCGCTTCCGGACGTGCGCGACGGGCTCAAGCCGGTCCATCGCCGCGTGCTGTACGCGATGCACGAGCTCAACAACGACTGGAACCGTGCCTACAAGAAGTCGGCGCGTATCGTCGGCGACGTGATCGGCAAGTACCACCCGCATGGCGACACGGCGGTGTACGACACGATCGTGCGCATGGCGCAGGACTTCTCGCTGCGCTACATGCTGGTGGACGGGCAGGGCAACTTCGGATCGGTCGATGGCGACAGCCCGGCGGCGATGCGGTACACGGAGATCCGGCTCGCACGCATCGCGCACGAGATGCTGGCCGACATCGGCAAGGAGACGGTGGACTTCGGGCCCAACTACGACGGCTCCGAACGCGAGCCGCTGGTGCTGCCCGCCCGCATCCCGAACCTGCTGATCAACGGCAGCACCGGCATCGCGGTGGCCATGGCCACCAACATCCCGCCGCACAAACTCGCGGAGGTGGTCGACGGCTGCATGCTGCTGCTGGACAACCCGGACTGCTCGATCGACGAGCTGATCGAGAAGATCCCGGCGCCGCACTTCCCCACCGGCGGGATCATCTACGGCGTCGCGGGCGTGCGCGAGGGCTACCGCACCGGTCGTGGCCGGGTGGTGATCCGCGCGCGCACGCACATGGAGGACATGGATCGCGGCAACCGGCAGGCGATCGTCATCGACGAGATCCCGTACCAGGTCAACAAGGCGGTGCTGCAGCAGCGCATCGCCGAGCTGGTCAACGAGAAGAAGATCGAGGGCATCTCGGATATCCGCGACGAATCCGACAAGCAGGGCATGCGGGTCGTGATCGAGCTCAAGCGCGGCGAGAACGCCGAGGTCATCCTCAACAACCTGTACAAGCAGACGCAGCTGCAGGACAGCTTCGGCATCAACATGGTCGCGCTGGTGGATGGCCAGCCGCGCTTGCTGAACCTGAAGCAGGTACTGGAGGCGTTCCTGTCCCACCGTCGCGAGGTGCTCACCCGCCGCACGGTGTACGACCTGCGCAAGGCGCGGGAGCGCGGCCACCTGCTGGAGGGCCTCGCGGTCGCGGTGGCCAACGTGGACGAGATGATCGAGCTGATCAAGGCCTCGCCCACGCCGCCCATCGCCAAGGAGCGGCTGCTCGAGCGCAGCTGGGCGGCCGGACCGGCCGCCGAGATGGTGGCGCGCGCCTCGGGCGACGCCGCGGCGCTCAAGCCCGACAACGTGGAGCCGGGTGTCGGCCTGCAGCCGGACGGCACCTACCGGCTCTCCGAGATCCAGGCTGGCGAGATCCTGCAGATGCGGCTGCAGCGCCTCACGGGACTCGAGCAGGAAAAGATCGTCGAGGAGTATCGCGAGGTCATCGACCGCATCCTGGACCTGATCGACATCCTCATGCGCCCGGAGCGCGTGACCGCCATCATCCGCGACGAGCTGCGCGAGGTGGGGGACGAGTTCGGCGACCGCCAGAAGGATCCGCGGCGCTCGGAGATCGAGCGCAACACCAGTGAGCTCGACACCGAGGACCTGATCACGCCGCAGGACATGGTGGTCACCCTGTCCCATACCGGCTACATCAAGAGCCAGCCGCTTTCCGAGTATCGGGCGCAGCGCCGCGGCGGCCGCGGCAAGCAGGCGGCCGGCACCAAGGAAGACGACTGGATCGACCAGCTCTTCATCGCGAACACGCACGACATGATCCTGTGCTTCTCGGATCGCGGGCGGGTCTACTGGATCAAGGTCTGGGAGGTGCCGCAGGGCTCGCGCGCGTCACGCGGCCGTCCGATCGTCAACATGTTCCCGCTGCAGGAAAACGAGAAGATCACGGTCGTGCTGCCGATCCGCGAGTTCGACGAGGATCACTACGTGTTCATGGCGACCAGCCAGGGCACGGTCAAGAAGACCGCGCTCGCGGAGTTCTCCAATCCGAGGAAGGCGGGCATCATCGCGGTGGACCTCGACGAGGGCGACTATCTCATCGGCGTGGCGGTCACCGACGGCGGTCACGACGTGATGCTGTTCTCCGATGCCGGCAAGGCGGTGCGCTTCAGCGAGGAGGACGTGCGCAGCATGGGCCGGAATGCCAGGGGCGTGCGCGGCATGGCGCTCGAGGATGGCCAGTCCGTGATTGCCATGCTGGTCGCCAACGGCGGGCAGCAGACGGTGCTCACCGCCACCGAGAATGGCTTCGGCAAGCGCACGCCGGTGCACGAGTATCCGCGGCACAGCCGCGGGACCAAGGGCGTGATCGCCATCCAGGCCTCGGAGCGCAACGGGAAGATGGTGGCGGCGGTGCTGGTGGACGACAGCGACGAGATCATGCTGATCACCAACAACGGCGTCCTGGTGCGAACCCGCGCCTCGGAGATCCGCGTGCTGAGCCGGGCGACCCTGGGTGTCCGTCTGATCGACATCGAGGATCGCGACACGCTCTCGGGCGTGCAGCGCATCGTGGAGACCGAGGCCGCCGACAGCATCGTGGCCGATGCGATGGCCGAGCGCGGCGCCGAGCTGCCCGCGTCGATGCAGGGCCCGCAGACGCTCGAGGCCGCCGACGAGGCGGACGATGCCGACCGGGGCGACGGTGCCGGCGACGGCGAGGATGCCGAGGGGACGGACGCTCCGGATGCGCCGGAATCGACGTGAGCACGGCGGGCGCCACGTACGGCGCCCGGGCGAAACGCGTCCCGGCTAGATCTGCTCGGTGCGGTTGCGGCGGCCGATCAGGATGCAGAT
>JAEWEW010000151.1 GCA_023389175.1 Pseudomonadota bacterium | reverse complement strand
CAACCGGCGGCGGCGTCTGCCGGGGCCGGTGCCCGGCTCCACCATCGGACCTCCTTCGCGGAATCCTCATCATGCGTCTGCTGGCCGGTTACGTGACCGCGATCAGCCGGCTGAACTCCGCCGTCGGCCGCGTCTTCTCCTGGCTCGCCCTGGCCACCGTGCTGACCTGCTTCTGGGTCGTCGTCGAACGCTACATCTTCTCCACCACCCAGCTCTGGATGCAGGACCTCTATGTCTGGCTCGGGGGCGCGATGTTCATGGCGGTGGGCGGCTTCGCGCTGATGCGTGACGACCACGTCCGTGTGGACATCTTCTACCGCCCGGCGCCGCTGCGCAGCAAGGCGATCCGCGACCTGATCGGCGTCGTCCTGTTCCTCGTGCCCTACTGCATCGTCGCCTGGATCTACTCCTTCACCTACGTGCGGCGCTCCTGGGCGTTGTTCGAGGCGTCGTCCAACCCCGGCGGCATGCCCGGGCTCTTCATCCTCAAGACCTTCATCCTGGTCTTCATCGTGCTCGTCCTGCTGCAGGGCATCGCGATGGCGTTCCGCAGCATCCTGGTGCTGGCGGGTCGCGAGGATCTCCTGCCACCGCAGTTCCGCTATCCGCAGCCGGACCCGCAATGACGCCATCCCAACGCCCGCTGCTGCGCGGCAACTAGCATGGATTCCGTGCTGACCGGAGAGATCCTCGCGGCGCTGATGTTCTTCGGCGTCATCCTGGTGCTGCTGATCGGATTCCCGGTCGCTTTCTCGCTGGCGGGAGTGTCCCTCTTCTTCGCCCTGGCCGGCTGGCTGCTCGGATCCTTCGACCCGTCGAACTTCGGCGCGCTGGCCTCCCGCTACATCGGCTTCATGACCAACGAGGTCCTGGTGGCCGTGCCGCTCTTCATCTTCATGGGCGTGGTCCTGGAGCGCTCCGGCATCGCGGAGGCGCTGCTGGTCACCATGGGGAAGGTGTTTGGCCGGATGCGCGGCGGGCTGGGCCTGTCGGTGATCGTGGTCGGCGCCCTGCTCGCGGCCTCCACCGGCGTGGTCGGCGCCACCGTGGTCACCATGGGCCTGATCAGCCTGCCGGCGATGCTGCGCGCAGGCTACGACCCGAAGCTCGCCTGCGGTGTCATCTGCGCCTCCGGCACCCTGGGGCAGATCGTGCCACCCTCGACGGTGCTGATCTTCATGGGCGACATGCTCGGCGGCATCAATTCCCAGGTGCAGATGGCCAAGGGCAACTTCGCGCCCTCGCCGGTGTCGGTCGGCGACCTGTTCGTGGGCGCCCTGCTGCCGAGCATGGTGCTGATCGGCCTGTATGTGCTCTACATGGGCTACAAGGCGATCTTCGACCCGAAGAGCTGCCCCGCCGCGCCGGGCACCGCCGAGGAACGGGCGGCGCTGCTCGGCGAGGTCTTCACCGCGCTGATCCCGCCGCTCCTGCTCATCGTGGCAGTGCTCGGCTCGATCCTGGGCGGCTTCGCCACCCCCACCGAGGCTGCATCGGTCGGCGCGGTCGGGGCAATGCTGCTGGTGGTGCTGAAGGGCCGGTTCTCCTTCGACATCCTCCGCCAGGCCTGTGTGTCCACCGCCTCGATCACCTCGATGGTGTTCGTCCTGCTGCTCGGCGCCTCGGTCTTCTCCATCGTGTTCCGGATGCTCGGCGGCGACGACCTGGTCCACGAGTTCCTGTCCGACCTGCCGGGCGGCGCCATCGGCGCCCTTGTCGTCGTGATGGCGGTGATGTTCGTGCTCGGGTTCATCCTGGACACCTTCGAGATCATCTTCATCATCATCCCGATCACGGCGCCGGTGCTGCTGAACCTGGACGTGAATCCGATCTGGCTGGGCGTGCTGGTGGGCGTCAACCTCCAGACCAGCTTCATGACCCCGCCCTTCGGCTTCTCGCTCTTCTACCTGCGCGGGGTGGCCCCCGGCTCGGTCTCCACCGGCACGATCTACCGGGGCATCATCCCGTTCGTCAGCTTGCAGATCATCGCCCTGGCCGCGTTGCTGACCTTTCCGTCCCTGTCGACCTGGCTTCCGCGGGTGGTGTTCGGCGACTGATCGCGGCCTGGCCCGGCGCCGGGCCCCGCAGCCCGCCCGACGGGCATTCTGCTAACCTTACGTCTGCCCGTGCCGCGAGGCGTACCGCCGCCCGTGCCCGCTTCGCCGACCTTCCCGACGCCCCCGCATCCAGCCCACACCCACTTGAAGCCCACCCCGTCCCGGCTGACCACGCGGCTCGCATCGCTGAGCCCCGCCGTGCTGCGCGCCCTGCGCCGCGGCATCGAGAAGGAGGGCCTGCGCGCAACCACCGTCGGCGACCTCGCGCTCACGCCGCATCCCCGGGCGCTCGGGTCGGCCCTCACCCATCCCAGCATCACCACCGACTTCAGCGAGTCCCAGCTGGAGCTGATCACCGCGGTGCACGAGGACATCCAGGGCTGCCTGGGCGAGCTGACCGAGATTCACCGGGTCGCGCTCGCCGCCATCGCGCCGGAGGTGATGTGGGCGACCAGCATGCCCTGCCGGTTGCCGGCCGACGGCGAGATCCCGATCGGCCAGTACGGCACCTCCAACGTGGGCCGCGCCAAGACGATCTACCGGATCGGCCTGGTGCACCGCTACGGCAGCCGGATGCAGACCATCTCCGGCCTGCACTACAACTTCTCGCTTCCTGCCGCCGCCTGGCCGGCGCTGCAGGCGGCCGAAGGCCACCGCGGCAGCGCGCTCGATCATCGCAACGAAAGCTACTTCGCGCTGATCCGCAACTTCCGGCGCGACTCCTGGCTGTTGCTCTACCTGTTCGGCGCCTCGCCGGCGGTCTGCCGTTCCTTCGTCGCCGGGCGCGACCACCGGCTGGAGCCGCTCGGCAGCCGCAGCTTCCACCTGCCGCATGCGACGTCGCTGCGCATGGGGCCGCTCGGCTACCAGAGCGATGCCCAGGCGAGCCTTGGCGTGAGCTACAACTGCCTGCGCAGCTACGCTGACTCCTTGCGCGAGGCGCTCACCACGCCGTACCCGGAGTACGAAGCGATCGGCGTGCACGACGGCGACGACTACCGGCAGCTGAGCACCACCCTGCTGCAGATCGAGAACGAGTTCTACGGCACCATCCGGCCCAAGCAGCCGACGCTTCCCGGGGAGCGGCCGCTGCCGGCGCTGTCCCGGCGCGGCGTCGACTATGTCGAGGTGCGGCTGATGGACCTCGACCCCTACAGCCCGATCGGCATCACCGCCGATACCATCCGTTTCCTGGACATCTTCCTGCTGCACTGTCTGCTGCAGGAAAGCCCCGAGGACAGCCCCGCGTCGATCGCCGCGCTCTCGCGCAACCGACACGCCGTGGCACAGCGCGGCCGCGACCCGGCGCTGCAGCTCGAGCGCGACGACGGCAGCCGCGTGCCGCTCGCCGACTGGGGTCGCGAGCTGCTCCAGGCCTGCGAGCCGATCGCCGCGGCGCTGGACGAGGCGCATCCGGAGGCCGGCGGTGGCTACCGCGCCGCGCTCGCGCAGGCCGCGGGCCGGCTCGCGGATTCCTCGCGGACGCCGTCGGCACAAGTGCTCGAGGTGATCCGGCAATCGGAGAGCCAATCCATCGTGGAGTTCGGGCTGGCACGCTCGCTCGCCCATCGCGACCTGCTCATGCGCGAACCGCTGCCGGCCGAGGTCACCGAGCGCTACGCACGGCTTGCCGCCGATTCGGTCGCCCGGCAGCGGGCGATCGAGGCCGCCGATGCGATCCCGTTCGAGGCGTACCGGCAGCAGTACCTTGGGCAACCGCTGCTCGACGGGATGCCGCCGCGGGTCGCGGCCGGTGCCTGAGCGCGCGATGGGTCGATGAACGAGTCCGACGCACGCGCCGCCGAGCTGGTGCGTGCCTTCGAGACCGGGCCGCCGGATCCGCTCTGGAGCGAGGACGATCGCCACTGGGCGAGCCGCAGCGCCGCGCAGGTGGAGGGCGAGAAGGCGAGCGACGAGGCGCTGGTGGCCAGGCGCGCCCGCCTTGCCGCCGAACGACTCGCGAGCCGCTCCGGGCACGTCGGCGCGACGCTCGCCGCGGTCACCTGGAAGCCCTGGATCGGCCGCCTGCTGGTCGCGAGCGCGCTGGTCGCGGGCTTCCTGCTCGATGCGGTGAGCGCCGAACGGCGCATCAACATCCTGGCGCCGCCGATCCTCGCCATCCTGCTGTGGAATCTCGCGGTCTATGCCGGCCTGCTGCTGCAGTGGGCGTGGCGGGCTGTGCGCGGGCCGGCGCGCCGGCCCGCGGAAGATCTGGGCCGATTCGCCGGGGCCACTCGCGGCGTGGCGAGGCTGGTGCTCGGTGTGCCGAAGTCGCTGCTGCGGGCGGATGCCACCTCGCCGCTCGCGCGTTTCGCGCGCCGCTGGCTGGAGGCCGGCAGCCGGCTCAACGCGCTGCGCGGCATCGCGCTGCTGCACCTCGCCTCGGTCGCCTTCGCGCTCGGGGCGCTCGCCGGGCTCTACCTGCGCGGCCTCGCCTTCGAGTACCGCGCCGGCTGGGAGAGCACCTTCCTCGACGTCGAGACGGTCCGATCGCTGCTCGGCCTGGTGCTCGGTCCGGCGAGCCTCGCGACCGGCATCGGGCTGCCCGATACCGCCCGGCTTGAGGCGATGCGCCTGCCCGGCGGCACCGGAGAGAATGCCGCGGGCTGGATCCACCTCTACGCGGTGACCGTGTTCCTCTTCGTCGTGGTGCCGCGGGTCGCGCTGGCCGCCGCGGCGTCGCTGCGCGCGCGCCGCATGGCCGAGCGTTTTCCCTTGCCGCTGGACGATGCGTACTTCCGCAACCTGGTGCGGCGCCACCGCGGCCATGCCGCCCAGGTGCAGGTGGTGCCGTACAGCTACCAGCTCTCGCCGGCCGCGCTCGAGGGATTGCAGCGACTGCTGCTCGACATCCACGACGGCGCGGCCGAGATCGCGGTGCGCCCGTCGGTTCCGATCGGCGGCGAGGACCGCATGCGCGAAAGCGACCCGATCGCCGGCCTGCCGGCCTCGCTCGTGGTCGCGGTCTTCTCGCTGTCCGCGACGCCGGAGGTGGAGAACCATGCGGCCTTCATCGCCGCGCTCGCGTCGTTGCTGCCCCGCGGCACGCCGCTGGTCGCGGTAGTCGACGAGTCGGCCTTTCGCAAGCGGTTCGGCCACGACACCGCGCGCATCGAGGAGCGCCGGGCGACATGGCGGCGCATCCTCGCGAGCCGCCGGGACATCGCGCCGGTCTTCGTGGCGCTCGAGTCCGGCAACATCGACGACGCGAGCCGCGAACTTTCGGAACGCATCGATGAGCTTTCCGGTCGCATGGTGCAAAATCCGGGGTTCCGGAGGGGCGTCCACGCACCTGCATGAAGACCAAGAGCCAGACGATCTCGCTGAGCCTCGTGTCGCACACCAACGTCGGCAAGACGACGCTGGCCCGCACACTGCTCAATCGCAACGTCGGCGTCGTTCGCGACGAGCCGCATGTGACCGAGACGGCGGATCGCTTCGAGCTGCTGCAGACTGCGGAAGGCGACGCGCTGGTCCTGTGGGATACCCCCGGATTCGGCGACAGCGCCCGGCTCGCGGACCGGCTCCAGAAGTCGGACCGTCCCATCGGCTGGCTGGTGAGCCAGGTCTGGGACCGCTTCACCGATCGCGCCCTCTGGTCCAGCCAGCAGGCGGTGCGCAATGCCCGCGAAGAGGCGGACGTGGTGCTGTACCTGGTCAACGCGGCCGAGAACCCGGAGGATGCCGGCTACGTCGAGCCGGAGATGCGGATCCTGCAGTGGATCGGCAAGCCGATCATCGTGCTGGTCAACCAGATGGGCCCGCCAAGCGGCCCGGCGGACGAGGCAGCGGAGGTCGAGCGCTGGCGCGCCCATCTCGCGAAGGACACCGCCGTGCGCGGCGTGCTCGCGCTCGATGCATTCGCCCGCTGCTGGGTGCAGGAAGGCGCCCTGCTGCGCGAAGTGGCGGAGATCCTGCCGCCGGAGAAGGCAGAACCCTTCGGGCGCCTGCGCCGCGCCTGGCAGACGCAGCGTCGCGAGACCTTCGACGCCTCCATGCAGGTGCTGGCCGAGCGCCTTGCGCGCGCGGCGCTCGACAAGGAGCGGGTGGCCCACGGCGGCCTGCGCGGTCGCCTGCGCGATGTCGGTAGCGCGCTCGGCATCAGCCGGGAGAAGGAGAACTCGGTGAAGCAGGCCGCGATGCGGGCCCTCGCGGAGCGGCTGGACCGCGACATCCGCGAGACCACGGACCGGCTGATCAAGCTGAACGGCCTGGAAGGCAGCGCGGGCGACGCGGTGCTCACGCGGCTTGCGGACCACTATGCCGTCACCAACCACCTGAGCGAGGGGCGGGCCGCGGTGCTCGGCGGCCTGGTCACCGGCGCGCTTGCCGGGCTCAAGGCCGATGTCGCCACCGGCGGCTTCACGCTGGGCGGCGGCATGATCGCGGGCGGCGTGATCGGGGCGCTGGGGGCAGCGGGGCTCGCCCGCGGATACAACATGGTGCGCGGCACCGAGACGGTGACCGTCACCTGGACCGACGACGTGATGAACCGGCTGGTGAGCTCGGCGCTGCTCGCCTACCTCGCCGTGGCGCACTACGGCCGCGGGCGCGGCCAGTATGCGCAGTCGGAGTACCCGGCCTTCTGGGAGAACACCGTCCGCGAGGTGCTGGTGCAGCAGGCACCCAACTTCTCGAGCTTCTGGCGCAGGCGTGCGAGCTACCGGATGGAGGACCTCAACCGCGCGATCCAGACCGAGCTCACGCTGGCGGCCGAGCGCGTCCTCATCCGGCTCTATCCGGAGGCGGTATCGGCGGCGGCCATCGGCACGGAGAACGTGCGGCTGAGCGCCGAGGCCCGGGCCGATGCCGAGCGGCTCGAAGCCGCGCGCGCGGCGCAGGCCGCGCAGGAGGAAGCGGAGCGGGAGGCGGCGGAGCGCGCGCGGGTCGAGCGGGAACGTCTTGAACGTCTTGAACGCCTTGAACGCCTCGAACAGGACCGTCTCGCAAGGGAGGCGGCGGCACGGGCGCGTGCCGACGAGCAGGAACGGTTGCGCGAGCAGCGCGAGACGGGTTCTCCCGGATCAATCGAGGAACCGCCGCCGCGTGGCCCCGGATCGACGGAGCCGCCGCCGGGATCGACAGGTGACCGGCGGGCCGTCGATGCGGGCGGGTCGGCGCCAGCGAGCTTGCCCCAGCGCCCGGACCTTCCCCACGACGACGATCGCGACCTGCGCGCGAGCGAGCCGCCGGTCGCGCTCAACACGCCCAAGACCGGCACCAGCGGCAGCCCGGCGGTCGGCTTCGCGGGTGCCGCGATCGCAGGGCTGGCTGCCGCCGTCCCGGTGGAAGGCACGGCAACCGCGGGCGTGCCCGCCGGACCGGGAACGGGCAGCGGCGGCACGGCACCGCTGCCGACGCACAAGCCGCTCCCGCCTGCCGCGATGCGCGCCCCCAAGAACGGGCGCCGGCCCGCGCGTCGCCGGCGATCGCGCCGCGAAACGGCGGCGAACGCGCCGGAGACCCGCCCGCAGCCGGGCGACGCTGCGGGGCGGTCGTCGTCCTGACCGGAGACCTGCTTGGCCGGTGACGTCACGAGACCCCCGAGGACCGGGCTGCGACCGGCCCGCCCCCCGAGGGAGTCAACCGACCCCGGGGCGGCCCGGCATTCCGTCGTCAGACCGCTCGACGACGAGCTGCGTGCCGTCGCCCGCCGCCTGCGCCGCGGCGCGACGACCGCGACGCTCGCCACGCTCGAGCAGTCGAGCGGCTGGCCCTATGCCAGCCTGGTGACCGTCGCGAGCGCCCTGGACGGTTCCACGCTGCTGCTGTTGTCCGGCCTTTCGCATCACACCAAGGCGCTCGCGGCCGATCCGCGCTGCAGCCTGCTCTTCGCGCAGGGCGGATCGGGCGATCCGCTTGCCCATCCGCGCCTGACCGTCTTCGGCCGGGCCCGCTTCGTCGAGGCCGCCGGCGAGGAGCATGCGCGCGTGCGCCGGCGGTTCCTTGCGCGGCATCCCGCCGCGGCCCGCTACGCGGACTTCCCGGACTTCCGCTTCGTGACCGTGACGCCGGAACGCGGGTTGCTGAATGCCGGCTTTGGCCGCGCGTGCGAGCTGGCACAGGATGACCTCCGGGTGCCGCTCACGCCCGCGCTCGAGCCGCTGCACGACTCCGAGGCAGGAGCTGTCGACCACATGAACGCGGATCACGCGGACGCGGTCCGACTGATGGCCCGCCAGCTTTGCGGCGCCGACGACGGGCCCTGGACGCTGGTCGGGCTCGATCCGGAGGGCATGGACCTGCGGGCGGGCGAGCGGCACCTGCGCCACGACTACGACGTGCCGCTCACGGCGGCACGCGAGCTGCGCAACCGGCTGGTCGAGCTGACCCACCGGGCCCGCGCTCTGGCCGGACCAGGCAAACAGGAGGAGCAAAGCGCATGAACGACCTGAAAGGCAAGGCGGTGCTGGTGACCGGCGGCTCGACCGGCATCGGCGCCGCGGCGGCGCGCGCCTTCGCGCGGCATGGGGCCCGCGTCGTGATCCAGTACAACGCGAGCAGCGACGCGGCGGCGGCGCTGGTCGAGGAGATCCGCGATGCCGGCGGCGAGGCGCACAGGGTCGGCGGCGACGTCAGGCAGCTGCCCAACGTTTCGCGCATCGTCGCCGAGGCGGCGGACCGGCTGGGTCGGATCGACGTGCTGGTGAACAACGTCGGCAGCCTGGTCAAGCGCACCCCGGTCGCGGAGTACACGGAGGAGCTGCTCGACGAGATCCTGGAGGTCAATGTCCGGCAGCTGGTCTGGTTCGTCCGCGAGGTGGTGCCGCTCATGCGGCGCCAGGGTGGCGGCTGCATCGTCAACACCACCTCGATCGCGGCCCGCCACGGCGGCGGGCCCGGCTCGGTGCTCTACGCCGCCGCGAAGGGGTTCGTCTCGACTGCCACCCACGGCTGGGCACGCGAGCTCGCGCCCGACCGGATCCGGGTCAACGCGGTCTCGCCCGGCGTCATCCTCACGCCGTTCCACGAGCGCTTTACCACCACCGAACAGCTCAAGGCGATGAAGGCGACCGTGCCGATGAACCGGCTCGGCGAGCCGGACGAATGCGCCGGGACTTTCCTCTACCTGTGCTCGGAGGAGCTCAGCGGCTATGTGACCGGGCAGGTGATCGAGGTGAACGGCGGGCAGCTGATGAACTGAGCCGTCGGCCGAGGCTCGACGCCAGGACGGTGCAAGCCGCCCCCGCCGTCGCTCGCAGTGAGGGACTCAATGTCCGAGCTTCGCGTAGAGAGCTTCACGATCTCGCTGGACGGCTTCGGCGCCGGTCCGAGCCAGGACCTCGACCACCCGCTTGGAGTGGGCGGCACGGCGCTTCACGCCTGGGCCCTTTCCACGCGGACGTTCCAGAAGGCGGTGCTTGGACGCGAGGGTGGAGCGACGGAGGGTATCGACGCCGACTACGCTGCGCGCGGCTTCAGGAACATCGGCGCATGGATCCTCGGCCGGAACATGTTCGGCCCCATTCGCGGCCCCTGGCCGGACGAGCGCTGGCGAGGCTGGTGGGGCGAGAACCCCGTGTATCACGTTCCGGTCTTCGTGCTGACCCACCATGCACGCGCACCGCTGGTCATGGAAGGCGGCACGACCTTCCACTTCGTGACCGAAGGCATCGCCGCCGCGCTGGCGCGGGCGCGCGAAGCGGCCGAAGGAAAGGACGTCCGGCTTGGCGGCGGAGTCAATGTCATCCAGCAGTATCTTCGCGAGCGGCTGATCGATGAGATGCACATCGCCATTGCGCCAGTCCTCCTCGGGTCTGGAGAGCGACTGTTCCAGGGGATAGACCTTCCCGCCTTGGGCTACGCCTGCACCAGGCACGAGGCCTCGCCACTTGCGACTCACGTGCTCATTACGAGGCAGTGAGATTTCGGACCCGCTTCACCATCCCGGAACGGAGGCACCAATGTTCGACCATGTCGGTTTCGGGGTCCGGAACGTGCCGGAGAGCAAGGCGTTCCTCGTCGAGGCGCTCCGGCCCCTCGGCGTCGCTGTCGTGATGGAAGGCCAGTACGGGGTGGGCCTCGGCAAGAACAACAAACCCTCGCTCTGGCTCTACGAGACCAGGGAGGCGCCGGCGCGCCTGCACCTCGCCTTTGCGGCGGACACGCGCGCGCAAGTCGACGCGTTCCATCAGGCGGCGCTGGCAGCCGGCGGCAAGGACAACGGCGCACCCGGCCTGCGCCCGCATTACCACCGGAATTACTATGCCGCCTTCGTCATCGGACCGGATGGGCACAACATCGAGGCGGTGTGCCACAGAGGCGAGGTCGACGGCGGCAAAGGTCAGGGGTAGACCAGTCTCCCGGGTCTTCGTAGCGCACGCTGCCATGCAGCCAGGCCAGCGGGCCGGACGCGTGGGCGCAGTGGATCGGTGAAGCTGCCGACTCGGCGATCCTGGCGAGCCGGGCCATCACGGCGCCGGTTCGCCAGCACGCCGCCCCGCTACCAGCGGGCGTGATCGAAGGCGCGCAGTCGCATCGCCGCGAATCCGATGCCGGCAAGCAGCAGCGCGATCAACACGACAGTCGAGAGCGTGAAGAAAGTCCCGGATACGAGCGGCGCGAGTTGCGGTGAAGCGAAGGCCTCCGTGGCGAACCCGCCGCACACGAGCACCACGAGCATCCGGGCATAGCGCCGCATGTACACCGGCAGGTAGCGCAGCCCGCGCTCCCGGTTGCGGCGAACGATGGCCGCCTTCTGTTCCAGACCGGCGCGCGCCGGCACCTCGTCGAAGAGCCAGACGAAGGTTAGGTAGCGCCAGAGCAAGCTGTTTCCCATGATGCCCGTCTTCACCGCGGGGCCGCGATCTCTCTCGTCGTCGAGTCCGCTCGGCAAGTGCCGGTCCCGCACCGGCCCGTTGCCGTCCTGCCCCGCCTGCTCCCTCCCAGGACCTGCCTACTGCGGCTGGATGCCCACCTTCGCCGCGAGGCTGCGCCACTTGTCGACCTCCGAGGCGATGAAGCGGCCGAACGACTGCGGATCGCCGCTGCCCGGCACGATGCCGCGGTTCACGAACTCCCTGGAGAGATCGGGTGCCGCGAGCGCCGCAACCGTTTCCTTGTTGATCCGCGCGATCACCTCCGACGGCGTGCCGGCCGGCGCGAGCAGGCCGAACCAGGTGCCGGCGCTGAAGCCCGGCAACCCGGCCTCGTCGAAGGTCGGGATGTCCGGCGCCGATTCGAGCCGGGCGCCGGTCGCGACCGCCAATGCCCGCAGCTTGCCGGCCTTCACATGCGTTAGCACCGCCGGCGGGGTATCGAGCGTGTACTGCACCTGGCCGCCGATCAGGTCGGTGATGGAAGGGCCGCTGCCCTTGTACGGCACGTGGGTCGCGTCGATTCCGGCGAGCGCCTTGAAGTGCTCGCCCGCGAGGTGATTGGAGGTGTTGTTGCCGAAGGAGGAGTAGTTGAGCTTGCCGGGATTGGCCTTCGCATGGGCAAGGAACTCCTTCAGCGACTGCGCCGGGACGCCGGGGTGCACCACCAGGATGAAAGGCACCCGCCCCACCAGGCCGATCGGCTGCAGTTCCTTCACCGGATCGTAGGAGAGGCCCTTCATGATGATCGGGGCGATCGAGACCTCCGGCGAGGCGGCCAGCAGCAGCGTGTAGCCGTCCGGCTCGGCACGAACCACATGGCTCGCGCCGACCGTGCCGCCGGCACCGGCGCGGTTGTCGACGATCACCTGCTGGCCGAGCCGCGCCGAGAGCTTCTCCGCGAGCAGGCGCCCGGCGGTATCGGTGCTTCCGCCCGGCGGATAGGCGATCACCACCCTGATGGTGCGGGCTGGCCAGCCCGCCTGCGCCCGCGCGAGCGAAGGCAGCCCGAACGCGGCGACGGCGCCGCCGATCAACAAGTCGCGTCTCTTCATGTCGGAACCCTGGTGACGATGGATGGTTCCGCGCGGAACTGCCGCGCGGACGTCTGCCTCACTGTAGTTCCTGCTAGCATCGATTGGCAACAGGCCGCAAGCGGTTGGCCGCAATCGGTTGCGATGTCGAGAAGGAGATGAGGTGAGTCGCCTGCTGAGAATCGCCGCGGCCCAGACCGGCAGCGTGGAGGAGGACGGGCGCGATGCCATCGCGGCAAGCGCGCACGCGATGCTGGAAGAGGCCGGCACCAAGGGGGTGCACCTGCTGACCTTCTGCGAGCTCTTCCACGGCCCGTTCTTCGCCAACCGGCTGGAGGAATCCTTCGACCGCTACTTCATGGCGGCAGACGATCCGTTCATCGCGGACATCGCCGGGCATGCGCAGCGACTCGGCATCGCGCTGGTGCTTCCCTTCGCCGAGCGGGCGGACGACGGCTACTTCAACAGCGCGCTGGTCTTCGACGAGGTTGGCCGCCGCGCCGGGCGCTATCGCAAGACCCACATCCCGGCCTACTTTCCCACCGGCGCGGCCGGCGGCACCGGCAGCTACGAGAAGTTCTACTTCGCTCCGGGCAATTCGCTGGAGGTCTTCGCCGTCGCGGGCACGCGCATCGGCATCCAGATCTGCAACGACCGCCTCTACGCCGAGGCGTCGCGGGTGCTCGCACTGGCCGGCGCCGAGATCCTGGTGATGCCGATCAGCTTCTCGACCTACGCGGACCCCGCCCAGCGCACCGCCATCTGGGAGGTGCCGCTGCGCGCCCGCGCGTACGAGAACGGCGTCTACGTGCTCGCCTGCAACCGGGTGGGTACCGAGGGCGCCCGCCACCACCTCGGGCGCAGCATGGTGGTGGATCCGCGTGGCATGATCGTCGCCGAGGCCGGCGCCGGGAAGCCGGAGCTGCTGGTCGCCGAAGTCGATCTCGATGCCATCGCCGTGCAGCGCAAGCGCTTCCCCTGGTGGCGGGATCGCCGGCCGGATCTCTACCGGCCGCTGGTGGAGTGAAGCGCCGGTCGCCGCCGGTTGGAGCGGCGACCGCCGCAGGAACGGAACACCGGCGCGGGCGGCGCAGCCGAGCGCGCCAACCGCTCGCCCGGCCTCAGGCGGCCTGTCGCCGGGCCTGTGCCGCCCCGGCGTCGTCGGTCGCGGTCGATCGCGCCCGCTCGATGCCGGAGACGATCGCCCGCAGCGACGCGGTGACGATGTTGTCGTCCATGCCCACGCCGAAGAGCGTCTCGCGGTCATCTACCCGCAACTCCAGGTAGGCGACCGCCCGGGCGTTCGCGCCTTCGCCGACCGCATGCTCGTGGTAGTCGAGCACCTTGATCGAACGGCCGGTGACCTGGTTGAAGCCGTTGACGAACGCGTCGATCGGCCCGGAGCCGGTGCCTTCCACCTTGATCTCGCGGCCGAGGCACTGCACCTCGGCGCTCATCGTGAGCCGCCGCGTGGCGCCCCGGCTTTCATCCACGATGTGGTGCGACGGCGGCGGGATGCGCGTGAGCCCGTACTCGCGGTCGAACACCTGCCAGATGTCCTGCGCGGTCAGCTCCTTGCCGGTATCGTCCATCACCGCCTGGACCACGTGGCTGAACTCGATCTGCAGCCGGCGCGGCAGCTCGAGGCCGTACTCGCTCTCGAGCAGGTAGGAGATGCCGCCCTTGCCGGACTGGCTGTTCACCCGGATCACCGCCTCGTAGCTGCGCCCCAGGTCCTTCGGATCGATCGGCAGGTAGGGCATCACCCAGACGTCGCCTTCCTTGCGGGCGGCGAAGGCCTTCTTGATCGCGTCCTGGTGCGAACCGGAGAATGAGGTGTAGACCAGGTCGCCGACATACGGGTGACGCGGATGCACCGGGAGCTGGTTGCAGTGCTCCACCGTGCGGCGGATCTCGTCGATGTCCGAGAAGTCCAGCCCGGGCGAGACGCCCTGGCTGTAGAGGTTGAGCGCGATGTTGACCAGATCCACGTTGCCGGTGCGCTCGCCGTTGCCGAAGAGGCAGCCCTCGATCCGGTCAGCGCCGGCCATGAGCGCGAACTCGCCGGCCGCCGTGCCGGTGCCGCGGTCGTTGTGGGGATGCACCGACAGCACCACGGAATCGCGCCGCTCGATGTGGCGGTGCATCCACTCCATCATGTCGGCGAAGATGTTCGGGGTGGAGTGCTCGACGGTCGACGGCAGGTTGATGATGCATTTGCGATCGGGCGTCGCGCCCCATTCCTTCGTGACCGCATCCACCACGCGCTTCGAGAAGGCGAGCTCGGTGCCTGAGAACATCTCCGGCGAGTACTCGAAGACCCATTCCGTCCCGGGCCGGGCGGCGGCCATCTCGCGGATCATCCGGGTGTGGGTCACCGCCAGGTCCACGATCTGGTCTTCATCCAGGCCGAGCACCACCTTGCGCATCACCGGCGCCGTGGCGTTGTAGAGGTGGAAGATCACGCGCTTCGCGCCGACGAGGGCCTCGAAAGTCCGCTCGATCAGCTGCTGGCGCGCCTGCGTCAGCACCTGGATGGTCACGTCGTCCGGGATGAGGTCCTGCTCGATCAGGCGGCGGATGAAGTCGAAATCGGTCTGGGACGCGGAAGGAAAGCCGACCTCGATCTCCTTGAAGCCGATGCGCACGAGGAGCTGGAACATGCGCAGCTTGCGCTCGCTGTCCATCGGCTCGATGAGGGCCTGGTTGCCGTCGCGCAGGTCGACGCTGCACCACAGGGGAGCGCGGGTCAGCACCGCGTCGGGCCAGGTACGGCCCTCGAGCTTCACCGGGGCAGACGGGCGGTACTTGGTGGATGGATCCTTCAACATGTCGCTCTTCCTGGTTCCGTGGGTTGTGGCATCTGGACCAGCACCCGGAAATGAAAACGGCCCGTTGCTGGTGCATACGGGCCGTTTCATGAGGGGTTTCTGCGCGCGCGCTACCGTCTCCGCCCGTGGGGGATGAGGGATAGCAGGCCTAGAGAAATCCGGTTCATCCGGCAAATCTAGCACAAAACCAAGGCGCCGCAAATAGCCGTTGCGCGGCGGGTATAAGATGGCGCACCGACCCGAATGCATCGTGGGGACCGCCATGCCCAGGCAGAAGGACATCACCCGCTACCGCAACATCGGCATCATCGCGCACATCGACGCGGGCAAGACCACGACGACGGAACGGGTCCTCTACTACACCGGCCGCAAGCACCAGATGGTGGAGGTGCACGACACCAAGGACGGCAAGGGCAGCACCACCACCGACTACATGGAGCAGGAGCGCAAGCGCGGGATCACCATCCAGAGCGCCGCGGTCTCCACCGAGTGGAAGGGCCACCAGATCAACCTGATCGACACGCCCGGTCACGTGGACTTCACCATCGAGGTGAACCGCAGCCTGCGGGTGCTCGACGGCGCCGTGGTGGTCTTCGACGGCGTGGCCGGCGTGGAGCCCCAGACCGAGACCAACTGGCGGCTTGCCAACCAGTACAACGTCTCGCGCCTGTGCTACGTGAACAAGATGGACCGCATGGGCGCGGACTTCGGCCACGCGGTGACCGGCATCCGGGAACGGCTCGGCGCGAACGCCCTGCTCTGCCAGGTGCCGCTCGGCAGCCACGACGAGTTCGTCGGGATGGCGGACCTGGTGGCGGGCGTCGGCTACATCTGGACCAGCGAGGACCGGGACGCCACCTGGGAGACGGTGCCGCTCGAGGATCTGCCGGCACGGCTGAAGCTGTCGTCCACCCGGGATGCCCAGTGGATCGAGCGGCTTCCCCAGCTGCGCCAGGAGATGCTCGAGACCGCGCTGGCCAAGGACGAGGACGCCTTCCTCGAGTTCATCGAATCCGGCAGCTTCGATCCGGCGGTGCTCAAGCGCTGCATCCGCAAGGGCACCGTCGACGGCAGCCTGGTGCCGGTGCTGTGCGGCTCATCCTTCAAGAACAAGGGCGTGCAGCAGTTGCTCGACGCGGTGGTGGACTACCTGCCGTACCCCGGCGAGAGCGGCGGCATCCACCTGGTGGATCCTGACGGCCACGTGCTCGGCGAGCAGGAGATCCGCGACGACGCGCCGGTGCGCGCGCTCGCCTTCAAGATCATCAACGACCAGTACGGCACCCTCACCTTCGTGCGCATCTACTCGGGCGTGGTGTCCAAGGGGGACGTGCTGCTCAACGTCACCCGCGGCAAGAAGGAGCGCATCGGCCGGATCGTGGAGGTGCAGGCGAACCACGTGAAGGACATCGAGGACGCCCGCGCGGGCGACATCTGCGCCTTCGTCTCGCTGAAGGACACCGAGACCGGCGATTCGCTCTCGGACCCGGATCGCCCGGCCCTGCTCGAGCGCATCCGCTTCCCCGATCCGGTGATCAGCGTCTCGATCGAGCCTAAGCACCGGGACGATGTCGACAAGCTCACCAGCGCGCTGGTGAAGATGGCCCGGGCGGATCCGTCGCTCAGCCTCAAGGTGGATCCCGAAACCGGCCAGACCGTGCTCGGCGGCATGGGCGAGCTGCACCTGGAGATCACCGTCGACCGGATGCGCTCGGAGCTCGGCGTGGAAGCCAACATGGGCAAGCCGCGGGTGAGCTTTCGCGAGGCCTTCGGCGCGCCGGTCGAGCTGGTCTACACGCACAAGAAGCAGACCGGCGGCGCCGGGCAGTTCGCCGAGGTGAAGATGGCCTTCGAGCCCCGGGAGCGCGGCGCCGGCATCGCGTTCTCAGACGAGATCGTGGGCGGCCGCATTCCGCGCGAGTACATTCCCGCGGTCGAGCAGGCGATCGGCTCCGAGAGCCGGCAGGGCCAGCTCGCCGGCTACGAGGTGGTCGACTTCAAGGCACGGCTGATCGACGGCAAGTACCACGACGTCGACAGCTCCGCCCTCGCCTTCGAGATCGCCGCGCGCAGCTGCTTCCGCGAGGCCCTTCGCGCCTCCAGGCCCCGCCTGCTGGAGCCGATCATGCGCATCGAGGTGGTCACCGAGGCGAGCTACCTGGGTGACGTGATCGGCGACATCAACCGCCGTCGCGGCCAGGTGACCGACCAGGGCAGCCGCGGGCCGCAGGCCTACGTGCAGGGCTACGTGCCGCTGGCGGAGATGTTCGGCTACATCAACTACCTGCGCTCGGCGACCAGCGGGCGCGGCACCTACACCATGGAGTTCGACCACTACGCCGAGGTGCCGGCGGGCATGGTGGCGAAGCTGCTGGAGAAGGAGGCGCGCTAGCGACCGGCAAGGTGGCGGACCTGCGCAACCTCGAGGCGTTCGTCTGGATCGCCCACTTCGGCGGCTTCCGCGCCGCCGCGGAGAAGCTCCACACGACCCAGCCCGCCGTGTCGCAGCGGATCGCGCAGCTCGAGCGCGAGCTGGGCGTGCGTCTCTTCGAGCGCGAGCCGCGCCGCGTCACGCTCACGCCGAAGGGCCAGGAGCTGCTGTCCTATGCCGAGCGGATCCTGCAGCTGCGCTCCGACATGCTGGCGGCTGCCCGGGATGCGAAGTCGATGCGCGGGCTGGTCCGGCTCGGGGTCGCCGAGACCATCGTGCACACCTGGCTCGCCGGGTTGATCGAGCGGCTGCATGTCCAGCATCCCGAGCTCACGCTCGAGATCGACGTGGACACCACCCCGCAGCTGCGGGAGCGGCTCGGCGCCCACCAGCTCGACATCGCCTTCCTGCTCGGGCCGGTGGTGGAGCCGCGGCAGGTGAACATTCCGCTGTCGACCTATCCGATGGCCTGGGTCGCGGATCCCGGGCTCGACCTCGGACCGGAACCGGTGCCGTTCGACGTGCTCGCGAGCTGGCCGATCATCACCTACCCGCGCACCACCCTGCCGTACCGCCACGTGCGCGAGCTGCTCACCCGCGCGGGCATCGCCGCCCCACGCATCTACGGCAACTCCTCGCTCAGCACCATCGTGCGTATGACGCTGGACCGGATCGGCATCAGCGCCATCCCGCCGGTGGTGATCGCGCGCGAGCTGACGGAAGGGCGCCTGCGGCTGGTGCAGGCCGAGGGGGAGATCCCGCCGCTCGACTTCTACGCGGCCTTCCCGGTCAAGCCGGACAGCCACATGGCCGAAGCGATCGCCGGCATCGCGCGCGAGCTGTCCCGAGCCCGGCTCGAGCCGACGGCGCGATTCCGATAAGCGGGGCTTATCGAGGCCGATCCCGCCTGATGATTGGACGAATCGCCCGTCCCGTGCTTCGATAGCGTTTCCAGGAGGGTGCAGGCGCATGACGATCGAACCGGACGCCAATGCAGGCATGCGGACCTGGCCGAGCGGCCGGGCAGCCCGTCTCGCGGTTCGCGCGGGCGAGCACCGGGGCCCCACCAGCGGCATCGCGCCCGGCTACGTGCAGGGCAATCTCGCGATCCTGCCGCGTGCGCTGGCCGACGACTTCTTCCGCTTCTGCCACTACAACCCGAAGCCGTGCCCGCTGCTCGCCGCTTCCGAGCCGGGCGACCCGCGCCTGCCGTCGCTCGGCGAAGACCTGGACATCCGTACCGACCTGCCGCGCTATCGCATCTGGCGCAACGGCGAGCTGGTCGAGGAGGTGACGGACCTGAAGGCGGCCTGGCGCGACGACCTGGTGGCCTTCGTGATCGGCTGCTCGTTCTCCTTCGAGGAGGCTCTGGTGGAGGACGGCATCCTGCTGCGCCACATCGAGCTCGGCACCAACGTGCCGATGTACCGCACCAGCATCGCGACCCGGCCCGCGGGGCCCTTCCACGGACCGCTGGTCGTGTCGATGCGGCCGCTGCGCCCCGCCGATGCCATCCGCGCGGTCCAGATCACCTCGCGGTTCCCGTCGGTCCACGGCGCCCCGGTGCATCTGGGCAAGCCGGAGCTGATCGGCATCGGTGATGTCGCCCGACCCGACTACGGCGATCCGGTGGCGGTCCGGGACGACGAGCTGCCGGTCTTCTGGGCCTGCGGCGTGACCCCGCAGGCGGTCATCGCCGCGGTGCGGCCGGAGCTCTGCATCACCCATGCGCCGGGCCACATGCTGGTCACCGATCTCAGGAACAGCCGGCTCGCGATCCTCTGATCGCGCGCCGGCACGGACCCGAACCAGTCACGACGAGGAGGAGTACGACATGAGGAAGGCAATCACGCAACGCGGCCGTCGCTGGGCGCTGGTCACCGCCGTCGCCGCGGGCCTGGCCGCGGCCGGCGGCGCAATCGCGCAGGACCTGCCGAAGACATCGCTCAAGGTGGTCGGCGCCTGGGGCAACCTGCTCCAGTACAAGGAGTTCGAAAAGCCGTTCTGGACCGAGGAGCTCGCGAAGAAGTCGAACGGCGCGATCACGGCCGAGATCACCCCGTTCAACGAGATGGGGCTGAAGGGCGCGGAGATCTTCCGGCTGATGCGCACCGGCGTGATCGACTTCGGCTCCACCGTGCTGGGCTACGTGGCCGCGGACGACGCCCGCAACGAGGCGGTGGACCTCGCAGGCCTGTCGCCCGACATCGAGACCGCCCGCAAGGTGTCGGACGCGTACAAGCCGGTCTACGACAAGTTCTATGGCGAACGCTTCGGGATCAAGGTGCTGGGCATCTGGCCGTATTCCGCCCAGGTCCTGTTCTGCAACGCCGAGGTGAAGCAGCTCGCGGACCTGAAGGGCAAGAAGGTGCGCACCGGCAACCGCACGCTCGCGGAGTTCGTCGAGGCATTCGGCGGCACCGGCGTCACCATGGCCTTCAACGAGGTGGTCCCGGCGCTGCAGAACAAGGTGGTGGACTGCGCCATCACCGGCTCGCTTTCGGGCAACTCCGCCAAGTGGCACGAGGTCTCGACGCACCTCTACACGCTCCCGCTCGGCTGGAGCCACGTGATGCACGCGGTCAACCTCAAGCGCTGGAATTCGCTGGATCCCAAGGTGCGCGCCTTCCTCGAGAAGGAGATCAAGGGGCTCGAGGACCGCATCTGGAAGGCTGCCGCCGTCGAGTCGGAGCAGGGCTTCATCTGCAACGCCGGCAAGGACGGCTGCACCATGGGGACCAAGGCGAAGCTGACGGTGGTGCCGGTGTCCGACGCGGACCGCAAGCTGCTCTCGGAGAAGCTGACCGAGGTGGTGCTGCCGAAGTGGGCCGCGCGCTGTCCGGGTGACTGCGTTCAGGCCTGGAACGACACCGTCGGCAAGGTGGTGGGCCTCACCGCCAAGAAGTAGCCGGCGCGAGCGGCCAGTCCTTCCGGCACCCCGCCTGCCGTGGCGTTCCTCGACCGCTGGCTCGCGCTGGCGAATCGGCTCTCGCGGCCGGCGACCTGGTTCGCCGGCGGGCTGATGCTCGCGGCCGCCCTGCTGGTGTCGGTGGACGTGCTGCTGCGCAAGCTCTTCGTCGTCTCCCTCGGCGGCGCGGACGAGCTCTCCGGCTATGCGTTCGCGATCGGCACTGCCTGGGCGCTCGCCTTCACGCTGCTGCAGCGGGCCAACGTGCGGGTCGATGCACTCTACGTGCGCCTGCCGTCGCGGCTGCGGTCCCTGCTCGACCTGGTCGCGTTGGCGGCGCTCGGGGTGTTCGTCGGCGTGCTGACCTGGCAGGCGTGGGTGGTGCTGGAGACCTCCCTCGCGTTCGATGCACGGGCGACCACCCCGCTGCAGACGCCGCTCTGGATGCCCCAGTCGCTGTGGCTGGCCGGCCTCGTGCTCTTCGCCTTCTGCTGGCTCCCCCTCTTCCTGCGGATGCTGGTGGCGCTCCTGGCCGGCGACGACGGCACGGTGCACCGCCTGGGCGGCGCCCGCTCGCTCGACGAGGACGCCGCGGACGAGATCGCCCATACCGCGACGGAGCCCTGAGGTGCTGGCCACCACCCTGATCCTTCTGCTCGTCCTGCTGGCGCTCGCCCTGCCGGTCGCCGCTGCGCTCGGCGTGCTCGGGCTGCTGCTGGACCAGATCCATTCCACGATGCCGCTCACGCTGGCCATGGGCGAGGTGGCCTGGTCCACGTCACAGGACTTCCTGCTGGTGGCGATCCCGATGTTCGTGCTCCTCGGCGAGATCCTGCTCCGCGCGGGTGTCGCCGAGCGGATGTACGGAGCGATGAGCCACTGGCTCTCGTGGCTGCCCGGCGGCCTGATGCATTCCAACATCGGCGCCTGCACGCTGTTCTCGGCCACCTCGGGATCCTCGGTGGCGACCGCCGCCACCGTCGGCACGGTATCGCTGCCACTGGTCGCCCGCTACGGCTACGACGAGCGCCTCTTCCTCGGCACCCTGGCGGCCGGCGGCACCCTCGGCATCCTGATCCCGCCGTCGATCAACCTGATCATCTATGCCGTCCTGACCGACACCTCCATCCCGCGGCTCTACCTCGCCGGGATCCTTCCCGGGGCCGGCATGGCGCTGCTCTTCATGGGGGTGGTGCTGGGGCTGTGCCTGCTGCGGCCGGCCTGGGGCGGGCGGCGCCTCGCATCCTCCTGGCACGATCGGCTTGCGAGCCTGGTGCACCTGCTGCCGCCGCTCGGCATCTTCCTGGTGGTGGTGGGGTCCATCTACGCCGGCCTGGCGACACCGACCGAGGCGGCATCGCTCGGCGTCGTGGCCGCGCTCGGTCTCGCCTGGGCCTATGGCCGGCTGTCGCTCGCGATGCTCAAGGCGGTCTGCGAGAGCGCCATGCGCACCACGGCGATGGTGATGCTGATCATCGTCGCCTCCTATTTCCTGAACTTCGTGATCTCGGCGATCGGCCTCACCGCCCTGCTCACCGATTTCATCTCGGGGCTCGGCCTGTCCCGGACCGAGATGCTGCTCGCCGTGGTGCTGTTCTACCTGGTGCTCGGCTGCTTCATGGAGACCCTCTCCATGATGATCACCACCATCCCGATCGTCGCCCCGGTCATGTTCCAGCTCGGCTTCGACCCGATCTGGTTCGGCATCCTCCTGGTGATCCTGCTCGAGATGGCCCTGATCACGCCGCCGGTCGGCCTCAACCTCTTCGTCGTGCAATCATTGCGCAGCCGGGGCTCGCTCAACGACGTGATGATCGGCTCGCTGCCCTTCGTGGCGGCAATGCTGCTCATGATCCTGCTGCTTGCGCTGTTCCCCGGACTTGCGACCTGGCTGCCGAGCCTCCTGGACTGACGGCGGCGACTTTCCGGAGAGTGCAGTGCTGCAATTCGAACGAAGCTGGAACGGGCGGTCCGACCGGATCGCGGTCCAACCCGAGTCGCTGGTCGTCGCCGGCTGGACCGGGCGCGACATGGCGGCCGTCCAGCATCACATCGACGAGCTCGCCGCGATCGGGGTCCCGCCCCCCTCGACGGTGCCGCTCTTCTATCGCCTCGCGGTCACGCAGCTCACCCAGGCAGGCCGGCTGCAGGTGCTCGGCCCGGACACCTCGGGCGAAGTCGAGCCGGTGGCGGTCGCGCTGGCTGACGGGCTGTGGATCGGCCTCGGCTCGGATCACACCGACCGCAAGGCGGAGACGATGGGCGTTGCGCTTTCCAAGCAGCTTTGCGGCAAGGTGGTCGGCACCGGCCTCTGGCGCTACGACGAGGTCCGGCCGCACTGGGACCGGCTGCTGCTGCGGTCATGGGCGGTCATCGACGGCGCCCGGGTGGCCTACCAGGAGGGAGCGGTCGCCGGCATCCGGCCTCCATCGGAGCTGGTCGACCGGTACGGCGGCGCCACGGGTCTTGCAGCGGGCACCGTCATGTTCTGCGGAACCCTGGCCGCGATCGGGGGCGTGCGCCCGGCCAGCCGCTTCGAAATGGAGCTGGAAGATCCGGTGCTCGGCCGCCGGCTGCGGCATGCCTACGACGTCGAGGTGCTGCCGGTGGTGAGCTGACCCGGCCCCGCCGCGGCCGCGGCGAACCGGTGCCGGCTCCGCAGCCATGGAGCGCCATCACTACCATGTCTACGTCGTCCTGCTGAACCCGGCGGTCTGGTCGCACGGGCGGTTTCGCGCGGCCAATCCGGATCATGAGGTCGGCAAGCCTTGCGTCTATGTCGGCATGACCGGCCAGGATCCGGACGTCCGTTTCGACAAGCACAAGGCCGGCATCCGGGCCAACCGCTTCGTCCAGCGATATGGCGAGCGGCTGCTGCCGGCGCTCTACGAGGTCTTCAATCCCATGCCCTACGATGCCGCGCGGGACATGGAGATCGAGCTGGCCGAGTCGCTGCGCGAGCAGGGCTACGCGGTGTGGCAGGCGTGATCGGTCCGGGCCGCTACTCGGCCCGTGCGGCGACCCAGGCCTGATAGGCGGCATGGGCGGCGGCCGTCACCGGCCCGGGCTGGCCGCTGCCGATCTGCCGCCCATCGACCCGTGTCACCGGAGTGACCCCGCCGAGGGTGCCGGTCACGAAGGCCTCGTCGGCCGAATAGACCTGGGCCAGCGTGAAGTCCTTCTCGCGCGCAAGTCCGCCGCCCTCGCGCCACGCGTCGATCACGTTCTGTCGGGTGATGCCCCTGAAGGAGCAGGCACCGGTCGACGTCCAGAGCTCGCCGCGGCGGACGATGAAGAAGTTGGTCGAGTTGCAGCTCGCGACGAAGCCGCGCGGATCCAGCATCAGCGCTTCATCGGCGCCGGCACGGATCGCCTGGATGAGCGCCTGGATCAGGTTCAGCCGGCTGTGCGAGTTCAGGTGCAGGTCGAAGACATCCGGCGAGCTGGTCCGGAACGCCGAGGTGAACAGCGACAGGCCGCGTTCCCTGACTTCCGGCTTGGGCCGCTTGTACTCCGCCACGATGACGATGGTGGCGGGGCCGGTCACGAAGCGGGGATCCTGGTTGGGCGTGTGCTTGATCCCGCGGGTCACCATCAGGCGAATGTGGACACCGTCCTCCATGCGGTTGCGGTCGAGGGTCGCCCGGATGGCGGCGACCATCTCGTCGCGCGTCAGGCCGATATCGAGATCGATCGAGCACGCGCCTTCATAGAGCCGATCCAGGTGGGCGGACAGGCTGATCAGCTTGCCGTTCACCAGGCGCAGACCTTCCCAGACGCCGTCGCCGAGGACGAAGCCGCTGTCGAAGATCGACACGGTCGCTTCGTTGCGAGGCACGAACTGCCCGTTCACGTAGACGAGGACGCTGTCGTTGCGGGCGTCCGGCTGGTAGCCCTGTGCGCTTTCGCGTGATGCGTTCATGGGACGGCTCGAAGCTCAGAAGTGGAATTCGCGATGGCTGGCGAGGAATGCCCGGGTGCGGGCGTCCTGCGGATCGCGCAGCACCCGGGCCGGCGGGCCGGATTCGGCGATCCTGCCGTCGGCGAGGAACAGTACCCGGGTCGCGAAATGGAAGGCGAAGCCGATCTCGTGGGTGACGAGCAGCATCGTGCGGCCCTCGTCGCCCAGGCTGCGGATCACGCGGAGCACTTCGCCGACGAGCTCGGGATCGAGCGCCGAAGTCGGCTCGTCGAAGAGCAGCACCTCGGGATCCATCGCGAGCGCTCGTGCGATGGCGACGCGCTGCTTCTGGCCGCCGGACAGGCGCGCGGGATACTCCTCGGCCTTCTCTCCGAGCCCCACCCGCTCGAGCTCGGCCATTGCGCGCTGCCGCGCCCGCTCGGCCGGCTGGCCGAGCACGGTGCGCAAGCCCTCCATCACGTTCCCGATCACGGTCATGTGCGGGAACAGGTTGAACTGCTGAAAGACCATGCCGACCCGCCGCCGTACGGCGGTGAGCTCCCGCTCGTCGTAGCGTCGATCCGTGTCGCTCGCGCCCGGCTTGCCGATCGCCACGCCGTCGAGCCGGATGCAGCCGGTGGTCGGCGTCTCCATGAAGTTCAGGCAACGCAGCAGCGTGCTCTTGCCCGATCCCGAAGCGCCGAGGATCGCCACGCGCTCGCCCCGGGCGACGTCGAGGTCGATGCCTCGGAGGACCTCGTTCGCGCCGAAGCGCTTGGTCAGCCCGGTGATCTGCAGCACCGGCGCCTGCCCGGCGGTGGCGGCCGGGGGCGTCATGCGTCGGCCTGCGCCAGGCGGCGTTCGATCACATAGGTCAACTGGACCAGCGGGAAGAGCGCGACGAAGAAGATCACGCCGATGACGGTATACGTTTCGATCGGATTGAAGTACAGCGACGACAGCAGCTTGCCCTGCTGCAGCAGCTCCACATAGGCGACCGTGGACGCGAGCGTCGTCATCTTGAAGATCTCGATCAGCCGGTTGGTCAGCGCCGGGATCATCCGCCTGAGCGCCTGCGGCAGGACGATCCGGCGCATTGCAGCGGCCGGGGTCATGCCGATCGCGCGAGCGGCATCCCATTGCCCGCGATCGATCGACCGGATGCCGCCTCGCACGATCTCGCCGGTGAATGCGGCCGAGTTCAGCGAGATGCCGAGCGCGGCGGCCGCCAGCGGGCTGATCTCGAAGGGCGACAGGATCGGCAAGGCGAAGTAGAACCAGAGGATCTGCACCAGCACGGGCGTGTTGCGGAAGAACTCGACGAAGGCGGTGGCCGGCAGCCGGACCCACGGTGAGGCGGCCTGGCGCCACAACCCGATGAAGAGGCCGAGCGCGAGGCCGGCGGACGCGCAGATCACGAAGAGCTGCAGGGTGCCGAGCGCGCCGGCGGCCAGCACGTCGAGATTGGCGAAGACGGTGGCGAAGTCCCAGCGGTGATTCATCGCCGCGCCCTCATCGGACCAGGCCCTCGCCGCTGACGGCGAGCCGCCGCTCGACGGTCCGGGCCACGAGGCTTGCCGCGAAGATCACGATGAAGTACATCAACGCGACCGTCGAATAGGTCTCCAGGGGTCGGAACGTCTTCTGCGACACCTCGTTGGCCTGGAAGAGCAGGTCGGCATAGGAGATCGTCGCGACCAGGGTGGTGGTCTTCATCAGCTCGATTGCCCGCTCCATGAAGGCCGGCAGCATCCGCTTGACCGCCTGGGGCAGGATGATCCTGCGCAACGCCTGCCGCGGGCCCATGCCGATGGCGCGGGCCGCCTCCCACTGGCCGCGCTCGATCGAGACGATGCCGCCGCGGAAGACCTCGGCGAAAAAGGCCGCCGACTGGATGGAGAAGGTCAGCGCGGCCGCGACGAAGGCGGTCATCTCGACCTGGATGAGGATCGGCAGCGCGAAGAAGAACCAGAAGAGCTGGACCAGCGGCGGCGTGGTCCGGAACACCTCGATCACGAAGCCGGCGGGCAGCCTCAGCCAGCGCCGGGACGAAAGCCGCATCAGCGCCAGCACGAGCCCGAGCGGGATGCCGAAGACAAGGGCGGTGCCGGTGACCTTCAGCGTATTGGCCAGGCCGAGCAGCAGCAGGTCGGCGTTGGCCAGGACCGGCGCGAAATTCCAGGCTTGCATCGGACGCGTGGCGGACTGGCGGCGTGGCGCGCTCCGGCTACAGCCGCTCCCGCATGACCGGCGGCGCGCTGGCCGGATCGAGACCGAAGCCCTTCAGGAATTCCTCGTACCAGGCCTGGGTGCGGCCGCTGCGGTAGTACTCGCCGATGGTCTCGTCGACATAGGCGACGAAGGCGTCGTCGCCCTTGCGCAGCGCGATGCTGGACGGCTGGGACTGGACCGGCGTCGGCACGACGATCTTGCCCCGACCGAGTCGCTGGCGGGCGGCGAGCAGCGGCGGGTGGAACAGGCAGACGGCGTCAACCCGGTTCGACTGGAAGGCGGCGATCGCCTCGGCATTGGCCGGAAAGCGCTGGATGTTCGCGTTGCCGACCGTGCTGGTCAGGAACTTGTCCATGCTGCTCGCCTGCGGCACGGCGATCCGCACGGTCGGCTTGTCGAGATCCGCCCAGGCCTTCACGGCGAGGTCGTCACGGGCAAGGATGGCCAACGAGTAGTAGAGCAGGGGCGTCCGGGGAAAATCGGCCGCCTCGCGACGCTCGGGTGTGGCGTCCATCATCGCCATCATGTCGATGCGATTGGCCTGCAGCGCGGCGATCGCGGTGCCCCAGCTCACCTCCACCGGCTGGAAGCGCACACCCAGCTTCTCCGCCAGCGCCTTGCCGAGCGACACCCCGACCCCGCTCGCCCATTCGCCCGTCTTCGGATCCTTCGAGAACCACGGCGGCGCCTGGGTGACGCCGACGCGCAGCACGCCGCGCGTCTTCACGTCCTCCAGGGTTCCGCTGGCGCGGGCGCTCGCGGGCAGCGACAGGGCAACGGTGACGGCGGCCATGCCGCCCAGCATCTGGCGTCGTTTCGTCTGCATCAGGGGCTCCTTGGCGGCCCGGCCGCCGTTGTTTGGGCAATTCAACGGAAAGCGCGCAACGCCTTCTCGAGGCTGCCAACCGTCCGCTCGACGTCGTGAAGCTTCTCCAGTCCGAACAGTCCGATGCGAAAGGTGCGGAAATCCGCCGGCTCGTCGCACTGGAGTGGAACGCCGGCCGCGGTCTGCAGGCCGACCTCGGCGAACTTCCGGCCCGATTGGATGTCGGGGTCGTCGGTGTAGCTGACGACGACGCCCGGTGCCTCGAAGCCCGGAGCCGCCACGCTGGGGAATCCGTGCCCGGCCAGCAGCGCGCGCACCGCGTCCCCGAGCTGCTGCTGCTCGGCCCGCACCTTGTCGAAGCCGTAGGCCTCGGTCTCGAGCATGACGTCACGCAGCCGCGCGAGAGAATCGGTCGGCAGGGTCGCGTGGTAGAGGTGGCCTCCCTTCTCGTAGGCCTCCATGATCTGCAGCCACTTGCGCAGGTCGCAGGAGTAGCTGGTGCTGGTGGTGTCCTCGATACGCTCGCGCGCGGTCCGCCCGAGCATCACCAGCGCGCAGCAGGGCGATGCACTCCAGCCCTTCTGCGGGGCGCTGATGAGGACGTCGACGCCGACCTCCTCCATGTCGACCCAGATGGTGCCCGAGGCGACACAGTCCAGGACGAACAGGCCACCCGCCTCGTGGACCGCAGCGGCGATCGCGCGCAGGTAGTCGTCCGGCAGCATCATCCCGGACGCTGTCTCGACATGCGGCGCGAAGACCACCGCCGGCTTCTGCTCGCGGATGACGGCGACCACTTCGTCGATCGGCGCCGGCGCGAACGGGGCTTGCCGCTCCCCGGCCACCGGCCGGGCCTTGAGCACGAGCGTCTCGGACGTCACGCGGCCCATCTCGAAGATCTGCGACCACCGGTAGCTGAACCAGCCGTTGCGGATCACCAGGACCTTGCGGTCCGTGGCGAACTGGCGGGCCACCGCCTCCATCCCGAAGGTGCCCGAGCCCGGCACGACGATCGCCGAGTGCGCGCGGTACACCGTCTTCAGTACCCGCGAGATGTCCTTCATGACGCCCTGGAACCTGCGGGACATGTGGTTGAGCGCGCGGTCGGTATAGACCACCGAGTATTCAAGCAGGCCGTCGGGATCGACGTCAGGCAGAAGGGCGGGCATGTTCGGTCTCCTTGGTCAGGGATGCATTATCGGCCATGTCCGGCGCCGCGGCGACGCGCCCGGGGATCGCGCAGTCCGTTCTCGCGGCGTCATCCGCGAGGGCTGGCCGGATGCGCCGGCATCGTCAAGAATGTTGGATCGCTTCAATCGACCGGATGCAGCATGGAACACGACTCGAGCCTGACCGTTCGCCTCGCGACCCCGGCGGACCACCTGGCCTGGCTGGACCTCTGGCGCGGCTACCAGGCGTTCTACCGGGTGGACATCGACCCCGCCACCACGGCAATGACCTGGCAGCGCCTGCTGGACGAGGGCGAGCCGATGTGGTGTGCGGTGGCGGAAATCGAAGGCAAGCTGGCCGGCATCGTCCACTACCTGACCCACCGCAGCACCTGGACCACCGGCGACTACTGCTACCTGCAGGACCTGTTCGTGGACCCACGCCGGCGCGCGAAGGGCATCGGCAGGGCGCTGATCCAGCATGTCTACGAGCGCGCCGCGACGATGGACTGCTCGCGGGTCTGGTGGCTGACCCACGAGACCAACACCGCCGCGATGAAGCTGTACGACCAGGTTGCCGACCGCAGCGGCTTCGTGCAGTACCGCAAGCTGTTCCGCTGAGGCGCTCCCCCCGGCTCGGGTACCATGAGCCACAGGACACCGGACCGCGGCCAGCCAGGGACGCGGTCCCGCAAGAGGAGATTCCCATGAGCGCAACCTTCGCCTCCAAGGCGGACCTCACCGCCAAGAAGATTACCTTCACCCAGCTCTCCGAGAACGCCTACGCGTACACCGCCGAGGGCGACCCCAATTCAGGCGTGATCGTCGGCGACGACTGCTGCATGATCATCGACGCCACCGCGACGCCGGTGATGGCGCAGGACCTGATCGCGCGCATCCGCGAGGTCACCGACAAGCCGATCAAGTGGGTCGTGCTGTCGCACTACCACGCTGTGCGGGTGCTTGGCGCATCGGCCTACTTCAAGGAAGGCGCGCAGGCGGTCATCGCCAGCCAGGGCACCTACGAGCTGATCAGGGAGCGCGGCGCCGCCGACATGAAGAGCGAGATCGAGCGCTTCCCGCGCCTCTTCCAGGCGGTGGAGTCCATCCCCGGGCTCACCTGGCCGGACATCACCTTCGAGCGCGAGATGACGCTGCACCTCGGCAAGCTGGAGGTCAAGCTCATGCACATCGGGCCGGGTCACACCCGCGGCGACACGATCGCCTGGATCCCGTCGCAGCGGGTCTGCTTCTCCGGCGACCTGGTCGAGTACAACGCGGGCGTGTACACCGGTGACGCCCACCTGGAAGAGTGGCCCGCGACCCTGGAGGCGTTGCGCGCGCTGGGCGCCCAGAAGCTGGTGCCGGGACGGGGTCCGGCGCTCGAGAATGCCGCCGACGTCAACAAGGGCATCGACTACACCAAGAAGTGGGTCACGGATCTCTACCAGACCGCGAAGGCCGGCGTCGCGTCCGGCAAGTCGCTCAAGGAGGTGTTCGCGGACACGCGCAAGGTGATGGATCCGGTCTTCGGCCAGGTGTTCATCTATGAGCACTGCCTGCCGTTCGACGTCTCGCGAGCCTATGACGAGGCAAGCGGCATCAAGGTGCCGCGGGTCTGGACCGCGGAGCGCGACATCGAGATGTGGAAGTCGCTGCAGGACTGACCAGGGCATCGGCAGCGCCTATCGCGGAGATTGACGTTATGCATTGGCCGCGCGGCCGGGTCTTTGATACGGTAGCGCGGCGAGCCGGCAGCATCCGCCCGGGCTGCCCGCCGGCATGTCGTTTTCATCCAGTGAGGAGGAGATCATGGCCAACTTGAAGGGTTCCCGGACCGAGCAGAACCTGAAGGACGCCTTCGCCGGCGAATCGCAGGCGAACCGGCGCTATCTGTACTTCGCAAACAAGGCGGACGTCGAGGGGCAGAACGATGTCGCGGCGCTGTTCCGCTCCACCGCGGAAGGCGAAACCGGCCATGCGCATGGCCACCTGGAGTTCCTGGAGGCCGTGGGGGATCCGGCCACCGGCCTGCCGATCGGCAACAGCCGCCAGAACCTCGCGGCCGCGGTCGCCGGGGAGACGCACGAGTACACCGACATGTACCCGGGCATGGCCAAGACCGCCCGCGAGGAAGGCTTCGACGAGATCGCGGACTGGTTCGAGACGCTGGCCAAGGCCGAGCGCTCGCACGCCAACCGCTATCAGAAGGCGCTGGACGCGTTCGTCGACTGACCGCATCCGCGGTCGTCATCCGGGTCGGGGCGGCGCCGTTGAAACGACGGGCCGCCCCCGGCCCGTTCTGCATTCCCATCGGCTTCGCACACACCAGGACGGCCTGGCATGACACGAGAAGGCAATCTCGAGGCGCCGACGCGCCATCCGATCGACTGGCAGGATCCGTCGTTCTACGACGAGGCGGCAACCCTGGCCGAGATGGAGCGGGTCTTCGACATCTGCCACGGCTGCCGCCGCTGCGTGAGCCTGTGCCAGTCGTTTCCCACGCTGTTCGACCTGGTGGATGCCACGGACGACGGCGAGGTGCACGGCGTGCCCAAGGCCGCCTACGGGGAAGTGGTCGACCAGTGCTACCTGTGCGACCTCTGCTACATGACGAAGTGCCCGTACGTGCCGCCGCATCCGTGGAACGTCGACTTCCCGCACCTGATG
>JAEWEW010000071.1 GCA_023389175.1 Pseudomonadota bacterium | reverse complement strand
TCGAGCAGCACGGCCGGGGTGTTGAGGCTCGCAAGCGCGTAGACCGTGGTGCCGGCCGCGACGCCGGCGCGGATGCCGGTGGGCGTGTCCTCGATCACCACCGTGCGGTTGGGCGAGACGCCAAGCGTGCGCATCGCGAGCTCGTAGACGTCGGGCGCCGGCTTGGCGCGCGGCACCATGTCGGCGCCGAACATGTGCTGCGCGAAGAACGGCAGCAGGCCGGACCGGCCGAGCGTCAGGCGCATCTTGGCGCAGTCGGCGCCGGAAGCCACTGCGAACGGCATGCCGCGCGCGGCGAGTCGCTCCACCACGGCGCGCGCGCCCGGGATCGGGCCGACGCGCCCGGCGAGCGCTTCGTCCCGGCGCAGCACGAACTGCCGGTGCCAGTCGGCCGGCAGCGCGCGCCCGATCATCGCCTCGATCGCGGCCATCTCGTCCTTCACCGACTTCCCCATGAAGGTGCGGATGGTCCGCTCGAGGTCGAAGTCGAGCCCGAGCTCGTTCAGCATCTCGCACAGGACGCCGTTGGTGATCGGTTCGCTGTCGACCAGCACGCCGTCGCAGTCGAAGATAACCGCATCCGGGACGCCGTGCAGGCCCGGCCGGTCGGGGGGGACGACGGTGCGGCGCGCGGTCGACGATCCGGCATCGGCTGTCGCGATGTCGCTCTCCTGCCGGCCCATTACCCGGCCTTGCGCTCGGCAGCGAGCTGCCCGAGCCGCCGCTCGAGGTGCGGCATTCGGTCGTGGCCCCAGAACTGCTCGGTGCCGACGAAGAAGGTCGGCGCGCCGAACACCTTTCGGGCCTGGGCCGACTCGTTGCAGGCCGCGAGCTTCTGCTTGATGCCCGGGTCCTGGATCGCCGCGCGCAGGCCGGCTTCGTCGATGCCCAGCACCCGTCCGAGGCTCGCGAGGTTGTCGGCCGACTGGATGTCCCCGTCGTGCACGAAGAGGCTGCGGAAGACGGCAAGGGCGAACGGCCGTGCCTTCTCGGGCGCATTCTCCTGCAGCCACAGCAGCACCCGCGCGGCGTTGTGGCTCGCCTGCGGGAAGCGCGACGGATAGCGGAAGGGCACGCCGGACATGTCCGCGCTGCGCCGGAAATCCATCACCGAGTAGCTTGCCCGCCAGGGATGCTGCTCCGTGAGCGGCGCGCTGCCGGTCGTCTTGAAGATCACGCCCAGCATCATCGGGCGCCAGTTCACCTTGTGGCCGTAGCGCGCCGCGAGGTCCTCGATGGACTCGGCGGCGAGGTAGGAATAGGGTGAGCTGAAGTCGAAGTAGAAGTCGACCTCGCCGGCCGGTGTGGTGAGGGGGGCATCGGCCGGTGCCGTGCCGCTGCCCGCCTGTGTCGTGGTCATGCTCAAGAATGGACTCCTCGATGTCGGCGTGGCCGCCGGTTTCAACCGGCCGCGAGCGCGCGGCCGATCAGGATCTTCTGGATGTCGCTGGTGCCCTCGTAGATCTGGCAGACGCGCACGTCGCGGTAGATGCGTTCCACCGGGAAGTCGCGCACGTAGCCGTAGCCGCCGTGGATCTGGATCGCGTCGGAGCACACCCGCTCGGCCATCTCCGAGGCGAAGAGTTTCGCCATTGCCGCCTCCTTGAGGCAGGGTCGCCCGGCATCCTTGAGGCTTGCCGCGTGGGCGATCAGGTGGCGTGCCGCCTCGATCGCGGTGGCCATGTCCGCCAGCCGGAACTGCACCGCCTGGTGCTCCATCAGCGGCTGGCCGAAGGCCTGCCGCTCGCGCGCATAGGCGAGGGCGGCCTCGAAGGCGGCCCTTGCCATGCCGAGCGACTGCGCGGCGATGCCGATGCGTCCGCCCTCCAGGCCCGAGAGCGCGATCCGGTAACCCGCGCCTGGCTCGCCGATGAGATTCGCCGCGGGCACGAAGCAGCGCTCGAAGCGGACCTGCGCCGTGTCCGACGCATGCTGGCCGAGCTTGTCCTCCAGCCGGTCGACATGGTAGCCGGGGGAATCGGTTGGCACCAGGAACGCCGAGATGCCCCGTTTGCCGGCCTCCCGGTCCGTGACCGCCATGACGATCGCCACGTCCCCATGCTTGCCGGAGGTGATGAACTGCTTCACCCCGTCCAGGTGCCAGCCGCTGCCATCGCCCACCGGCGTGGCGGTGGTGCGCAGCGACGACGCGTCGGAGCCCGCCTGCGGCTCGGTGAGGCAGAAGGCGCCGAGCATGCGGCCGCTCGCAAGCGGCGCGAGCCACTGCCGCTTCTGCTCGTCGCTGCCCCAGGCGAGCAGGATGGAGCACACCGGGCAGTTGTTGACCGAGATGATGGTCGAGGTGGCGCCGTCACCGGCGGCAATCTCCTCCAGGATCACCGCGAGCGCCGCGTAGTCCAGGCCGGCGCCGCCCCACTCCTGCGGCACCGCGATGCCGAAGCAGCCGAGCTCGGCCAGCCCCTTCAGCGCCTGCGCCGGAAAGGTGCCGTCGCGATCCCAGGCGGCTGCATGCGGCTTCACGTGATCGTTCACGTAGGCGCGCACCGTGTCGCGCACCATCTCGAGCTCCGGGGTCGCGAGCATGCCGCCTCCTCGTGCCTACCAGGCGAGCGACTGGCCGCGGTAGTCGTAGAATCCGCCGCCCGGGTGGGCGAGCGGATCGGCGATCACCTGGCGCATGCCGGCGACGCTGCGCTCCACGTCCACCTCCGCGTTGGGCCCGCCCATGTCGGTGCGCACCCAGCCGGGATGCAGGATGACGACGCGCACGCCGAGCGGCGCCATGTCCACGTGCGCGAGCTTGCCGACCATGTTGACCGCCGCCTTCGACACCCGGTAGAGCATCCCGTAGCTCGCGCCCGCGGCGGCGATGGAGCCCATGCGGCTCGACACGAAGGCCATGGTGCCGCGACTCGGCGAGAGCATCGGCGCCACCATCGGCAGCAGCCGCATCGCCGACAGCACGTTGGTGCGCATCACCTGGTCGAACTCATCCTGCGTCGGCGGCCGCTGCGTGCTGCTGGTGCGCGGTCCGTACACCCCCGCATTCATGATCAGCGCGTCCACCCGCTCGCCGTCCATCTGCCAGCCGAAGGCGGCGAGATCGTTCGCATCGAGGACGTCGAGCTTGAGCGTCTGGACACCCAGATCGCGCAGCCGGACACGATCCGGTTCCCCCCGGAACGTGCCGAAGACGCGCCAGCCCTCGGCATGGTACTGGCGCGCGAACTCGAAGCCGATACCGCGGGAGGCGCCGACGATCAACGCGGTGGGCATGACGGCGCGGTGCCTCCCGCCAGCTTCATTCGTGTACCCTCGGGTCGCGAAGCGCGACCACCTCCCGGAGGGAGGGAGCACCGCCTACGGGCGGCCGGGCGGCGGCGCTCACGCCAGCTCGATCGCGACCGCGGTGGCCTCGCCACCGCCGATGCACAGCGATGCCACGCCGCGCTTGCCGCCCTGCTTGCGCAGCGCGCCGATCAGCGTGACGATCAGTCGCGCGCCCGAGGCGCCGATGGGATGCCCGAGCGCCAGGGCGCCGCCGTGGACATTGAGCTTCTCCCGCGGGATGCCGTGCTCCTTCGCCGCCGCCATGGCCACCACGGCGAAAGCCTCGTTGAGCTCGAACAGGTCCACGTCGCCGGTCTTCCAGCCGGTTTTCGCGTAGAGCTTCTCGATCGCGCCGACCGGCGCGGTGGTGAACCACTGCGGCTCCTGGGAATGGGTGGCATGGGCGAGCAGGGTGGCGAGCGGCTTCACGCCGAGCTTGTCGGCCGTGGAGCGGCGCATCAGCACCAGCGCCGCCGCGCCGTCGGAGATCGACGAGGAGCTCGCGGCGGTCACCGTGCCCTCCTTGCGGAAGGCGGGCTTGAGCGTCGGGATCTTCTCCGGATTCACCTTGAAGGGCGCTTCGTCGCGCTCGATTACCGTCTCCCCCTTGCGGCCGGCAACGGTCACCGGAGCGATCTCCCAGGAGAAGGAGCCGTCCTCGTTCGCCTTGCGGGCGCGGCGCGACGATTCGATGGCGTACTCGTCCTGCGCCTCGCGACTGAACTCGTACTTCGAGGCGCAGTCCTCGGCGAAGTTGCCCATGGACTTGCCGCCGCCGTTGGGCATCTTCTCGTAGGCATCCTCCAGCCCGTCATAAGCCATGTGGTCGAACAGGGTGGCATGGCCGTAGCGATAGCCGCCCCGGCCCTTCAGCATCAGGTAGGGCGCATTGCTCATGCTCTCCATGCCGCCCGCGACGATGATCTCCTGGCTGCCGGCGAGCAGCAGGTCATGCGCCAGCATCGCGGCCTTCATGCCGGAGCCGCAGACCTTGTTGACGGTGGTGGCGCCCACCGCCTGGGGCAGGCCGGCCTTGATCGCGGCCTGCCGCGCCGGCGCCTGGCCGAGGCCGGCGGGGAGGACGCAGCCCATGAACACTTCCTGCGCCTGCTCGGGCTTGATCCCGGCGCGCTCGACGGCCGCGCGGATGGCGGTGGCGCCCAGGTCGGTCGCGGCAATGCCGGACAGCTCGCCCATCATGCCGCCGACCGGCGTGCGCGCTGCGGAAACGATGACGATCGGATCATTCATGTCGACTCTCCCGTCGGTAATCACGCCCCTCATGGTACCGCCTCGGCCCGCGGGGTGCCCCCGGCAGGGTCGTCCGTCCGGCCGGCGTCCGCCGCCTCGCGCGGGAAGCGCAGGCGCTCGGGATACGGAAAGACGTCCTCCAGCACGCCGGCGCGGATTCGCGCCTGGCGCTCCTGCCAGAATTCGGCCGAGAGCAGGTCCGCGTGGTAGCGCAGGAAGGGGCCGCGCACCCGCGGATTGCCCAGCAGGAACGTGGCGAACTCCTCCGGGAACACGTCCTGGGGGCCCACCGGATACCACGGCTCGGCCGCCATCTCGTCCTCCGGCGTGCGCGCCGGCGGCACCCGGCGGAAGTTGCATTCGGTGAGGTAGCGCACCTCGTCGTAGTCGTAGAACACGACGCGCCCCTGCCGGGTCATGCCGAAGTTCTTGAACAACATGTCGCCGGGGAAGATGTTGGCGGCGACCATGTCCTTGATCGCCTGGCCGTACTCCCGCACGGCGCGCACGCGATCGTCCTCGTCGGCGGTCTCCAGGTGGAGGTTGAGCGGCACCATCCGCCGCTCGATGTAGAGATGCCGGATCACCAGCCGGTCCCCCTCGTCCTCGATCAGCGAGGGTGCGGTCTCGCCCAGCTCCGCGAGCAGCGCCGGATCGAGCCGGTCGATGGGGAACGGGACGTCGGAGTACTCCCAGGAGTCGGCCATGCGCCCGACGCGGTCATGGGTCTTCACCAGGTGGTACCGCTCCTCCACGTAGGCGCGGCTCACCTCCTTGCCGCGCACGTCCTTGATGTACTTGAAGACGAACGGGAACGACGGCAGCGTGAAGACGCCCATCACCAGTCCCTTGATGCCGGGAGCGACCACGAAGCGGTCCGTGGAGTGCGAGAGATGCTGCAGCAGGTCGCGATAGAAGAGCGTCTTGCCTTGCTTGTGCAGGCCGAGCATGGTGTAGAGCTCCGCCTGCGGCTTGGTCGGCATCAGCGACTGCAGGAACCGGACGTAGGCCGACGGCGCCTCCATGTCGGCCATGAAATAGGCGCGGGTGAAGCTGAACAGCATCTCCAGCCGTTCGGTGCCGAACAGCACCGTGTCCAGGAAGAGGCGCCCGCGCGCATCGCGCAGGATCGGGATCGCGAACGGCTGCACCTCGCCGTCGTTCACCAGGCGCCCGACCAGGTAGGCGGCCTTGTTGCGGAAGAAGAGCGAGCGCAGGACGTTGAGCTGGCAGTCGCTCGCCGGCTGGAACTGCGTCCCGAAATGCCGGCGGCCCGCTTCGATCACGCGGCCGAGGTCCCGTTCGATGTCCTGGTAGCCGCAGGCGAGCCCCATGTCGATCACGATCTCGCGAAACGCGACTTCCCAGCCCCGCTCCGCCGGATAGTAGGAGCGGAACGACGGCGGCGTCGCGTCCAGGTAGTCGGTGGCGGTGCCCGGGCGCACGAAGATGAAGTCGTTGCGGAAGTAGCGCCGGTGCAGGATCTTGGTGCTGACGGTATTGAAGAACGTCTCC
This sequence comes from Pseudomonadota bacterium, assembly GCA_023389175.1. GTDB lineage: Bacteria > Pseudomonadota > Gammaproteobacteria > Burkholderiales > Burkholderiaceae_E > Lautropia. Next base: position 4,115 of record JAEWEW010000071.1, on the reverse strand, counting down.
GCCAGCTCCGGCTGCAGGTGCTCGGCCAGCAGGGCAAGGTAGCGCCGCTTGATCGTGCGCCACGCGGTCGCGTCCTGCAGCTCGGCCTCGGTGAAGCGTTGGCGCAGATCGTCCACCGCGTCCCGCACCCGCTCGTCGTAGAAGGTGATCCGCTCGCGCGCGAGCCGCCGGATCGCGTGCCAGTCGCCCGCCTCGAAGCAGGCCTTGGCCTGCTGCGCGTTGTAGCGAAAGCGCGCGTAGTGGCGGTCGAAGCCGGCCAGCATCGTGGCGGCGATCGCATCGGCGAGCGCCGCTGGCGCCCGTGTGGTCATGTCAGCAGCGCCCGGAGCGAAGCGAGCGGGGCATCCGGTCAGGTGCTGCCGAACAGCTCGCGGCCGATCAGCATCCGGCGGATCTCCGACGTGCCCGCCCCGATCTCGTACAGCTTGGCGTCGCGCCAAAGCCGGCCGGTGGGGTAATCGTTGATGTAGCCATTGCCGCCGAGGCACTGGATCGCTTCGCCGGCCATCCAGGTAGCCTTCTCCGCGGCATAGAGGATCGCGCCGGCCGCATCCTTGCGCAGCTCGCGCACGTCCACCTCCCCGGCGCGCGACCGGTCGCACTGCCGGCCCACCTCGTAGACATAGGCGCGGCATGCCATCAGGGTGGTGTACATGTCGGCAAGCTTGCCCTGCATGAGCTGGAACTCGCCGATCGGCTGGCCGAACTGCTTGCGCTCGTGCACATACGGGATCACCACGTCCATGCAGGCGGCCATGATCCCGAGCGGCCCGCCGGCAAGCACGGCCCGCTCGAAGTCGAGGCCGCTCATCAGCACGTTGACGCCGCGACCCACCCCCGTGCGCGGATCCTCGCCGACGCCGCCGAGGATGTTGTCCGCCGGCACCTCGCAATCCTGGAACACCAGCTCCCCGGTATGGCTTCCGCGCATGCCGAGCTTGTCCAGCTTCTGGGCGACCGAGAAGCCCTTGAATCCCTTCTCCACCAGGAAGGCCGTGATGCCGCGCGGCCCGGCATGCAAGTCGTTCTTGGCGTAGACGACCAGGACGTCCGCGTCCGGCCCGTTGGTGATCCACATCTTCGAGCCGTTCAGGATCCAGCGGTCGCCCTTGAAGTCCGCACGCAGCTTCATCGACACCACGTCGGAGCCGGCGCCCGGCTCCGACATGGCCAGCGCCCCGACCGCGGTGCCGGCGACCAGGCCGGGCAGGTATCGCGCCTTCTGCTGCGCGGTGCCGTTGCGGTGGATCTGGTTGACGCAGAGGTTGGAGTGCGCGCCGTAGGACAGGCCGACCGAGGCCGAGCCGCGGGAGATCTCCTCCATGGCGACGACATGGGCCAGGTAGCCAAGGTTGGTTCCGCCGTACTCCTCCGAAACCGTCAACCCGTGCATGCCGAGCTCCCCGAGCTTGCGCCACAGGTCCATCGGGAACTGGTCGGTGCGGTCGATCTCGGCGGCGCGCGGGCTGATCTCGCGGGCGACGAACTGCTGCAGGGCATCGCGCAGCTGGGCGATGTCATCGCCCAGCTGGAACTTCATCCCGGGAAGGTCGACCATGCTCATGACGGCACTCCATCGGTGATCGCGGCCGCGGTGATGGCCGCAACGTTTTCAATAGTAGATCGCGACATGCCGAACTGGAGGGACTTCGTCGCAACCTCCGGTATCAAGGTCAGCGAGTTTTAGCCCGTGCCCTTGAGCAGCCCGTAGGCCCGCAGGCGCTCGTCCACCGCCTCGATCCATCCGCGGTTCGCCGCCGGGGAGGCGGGGCTCGGGTGCAGTATCTGGCCGACCTGCAGGCGGCGGGCCTGCTCGGCGTCGAGCAGGTCGCCTTCGACCAGGCGACGCAGGCGCTTCTCGGCGAAGCCACCGATCCCGATCAGCCATTCCGGCTGCAGCGCCCTCACCGCCGCGGCAAGATGGACGTCGCAAGCTGCGTAGAGCGGTCGCAGCTCGGCTGCCGGCAGCTGCTCCGGCGTACGGTTGCGGCACGAGGCCTCCAGGAAGACCAGCGGGCAATAGTTGATGACGAAGGCCTCGCGGAAGAACGCGTCCGCGCTGCCGTAGCGCAGTGCCGCCCAGCCCCAGAGGCGGCGCCCGCTCACCTCCGAGCGCTTGCAGTCGAAGCCCTCGATCGGCCGCCGCGGATGCTGGTGCGCCGGCGGATGGATCTCCGCGCGGATGCCCATCCAGTCGCGCACCGCGGCCACTTCGCCGAAAGGCACGCCGGTCTGCATCATGCCGAACGGACCCGGGTTCATGCCGAGGAAGACGATGCGCTTGCGGCCGTGGCCGAACCGGCGCAGGTAGGCGAGGTGGCCTTCCCAGGCGTACTCGAGCGGGTTGTAGACATGCGTGACCGGCGGCGCGAAGCGCAGTGCGCCGGCCGCCGCGCCGAGCGCGCGGGCGGCAGCGACCAGCTGCGCGACGCGGTCGTCGGCGGCCTCGTCCAGGGTGGCAGGTCTGGCGTTTCCGGGGGACATTGGATTCGATAGTAAAGTGTGGGAATTGGCAGGCCGGCTCGGGCGCCGGCCCGAACGCAGTGCAGGGAGCCTGTCCACGGTTCCGGGAGGAGTAGTCGATGGCCAAGGTAATGGAAGACCGCGCGGCACGAGGCACCAAGCCGACGCCGCCCGCCGGGCTGCAGCCCTATGCACGGCCGCAACCATGGGGCATGGCGCCGGACATGATGCTGCCGGACATCGATACCGCTGACGAGCGGCTGTGGGCGCCGGTCGGCCCCGACACCTGGTCACGGCCCATCCATCTCAATGTCACCGGCGGATTCTATGTCCACCTGCTGCGGGTCCGCCGTTCCGGCGTCCTGCAGCGGCACCGGCATTCGGGCCAGGTTCATGCACTGGTGATGCGGGGCAGCTGGTACTACCTGGAGCACGACTGGGTGGCGCACGAGAACAGCTATGTGTTCGAGCCACCGGGGGAGACCCACACGCTGGTCGTCCCGGACGACTGTGCCGAGATGGTGACGCTCTTCACCGTCCACGGCGCGCTGATGTACGTGGACACGGAGGGCCGCAGCACCGGCTATGACGACGTGTTCACCCGCATCGAGAAATACCGGGAGCATTTCGCGCGGGTCGGCCTGGGTGCCGAACATGTCAGGCAATTCATTCGTTGACGGGGCACAGGTTCTGAGATGAAGTACATCGATCACGGTAGCGGAGGCGGCCCGGACGTCCTGGTCCTGAAGGACGGGGACCGGCCCGAGGTCGGCGCCGGCGAGGTCCTGATCAAGGTCGCTTACGCGGGGGTCAACCGGCCGGACGTCCTGCAGCGCAGCGGCCGCTACCCGCCGCCGCCGGACGCCTCCCCTCACCTCGGCCTGGAAGTCGCCGGCGAGATCGCCGAAGTCGGGCAGGGCGTGGACGAATGGAAGGTCGGCGATGCGGTCTGCGCCTTGACCAACGGCGGCGGCTATGCGCAGTTCGCCACCGCGCCGGCCGGCCAGGTGCTGCCGGTGCCGAAGGGCCTGTCCATGTTGCAGGCCGCCGCCTTGCCGGAGACCTACTTCACCGTCTGGTCCAACCTCATCGAGCGGGGGCGCCTCGCCAAGGGCGAGACCGCCCTGATCCACGGCGGCACCTCGGGCATCGGCGTCACCGCGATCCAGATGGCCAAGGCATGGGGCGCCCGGGTGTTCTGCACGGTCGGCAACGCCGAGAAGGCCGCCGCGGCGAAGAAGCTCGGCGCCGACGCGGCGATCAACTACCGGACGCAGGACTTCGTCACCGAGGTTTCGCGCCTGACGGAAGGGCGCGGTGTGAACGTGATCCTGGACATGGTGGGCGGCTCCTACATCGAGCGCAACCTGCGCTGCCTGGCCGTCGAGGGGCGGCTGTCCCAGATCGCCTTCCTGCAGCCGTCGCGGGTCGAGCTGGACTGGATGCCGCTCATGATCAAGCGCCTCACCTTCACCGGCTCCACGCTGCGGCCGCGGCCGAGCGCGGAGAAGGCCCGCCTTGCGTCGGAGCTGCGCGCCAACATCTGGCCGCTGCTGGAACAGGGCCGGATCCTGCCGGTGATCCACAAGGAATTCCCGCTGGAGGACGCGGCTGCAGCGCACCGGCTGATGGAGTCCTCGGAGCACATCGGC
>JAEWEW010000030.1 GCA_023389175.1 Pseudomonadota bacterium | reverse complement strand
CGGATGACCAGCGCAGGCGCGACGGCAAGCGCGGTGGCGCGCTTCTGCCCGGGATGCACCCCGGCTTCCCGCGCGGCTGCGTTGGCGAGCTCGATGGTGGCGCGCCGGGCGATGGCGAGCGCGCAAGCGGCGGTGCCGTCCGCGTTGCGATCCGCGAGCCCGCGCTCGAAGACCTCCAGCGGCAGGTGAGGCAGATGGATCCCTAGCCAGAGCATGCGACTTCACGGGTTCGGCCGACGGAAGACCAGGTCTTCCGGAGGACGATCAGGAGAGCAGGGTGGTGGGTGCCGGCCGTGCCTGGATGCCCTGCAGGGGTTGCCGCACCGGACGATCCGCTGGCGTGCTGCCGCCCATGCGCAAGCGCAGGGCGAGCGGCGGTTGCGGCAACCGGAGCAGGATCGGATCCGTGAGCAGGGGGCCGCGTCGCTTCAGCACCTGGACGGCCAGCCGCTGCTCCGGCCGGGGCAGCAGCAACAGCCGCAGCGGCGCGGGCGAGGATTCGAACTGGGCAGGCAGCTCGCGGAAGAGGAAGACCGGACCGTGGGAGGACTGGGCCGCCAGCTGCATCCGCCGGAGATGCTCCGGCCGGGTGCGATCCTGCGGCAGCCAGGCGAGCAGGGCGCCGAAGCTGGTGCTCTTCAGGGTCTGCTCCACCGCCCACAGCCGGTCAGCCGCATTGGGTGCCTGGATGATGAGGAGGTAATCGAGATCGATGCCGAAGCCGGCCAGGGCCGGCGCATAGGGAACGAGCGGCGGCGCCAGCATGATCACCACCTTGCGTTCCAGCGTCAGCTGCCGGAGCACGGGAATCAAGAGGCGCAGCTCGCCGACGCCCGGGTTGCGGGCGATCAGCTCCGTCAGCATGCCGAGCGGCCAGCCGCCGCCCGGCAGCTGCGGATCCAGCTCCGCGAAACCGCTGGGATGGGCCGCCACCGTGGCATGGCCGAGCTGGTCTGCCTGCCAGAGCTGCCTGTGGATCCTGCTTGCTGTCGATGCTGCCGACATGCCTTCGTTCCTGGATGACTTCGTTTCCGGGGAGGGGCGGCCCTGGGGGCGTTCAGAAGGAGGCCGATTTGCGGATGAGGCCGATGCCGATGCCTTCGAGCGCGAAGTCCTCGCTGCGCGAATCCACCACGATCGGCTCGAAATCCGGGTTCTCCGGCAGCAGCTCGATCATGGCCCGGTTGGCATGGCGGCGGAAACGCTTGACGGTGACGTCATTGCCTAGGCGGGCCACCACGATCTGGCCGTTGCGTGCCTCCGAAGACTTCTTCACCGCGAGCAGGTCGCCATCCAGGATGCCGGCATCCTTCATGCTGAGGCCACGCACCCGGAGCAGGTAGTCCGGCCGGGCGCTGAAGAGATCCGGGTCTATGGCGTAGCTCGCTTCCACATGCTCCTCCGCGAGGATGGGGCTGCCGGCAGAGACCCGACCGACCAGGGGCAGGGTGAGCGCCACCTGGACCGCGCTGATGGCATTGCCGAGGGCATTGCCGCCAGGCTGGCGCCGGGCCGGCCGGCCGCCGGCCGGGGCTCCTGCCGTCGGCGCCGCCGCGGGCAGCAGCATCAGGCGGATGCCGCGCGACGCGCCGGAAGTGAGCTCGATCACGCCCTTGCGCGCGAGCGCCTTGAGGTGCTCCTCCGCGGCGTTGGCCGAACGAAAGCCGAGCTCCGTGGCGATCTCCGCGCGCGTGGGCGGAAACCCGGTGGTGGCCAGGTGGCGCTTGATCAGCTCCAGGATTTCCAGTTGACGAGGGGTGAGTTCACGCATGGCGGCTCCAGGGGACGCTTCTGCAGGAGGGAAGCCTCTGCAGTGGCAGCGGGAGTGCTCCGGAAGGGAGGCTCGCCTGTGATTTTATACAGTATCCGGAGGCCTTCAACTATTTTTTCCGGGCCATGTGCCACGGCGCAAAGAACGCGCTACACTTGATCGACGACCCCGGCTTCCGGGAGCACCGACGTCATCCGGACGGCCTCCAGGCACTGCTTCCCGGGCACCGCTGTCGTTGCGTCGGACGTCTTTCCGGACGTACTGCGATCGTCCACCGGCACTGGCAGGAACCGCATCGATTCAATTGCCCGATCATTTCTGATCTGTCGCATCCAATCGAACCCGCCCAGCGCACGGCAACGCCGACCTCCGATCCCGCACCGTCTCATCCACTCCCATGGTCAAGAATTCCAGGGCGGCTGCCATCCGTTTATCCAACGGCAGGCGCTCCGGACGGGTTGCATTCTCAGGTCTTTCCAGCCAGGCCGCACGGGCGGCCGGGGGCGAAGTACCCGGCAATGCAATGTTTTTCACTCTCTCCGAGACTTCCGCATGTCGACCAAGATCTATGTAGGCAACCTGCCTTGGCGCGCCACCGACGCCCAACTGACCCAGCTTTTCTCCGCCCATGGTGAGGTGAGCGAGGCCCGCGTGGTGACGGATCGGGAAACCGGCCGGTCCCGTGGCTTCGCCTTCGTCAGCATGGCTACCCCGGAAGCCGCGCGCGCGGCCATCGCGGCGTTGAACGGGCACAACCTGGAAGGCCGAGCCCTCGTCGTCAACGAAGCCAACGAGCAGCGCTCCGGTGGTGGCGGCGGCGGCGGAGGAGGCCGGCGGCCGGGCGGTGGTGGCTACGGTGGCGGCGGTGGTGGCGGCTACGGCGGCGGTGGTGGCGGCGGCTACGGGGGTGGCGGCGGCGGCCGCGGCTCCTACGGCGGCGGCGGTCGCTGAGCCCTGCCCCGGAGCCCTGCGGCGCCGGAATTCCGGAGCCGCAGGGCTCCGGGAGCATCGCCGCAGACGGCCTGCTTCAGGCAGGCTGCCTGCGTCATGCCAGACCGTCGCGCTCGCGTCCCGCGCCTGAGCGAGGCCGTACCCGAGCACGGCCGCGCCTGGGTGAGGCGGCGCCCGGGCGGGCCGCGGTTGAGCGAGGCCGCCACCGAGCGAGGCCGCCTGCCGGCAGCCTCATGACTTCCGGCTACGCGGCGACGCCCTTGGCGGCCTTCACGACGGCGCCGGTCTTCGCCTGAACCTCGGCGAAGTCAACCCCCGGGGCCAGCTCCACCACCTCGAGCCCATGGGGCGTCACGTCCAGCACCGCGAGGTCGGTGATGATGCGGTCCACCACGCCCACGCCGGTGAGCGGCAGCGTGCAGGCCTTCAGGATCTTGTGGGCATCGCCCTTGGCGACATGCTCCATCAGCACCACCACGCGGCCGACGCCGGCGACCAGGTCCATCGCGCCGCCCATCCCCTTCACCATCTTGCCCGGGATCATCCAGTTGGCCAGGTCACCCTTCTCGGAGACCTGCATCGCGCCCAGGATCGCGATGTCGATGTGGCCGCCGCGGATCATCGCGAACGAATCGGCGGAGTGGAAGATGGAGGACCCGGGCAGCGTGGTCACCGTCTGCTTGCCGGCGTTGATGGTGTCCGCATCCACCTCGTCCTCGGTCGGGAAGGGGCCGATGCCGAGCAGCCCGTTCTCCGACTGCAGCCACACCTCGATGCCCTTCGGCACGTGGTTGGCCACGAGGGTCGGCAGTCCGATCCCGAGGTTGACGTAGAAGCCGTCCTGCAGTTCCCTGGCAGCGCGCGCCGCCATCTGGTTCCTGTCCCATGCCATGATGTGCTGCTCTCCTAGGCTTGCCGGATGGTGCGCTGCTCGATGCGCTTCTCGGGATTCGCGTTGACGACGATGCGCTGGACGAAGATGCCCGGCGTGTGGATCGCATCCGGATCGAGGCCGCCGACCTCGACCAGCTCCTCCACTTCCGCGATGGTCACCTTGCCCGCCATCGCGCAGAGCGGATTGAAGTTCCGCGCGGTCCTGCGGTAGAGGAGGTTGCCGCTGCGGTCCGCCTTCCAGGCCTTCACCAGCGCGACGTCGGCGACCAGGCTGCGCTCCATCACGTAGTCGTGGCCGTCGAAGTTGCGCACCTCCTTGCCCTCGGCGACGATGGTGCCCACGCCGGTGCGGGTGAAGAACGCGGGAATGCCCGAGCCGCCGGCGCGCAGCTTCTCCGCGAGCGTGCCTTGCGGCGTGAACTCCAGCTCGAGCTCTCCGGCGAGGAACTGCCGCTCGAACTCCTTGTTCTCGCCGACGTAGCTCGCGATCATCTTGCGGATCTGCCGGGTCTGCAGCAGCCGCCCGAGGCCGAAATCGTCGACCCCGGCGTTGTTGCTGATGCAGGTGAGGCTCTTGACTCCCGAATCGCGGAGCGCGTCGATCAGCGCCTCCGGAATGCCGCACAGGCCGAACCCGCCCACGGCGAGCACCTGGTTGTCCGCCACCACGCCCTGCAGGGCGGCGGCGGCCGATGGATAGACTTTCTGCATGAATGGCTACCGGTTGTCCTATACAGGGTGGATGTTAATGCCGCGGGCGACCCGAACGATCTCAAGGAAACACCGGGCCGCCCCAAGTTTCCTTGACCCCTTGGGGGGCGGGCCGGGCGCGGCCCGGCCCTGGGGGCGCTCACACTGAAGCGCCGGGCCGCCCCAGGTCTCCTTGGCCCCCTCGGGGGGTGGGCTGGACGCAGCCCGGCCCCGGGGCGCTCACATGCCGGAGTAGTTGGGCCCGCCGCCGCCCTCGGGCGTCACCCACACGATGTTCTGGGTCGGATCCTTGATGTCGCAGGTCTTGCAGTGCACGCAGTTCTGCGCGTTGATCTGCAGCCGGTCGCTGCCGTCGTCGCCCTTGACGAACTCGTACACGCCCGCCGGGCAGTAGCGGCTTTCCGGCCCGCCGAAGCGGTCCAGGTTCACGTCCACCGGTACCCGGGGATCCTTGAGCGTCAGGTGGACCGGCTGGTTCTCCTCGTGGTTCGTGTTGGAGATGAAGACGGAAGAGAGCTTGTCGAAGGTGAGCTTGCCGTCCGGCTTGGGGTAGGCGATCGGCTGGAACTCCGAGGCCGGCCTCAGGTACTCGTGGTCATGTTTCTTCGTGCGCAGCGTGAACGGCGCCTTGCCGCGGAAGACGGTCTGGTCGATGCCGACCAGCAGCGTGCCGGTCCAGAGCCCGCGGCCCATCGCCGCCTTGAAGTTGCGCGCCCGGGAGAGCTCGTCATGCAGCCATGACGACTCGAAGGCGCTGGAATAGCCGGTCAGCTCGTCGCGCTGGCGGCCCGCGCCGACCGCATCGAAGGCGGCCTCGGCGGCGAGCATGCCGCTCTTCATGGCGGCATGGCTGCCCTTGATGCGCGAGGCGTTGAGGAATCCCGCGTCGCAGCCGATCAGTCCGCCGCCCGGAAACACCAGGCGCGGCAGCGCGTTCAGCCCGCCCGCGGTGATGGCCCGGGCGCCATAGCCGAGCCGCTTGCCGCCCTCGAAGAAGCCGCGGATGGCCGGATGGGTCTTGTAGCGCTGGAACTCGTCGAACGGCGAAAGCCACGGGTTGGCATAGTTCAGCCCGAGCACGAAGCCGACCGCGACCTTGTTGTCCTCGAAGTGATAGAGAAAGGAGCCGCCGTAGGTGCTGGTGTCGAGCGGCCAGCCGGCGGTGTGCACCACCAGGCCGGCCTTGAACCGTGCCGGCTTGATCTCCCACAGCTCCTTGATGCCGATGCCGTAGCTCTGCGGATCCTTGCCCTCGTCCAGGCGGAAGCGTTCGATGAGCCGCTTGCCCAGGTGGCCGCGCGATCCCTCGGCGAAGAGGGTGTACTTGGCATGCAGCTCCATGCCGGGCTGATAGCCGTCGGTGCGCTGGCCGTCGCGCCCGACGCCGAGATCGCCGGTGGCCACGCCTTTGACCGCGCCGTTCTCGTCGTAGAGGATCTCCGCCGCGGCGAAGCCGGCATACACCTCGACGCCGAGCGCCTCGGCCTGCGCGCCCAGCCAGCGCACCAGGTTGCCGAGGCTGATCACGTAGTTGCCGTGGTTCTTGAACGACGGCGGCAGCATGAAGCCGGGCACGCGCCGCGCGCCGGTTTCGGACAGGAAGAGGAACCGGTCCTCGCTCACCTCGGTGGTGACCGGCGCGCCGCGCTCCTTCCAGTCGGGCAGCAGCTCGGCCAGCGCGCGCGGGTCCATCACCGCGCCCGAGAGGATGTGCGCGCCGATCTCGGATCCCTTCTCCAGGACGCAAACGCTGATCTCGCGGTTCTTCGCCTCTGCGAGCTGCTTCAGCCGGATGGCCGCGGCGAGCCCGGCGGGCCCACCACCCACCACGAGTACGTCGAACTCCATCGAATCGCGTTCGGTTTCCATTGTCTTCTTCTGGCGGCGCCCTGGTGGTGATCGATGCGGGCCATTGTCGGTGAAAGCTCTTCGCCGGCGCAAACAGGACACTGGCGGGCGAGGGGCTTGCCGGGCGCGGCAGCCCCGGCATTCCGGCATGGTCGGCGCAGGCGAGGTCCGTCCCCGGTGTGCGATCATCCGCCCGAAGAAGCCGGCCGCTGCAGCCAGGCGGCCCGACCAAGCGAGGCAACACGCGATGACCACCACCTTCGACCTGAGCGGAAAGACGGCCATGGTTACCGGCGCCTCGAGCGGGCTCGGCGCGCGCTTTGCCCGCGTGCTGGCGGAGAACGGGGCGCGCGTGGTGCTGGCCTCGCGCCGCACCGAGCGGCTGAAGGAGATGCGGGCGGAGATCGAGTCGCAGGGCGGCTCGGCCTGCGTCGTGCCGCTCGACGTCACCGACATGGCCGGCATCGCCCAGGCGGTGACCGCGGCCGAGGCCGAAGCCGGGCCGATCGACGTGCTGGTGAACAACTCCGGCGTGAGCACCACCCAGCGCCTGGTGGACGTGACGCCTGAGGACTACGACTTCGTGATGGACACCAACACGCGAGGCGCGTTCTTCGTCGCCCAGGCGGTTGGGCGGCGCATGATCGAGCGGGCCAAGGCCGCCGACCCGGCCCACATGCCGCGCGGCCGGATCATCAACATCGCGTCGCTCGCCGGGCTGCGCGTGGTGGCCCAGATCGGGACCTACTGCATGAGCAAGGCCGCGGTGATCCACATGACGCGGGCGATGGCGCATGAATGGGGCAGGTACAGCATCAATGTCAACGCGATCTGTCCCGGCTACATCCGCACCGAGCTCAACGACCATCACTGGGACACGGAGGGCGGGCGCAAGCTGATCAGCATGCTCCCGCGCAAGCGGCTCGGCCAGCCGGAAGACCTCGACGGGATCCTCCTGCTGCTCGCCTCCGACCGGTCCGACTTCATCAACGCCGCGGTCGTCACGGCGGACGATGGCTTCGGGGCATAGCGGCGCCGCCCCGGGCGGACGGGACGGCGACCGGGTCCTGGTGTTCCAGATGGCGATCCCGATCCGCTGGGGCGACATGGACGCGATGGGCCATGTGAACAACACGGTCTATTTCCGCTACATGGAACAGGTGCGCATCGGCTGGTTCGACCGGCTGGGCGTGCGGCCGGTGCCCGGTGGGATGGGATTCGTGATAGTGAACGCGGCCTGCAGCTTCCTGCGGCAATTCGAGTATCCCGGCACCGTTCTTGCCCGCCAGTACGTGGGCGAGGTCGGGCGCAGCAGCGTGATGACCCATGTCGACATGTCTCTCACCGACGAGCCGGAGACGGTCCGCGCACGGGGCTCGGCAAAGGTGGTGCTGATCGATACCGTCCGCCAGAAGTCCGCTCCGCTCAGCGAGGCGATGCGCGAAATGGTGCGGCGGCCATGGCGGGACGGTTGATATACTTCGAATTTCCGGAGCCGCCATGACCAAATTTGTGTTCGTCACGGGCGGGGTGGTTTCCTCACTGGGCAAGGGAATCGCCGCCGCGTCGATGGCCGCGCTGCTCGAGTCGCGCGGCGTCAAGGTGACCCTTCTCAAGCTGGACCCCTACATCAACGTCGACCCGGGCACCATGAGCCCGTTCCAGCACGGGGAGGTCTTCGTCACCGAGGACGGTGCGGAAACGGACCTGGACCTCGGGCACT
>JAEWEW010000303.1 GCA_023389175.1 Pseudomonadota bacterium | reverse complement strand
GCCAGCGCAGCATCCGCGGGAAGCGCACCGCGATGCCGCTCTTGTGGCGGCTGCTGCGGGCGATGCCCTCGAAGCCCAGCTCGAACACCAGCGTCGGCGTGACGCTGCTCACCGGGCCGAACTTCTCCACGGTGGTGCGACGGACGATCCGATCCACCTCCGCGAGCTCCGCGTCGCTCAAGCCGGAGTAGGCCTTGGCGAACGGCACCAGCCGTCGTGTGCCCGCATCGTCGCCATCCCAGACGGCGAAGGTGTAGTCGCTGTAGAGGCTCGCCCGCTTGCCGCTGCCGCGCTGCGCGTAGACGAGCACGGCATCGACGCTGTAGGGGTCCACCTTCCACTTCCACCAGCTGTTGGCATCGCGGACACGGCCGATGCCGTAACGGGATGTCGCCGGCTTGAGCATCATCCCTTCCACGCCCCGTTCGCGTGACTCCATGCGCCGCGCATCGAGCGCCACCCAGTCGGCCGCCGTCACCAGCGGCGACAGCTGGAGCGCGCATCCCGCGGCGTCCGCCTCCCGGGCATGCGCTGCCGCCACCAGCTCGGCAAGCACCCGCCGGCGCTCGGCGAGCGGGCGGGCACGCCAGTCCTCCCCCTGCCACTCCAGCAGGTCGTAGGCGACCAGCGCGAGCGGCAGCCGCTCGAGCAGCGCCGCCGAGAGGCGCTTGCGGCCGAGCCGCTGCTGCAATTGGGCGAACGGCTGGACGCGGCCGTCCTTCCACACCAGGATCTCGCCGTCGATCACCGAGCCCGATGGCAAGCGGGCCGCCATCGTCGCGAGCTCCGGGAAGCGGTCGGTGACCAGCTCCTCGCCGCGCGACCAGACCGCGACCGTGCCACGGTTGACCACCTGCGCGCGGATGCCGTCGTACTTCCATTCGACCAGCCAGTCCGCGGGCGAGCCCAGCCGTTCCGCCAGCACCTGCGCCGGCTCGGAAAGCGACTGTGCCAGGAAGAAAGGATACGGCTGGATGCCGCGCGCTCCGTCGACCGCGGACGCCGCTTCCGGAGCGACCAGCGCGAGATAGCGCGCGGCATCCGGGCGGGCGTTGAGGTCGGTGTAGCCGAAGAGACGCTCGGCAATCACCCGCGGCTCGACACCCGCCACCTCGCCGAGCGCGCGGGTCACCAGCAGGCGCGAGACGCCGACGCGCAGCGCGCCGGTGATCAGCTTGCCGCAAAGGAAGCGCGCCACCGGATCGAGCGCGGGCAGGATGGCGGCAAGCTCGGCGCCCACCAGCTCGGGCGGCTGCCCGCGCAGCGGCAGGAGGCGCTCCTCGAGCCAGCGCGCGAGCCCCGGCTGCCCGTCCGTCTCGGGCATATCCGTGACCGCCGGCAGCGATTCGCCGGCAGGCGGCCCGGTCAGGTATGCGATGGTCTCGGCCAGGTCGCCCACGGCGTGGTAGCACTCGTCGAAGAGCCACTCGGGCAGGCCGGAGAGGTGCAGCGCCACATCGCGCATCACCCGGGTGGGCACCAGCTGGCGCGGCTTGCCGCCGGCGAGGAAGTAGACCGCCCAGGCTGCATCCTCGGGCGGCGCGCTGCGGAAGTACGCGACCATCGCGGCGCGCTTCGCCTTGCTCGAGGTGGTCGCGTCGAGCTCGGCGAACAGCCGCGCGAACGCCTGCATCAGCTGTCGTCCTCGAGGCTGAAGCGGGTGTCGACCGCATCCGCGTCCAGGCCCTGCTCGCGCAGCCAGCGCACCATCGGCCCGACACTGCCGTGGGTTACCAGGACGCGCGCTGCGCCGGTCGCCCGAATGGCGGCGCCCAGTCCGGGCCAGTCGGCATGGTCCGAGAGCACGAAGCCGCGGTCGACCCCGCGCCGTCGCCGGGCGCCGCGCAACTGCATCCAGCCGCTCGCGAAGGCGTCCACCGGGTCGGGGAAACGGCGCAGCCACGGCGAGCGCGCAGCCGATGGCGGTGCAAGCACCAGGGCTCGGCCGAGCTCGGCCCGGGCCTCACGGTTCGGCGACGGCCCGGCTGCCTCGAACTCGCGGACCGACCGGGTGGGCGGAAGCGGGATGCCCGATTCCCGGTAGGCCTGGTTGACGGTCGCCACCGCGCCGTGTGTCACCACCGGGCCGATCGACAGGTCGAGCCCGGAGAGAATGCGCTGCGCCTTGCCGAGCGCGTAGCAGTAGAGGACGCTCGCGCGACCGTCGGCGGCATTGCGCCGCCACCAGTCGGCGATGTCGTCGAAGATGCTCGCCTGCGGCGCCCAGCGGTAGATCGGCAGCCCGAAGGTCGACTCGGTGATGAAGGTGTCGCAGCGCACCGGCTCGAAGGCAGCGCAGACGCCGTCGTCCTCGGTCTTGTAGTCGCCGGAGACCACCCACACCTGGCCGCCGTGCTCGATCCGTACCTGCGCGGAACCGAGCACATGGCCGGCGGGATGGAAGCTGATGCGCACGCCGCGATGCTCCACCACCTCGCCGTAGGCAACCGGCTGCAGGTCGATCGGCCCGAGGCGGGTACGCAATACCACCTCTCCGGCCGCCGCGGCCAGGTAGCGGCCGCTGCCGCCGCGGGCGTGGTCGCCGTGCGCATGCGTGATGACCGCCCGCTCCACCGGCCGCCAGGGATCGATGAAGAAATCGCCCGGCGGACAGTAGAGGCCTTCAGGCCTGGCGACGACGAGCTGCAAGGCGCCGGTCCGGTCAGTTGCCGGGCCGGCGGCCGGTGCGGTGGTGCCTGTGGCCGGGCGGCAGCATTCGCGCCGCGGCGCAGGAATCGTTCCCGGCGTGGCGATCAGGGGTCATGCGACAGTTCTCCCGGAGGCCAGTTTATTCTTCGAGGCCCAACGAGAAACGCATCAGGAGACGCGAAATGACAGCACGGGCTCTGATCCGCAAGGCCGCAACCGGCATGCTCGGGGTGGCCATCGCACAGTCGGTCATCGCGGCCGACGTCAAGGTCACGCCGCTCGGCGGCGCGGCGGGCGAGCTCTGCCCGCTGGACCGGGCGCTGGTCTTCGAGGATCCGGACGGCACCCGCCTCCTCTACGATCCGGGCCGCACCGTCGCCGGGCCCGAGGACGCCCGGCTGGGCAGGATCGACGCGATCCTGGTCAGCCACATGCATGGCGACCATGTCGGCAACTCGCACGCGAAGGCGCCGGATTCGGGCACCTGCCAGAAGCCGGACATGTCCGTGTCCGCAGTCCCCAACACAAACGCCGTCAACATCGCGCTGGCGAAGAAGGCGAAGATCGTGAGCGGCAGCGAGATGCCGCCCTTCTTCGCCAACAAGCTCAAGGCGAACGGCGGCGACCCGCGCAACGCCGTCCTCGCCCGCTTCGGCGGCAGCGTGACAGTCGGCGGGGTGCGGATCGCCACGGTCCCGGCGTCGCACAGCAACGGCCTGGATCCGGACTACATCGGCGGCGACCTCGGCAAGGCAATGAAGGAAGCCGGCATTGCCGGGTCGGTGGGAGAGCCGACCGGCTTCGTGCTCACCTTCAGCAACGGTCTGGTCGCCTACCTCTCCGGCGACACCGGCATCACGGCGGAACAGGACGCCGTGGTGCGCGGCCACTACCGGGCCCGGCTCGCCGTGATGAACATCGGCGACGGCTTCACCACCGGACCGCGGGAGGCTGCGTACGTGATCAACGAGCTGGTGCGGCCGGCCACCGTCATCGCATCGCACGTCAACGAGGTGGCGACACGCGACGGCAAGGTCCTGCCCGGCACCAAGACCGAGTCCTTCATGACGGCGGTCACCGTGCCGGTGCACATCCCGCTCAGCGGCCGCACGATGACCTTCGACCGGGCCGGCAGGTGCACCGACGGCTGCTGACGGCCTGCCCGATCCCGGGGCCGCGGGAACGCCCGGCTAGCGCGGGCCGCCGCCGGTCCCCGGGCCCGGCATCCCGAGCACGTCCTCCAGCGCGGCCCGCAGCCGGGCCGGGTCGATCGGCTTGCGCAGCAGCGAGCGCACGCCTGCGGCGCGCAGCTCGGCTTCGCTGAACTCGGTGGCCCCGCCGGTGTAGAGGACCACCGCGAGCCCCGGGCGCGCGGTGCTCGCCCGCGTCGCGAGCTCCATCCCGCAGAGGCGGGGCATGGTCTGGTCGGTGATCAGCACGTCGACCGGATGCGCGGACTCCTCCAGCCACGCGAGCGCACGCATCGGGTCAGACTGCAGGTTCACCGCGAGGCCCCACTTGCCGAGCAGCTCCGCCATGAATCCGCCGACCATCGGCTGGTCCTCCACCAGCAGTACGCAGCCGGACAGCGACCGGGCCGGCGTCGCCCGCGGCTTGCGCGCACCGGACGGGAGCTCCGCGACCACCTGCATGGCGCCGGCCGGCGGCAGCATCACCCGGAACACCGAGCCGTTCCCCAGCGCGGTCTGCACCTGGATGTGGCCGCCATGTTCGTGGACGATCCCGTGCACCATCGCGAGGCCCATCCCGGATCCCTGGTCCATCTCCTTGGTGGAGTAGAACGGATCGAACATGCGCTCGAGCGTCTCGCCGGCGATGCCGCTGCCGTCGTCGGCGACCGACAGCTCCAGCCAGCGGGCCGGCGGCACGTCTGCGCGGCACGAGGCGCAGCGCCATGCCGGTGCCGCCGTCTCGCGCAGCGCAACCCGGATCCGGCCCTGGGACCGGACGGCGTCGCGCGCGTTGATGCAGAGGTTGAAGAGCACCTGCTCGATCTGCACGCTGTCCACCTCGGCCGCGGCGGAGGCCGCCGCGACCTCGGCACCGATCATGGTCGAGGCCGGCATGGTCGCGCGCAGCAGCTGCACCGACTGCTGCACGAGCGGCACCAGGTCGGTCACCCGCCGCTCGCTCTGCTGGCGCCTCGCGAAGGCCATCATCTGCGCGATCAGGTCGCGCGCTCGGCTCGCGGCGAGATGCGCCTGGTCGAGGTAGCGGATCAGGTCCGCGTCCCCGTCGTCGGCCGCCCGCTCCTCGGCCATCCCGAGGTAGCCGATCACGCTGGTCAGGATGTTGTTGAAGTCATGCGCGACACCGCCGGTGAGCTGGCCGATCGCCTCCATCTTCTGGGCCTGGCGGATCTGGTTCTCCAGCTCCTCGCGCCGCGCCTCCGCGGCGCGCCGGTCGCTGATGTCGCGCGCCACCGCAAGCACATGAGGCTCGCCCTGGTGCAGGATCGGCAGGTAGCGCAGCTCCACTTCGAACCAGGTGCCGTCCTTGCGGACCGCCCTTGTCTCCAGGCGGCCCTGGCGGCCGCGCAGCGCCTCCGCGATCAGCGCGATCCGGGGCGCCACATCCTCCGGCTGCAGCTGGCTGTTGAAGCTGCGGCCGATCACCTCGTTCGGCTCGTATCCGTACATCCGCATGAAGGCGGCGTTCACGTCCACCATGCGAATGTCGCGGTTCCACAGCACCAGCGAATCCGCCGACCCGTCGAAGATGGCGCGGTACTGCGCTTCGCGGGCACGCAGCGCATCCTCGGCCTCCTTGCGCGCGGTGATGTCACGCGAGCAGGCGAGCACGTACGGCTTGCCGCTGATGGTCACCGCCTTGAGCCGGACTTCGTCCCAGCGCAGGCTGCCGTCGCTGCGACGGCGATGCCAGATGAAGAGTGGCTGCTCGCCGCGACGCGCGCGCTCCACCCACGCCTGGGCCTCGGTGGCGGTGTAGGGCGGCATTCCCGAGCTGAACGCGTCGATGCCCCAGCCGAGCATTTCCTCCCGCGGGTAGCCGTAGGCCTCGCAGGCCTTCTCGTTGAAGTCGAGCACGTCACCGGTTTCCCAGTCGTGCACGAAGATCGCGTCCTCGACCGCCTCGAAGATGGCACGATAGCTCGCCTCCGAGTTGCGCAGCGCCTCGAGACCCCGCCGTCGCTCCAGCTCCGCCGCGATGCGCACCGCAAAGATGCTCATCAGCGACTCGGCGAGCTCGGGATCGGCGATCGGCCCGCGGTCCATCACCGCGATCAGCCCAAGCGGCGTGCCGTCGTTCGCGGTGAGCGGATAGGCGGCGTAGGAGTCCATGCCGCCGGGGCCGACGACGGAGGCCGAGGGATAGAGGCGCGCCATGCCGCCCGCGATGTAGCGGAACTCATGTCCCACCACGTCGGCGCAGGGCGTACCGGCAAGCTCGTAGCTGAAGTCGTCGAGGTCCGCGCCGTCCAGCCGGGCGGCGAGCGAGCGCATGCGGCGCCGCTGCGGATCGTCGAAGATCGCGAGGAACCCGGCGGCCGCGCCAAGGTCCTCGGTCAGCTGCCGGATGAAATCCCCGAAGAGATCGGGCGCATCCGCGCGCGCAACGGCGAGCGCCGCGCGGCGCAGCGACTGGGCGGTGGCCTCCCACTCCGCTCGACCGCGCGCCCGGGACTGCCGCGCTGATGACGGTACGGCTGACATGTCAGGTGGTCAATGACGGCCGGCCGCCCCAAGCCAACGGCAAGCGCGCCTGGAAGGCGACGAAGGCACGAGGCATGGGGCCGGCTCCATGCGGGCAGTCTAAGCCCGAACGCTCGCGCCGGGAGGGTTCGGCCACGGCGATTTCATCCGCGCGACCCGGCGGTTACCTGCCGGTTACACGGCAGCGCGGCGGATGCGAGCGGCCAACAACCCGGCCCGGCAGCGACATCGGGCCGATACGTCTGAGCGCCACGATCACTTCCGTCGCATCGCCCACTTGACGGAGGACATCATGCCGGCATCCAACCCGATCGACCTTCAGCGCGGCAGCCGCCCAATCCTGCTCTGCCTTCATTGCAGCAGCGGCTCCGGTCGGCAGTGGCGCGCGTTGACCGCGCCCCTTGCCGAACACTTCGAGGTCCGCACGCCCGATCTCCACGGCTACTCGCCGCCGGCGTGCTGGCCCAACGGCGTACCTGTCTCGCTCGACGACGAGGCGGCCGCCGTGATCGAGACGCTCGGCGACACCGACGCGCCGGTGCACCTGCTCGGGCACTCGTACGGCGGCGCGGTCGCGATGCAGATGGCCCTGCGCCACCCCGGCCGATTCGCGAGCATGACGCTGTACGAGCCGGTGCGCTTCGCCCTGCTCTTCGGCGACCATGCCGGCGAGCATGACGCCGCGGAGACCGAGGCGGCCCGCAACGAGATCGTCAGCGCCGGCAACCGCTTCGGACTCACCGTGATGTCCGGCCGCCACGAAGAGGCCGCCGAGCTCTTCATGAACTACTGGGCGGGTTCCCGGTACTGGGACGGCATCGACGCGCGCCGGCGCCAACTGCAGTCGGCGCTCATGCCCAAGGTCCATGCCGAGTACACGGCAGTCTTCTCGGATCGCGTACCGGCTCATGCGTGGGCCTCGCTCGACCTCCCGGTGCGGCTGATCGGCGGCGCCCGCTCGCCGCTGCCCGCTCGGGCCGTGATGAAGCAGCTCGGACGCCGCCTGCCGCGGGTGACCATCGTCTCGCTCGAAGGCATCGGGCACATGGGCCCGATATCGAATCCCGACCAGGTCCGTGCCGGCCTCCCGGCCTGGCTGCAGCCGCCACGCCGGTCCGAGGCGGCGCCGCAGGACGAGCTGCTGGCAGCCTGAGGACCGTGCAGGAGACGACCTCACCGCCGGACCTCGAACACGAGGTTGAACGGCGTCTCGGCGGCGCGCCGGAAGTGGCTGAAGCCGGCCCTGCGGAACACCGCCGCGAGCCGCGCTTCGCCGGCCTGCGCGCCGAGCACCAGCTTGCCCCCCTCGGCGATGGCATGCGCACAGCAGATGGTGCAGGAGGCCGCGTAGTAGAGCTGGCTCACCGGCGTGAGGTTCTCCTCGATGCGGTCGTTGGCGAACGGCTCCACCAGCAGGACCGTGCCCCCGGGGGCCAGCGCCGACGCGGCGTGGCGGGCGGCCGCCACCGGATCGCCGAGGTCGTGCAACGTGTCGAAGAAGCAGATCAGGCCGAACCCGCGCTCCGGGTAGTCCGTCGCACGCGCCACCGCGAAGCCGACCCGGTCGCGCGCCGGGCTTTGCCCGGCGTTGCGCCGTGCCTCGACGATCGAACCGGGATGCGTGTCGAAGCCGTGGAACCGCGAGTTGGGGAACGCCTCGGCCATGAGCAGGGTCGAGTGGCCGTGCCCGCAGCCGACGTCGGCCACATCGATGCCGGCTTCGAGCTGCGCCACCACGCCGTCCAGCGCGGGCAGCCACTGCTGGACCAGGCTCGCGCGGTAGCCGTTGCGGTAGAAGCCGGCGACTCCGCAGGCCAGCCGATCGTGATGATCGCCCCAGGCGATGCCGCGGCCGGTCCGGAAAGCCTCGATCGCCTTGTCCTCGTCGAACCACATCGACGCCGGGACGTTCCAGGCGTGCGGCACGTAATAGGGGCTGTCCTCGTCGGCGAGCACGACCGCCTGCTCGGGCGTCATCTCGTAGGTGTCGCTGACCGGATGGTAGGTGAGATAGCCGCCCGCGGCCTGCGCGTTCAGCCATTCGCGGACATAGCGCTCGGCGCAGCCGGACCGGGCGGCGACTTCCTTGGCGCTGGACGGGCCCGCATGAGCCAGCGCCCTGTAGAGGCCGAGCTTGGCACCGAGGCTGACCATCACGCCGGTGTAGCCGGCGGTCAGGTCGGCGATCGCGCGCATCGCGAACGATTCGAGACGGTCACGGTCGATGACGGATGCATCCATGGTCGTCGCTTCCTTCAGGTTGGCGTTGAACGGATCGGATCGGTGACCGTGATGGTCCTCCCCGACGGCCCCGCGCGACAGGGCCATTCTCGCCCGCGATCGGTCCGATCATGCCATGCTCGCCATCGGCACCGAGGGTTGCAGCCATGGGCGGATACGCCACATTCGACGGAACGAACAGCCTGCACGTGAGCCTGGTCGCGCTGCCGGATGCGGTCGTCTCGACCATCGCCGGCATCCTCGACGTGCTCAACGGCGCTGCGCTGATGGGCATCGCCGGCGCGGGTTCGCGTCCGCCGTTCAGGATCGAGATCGTCGGCGAGCGCAGCGGTCCGCTGCACCTGGCAAGCGGCATCCCGTTCCAGGTGCAGCGCTCGATCACCGAGGTGCCTGCGAGCGACATCGTGATCGTGCCGTCGGTGCTCCTCGGCAAGGATGGCTGGCAGGCGGGCCGCTACCCCGCGCTGGTGGACTGGTTGCGGCGGATGCACCAGGGCGGCGCGCGCCTCTGCTCCGCGTGCTCGGGCATCTTCCTGCTCGCCGAGACCGGACTCTTCGACGGCAGGGATGCCACCGTGCACTTCGGCTATGCGCGCGCCTTCGCCGCGATGTTCCCCGCGGTGACGGTCCATCCCGAGCGGGTGCTGGTGGTCTCGGGCATCCGGCAGGAGCTGGTGAGCTCGGGGGCCTCGACCACCTGGCACGACCTGGTGCTCTATCTCACCGTCTGCCATGCCGGCGCAACCATCGCGCACGAGGTCGCGCGCCTCTTCGCGCTGCAGTGGCATCAGGACGGACTCACCCCCTACATGGTCTTCGAGGGACGCACCGACCATGGCGACGGCGAGATCCTGAGCGCGCAGCAATGGGTGGCGCGGCACTTCGCGGTGGCGCATCCGGTGGACGAGATGATCCGGCGTTCCCGGCTGGCCGAGCGTACCTTCAAGCGCCGGTTCGCAGCGGCGACCGGCATGCCGCCGATCGAATACGTGCAGCGGTTGCGCATCGAGGATGCCAAGCGCCGCCTGGAGCGCACCGAGGACAGCATCGAGGAGATCAGCTGGCGCGTCGGCTACGAGGACGCGGCGTTCTTCCGACGGCTCTTCAATCGCACGACCGGGCTTGCGCCGGGCGCCTATCGCAAGCGCTTCCGCATCCCGGACTTCGCGAGGGAATAGCACCTGCCGGCTCGGCAGGACGAGCTGCTGCTCCCTTGACCGCGGGCCGCGGTTGGTTCGATCATCTCCCTGAAGATCTCAGGCGTCCGGTCTCCAACGGCATCACGCCAAGGCGGAGGTCTCCATGCGACCTGCGATAACCTGGCTGCTCCCCGCAGCCTTGCTCGGGCCGAGCTGCCTCGCGCTCGCCGCTGCGGCAACCGCGCAAGCGCCCTCGCCCGACGACCGGGCGCGGATCGTCGAGCAGCAGATGACCGACGACGAGCGCTTCGGCCTCGTCCGCAGCTTTATGACGAACGTCTTTCCCTCCGGGAAGCGGGATCCGCGCGTGCCAGCCCACGTGCCTCAGACGGCGGGCTGGGTGAAGGGCGTGCCACGGCTGGGCGTTCCGGACCTGCTGCTCACCGATGCAGGGCTCGGCATCGGCAATCCCGGCGGCGGACGGCCCGGCGACACCGCCACCGCTTTCGCGTCGGCCCAGGCGCTGGCCGCCACGTTCAATCCTGCCCTGGCCCGCCAAGGCGGCGTCATTCTCGCGCGTGAAGCCCGCTCACGCGGTTTCAACGTCGTCCTCGGCGGCGGCATGAACCTCATCCGCGACCCGCGCCACGGGCGCAACTTCGAGTACTTCTCGGAGGATCCGCTGCTTTCCGCGACGATGGCTTCGGAGCAGGTGATCGGCACGCAAGCCGAAGGCGTGATCAACATGGTGAAGCACGTGTCGCTCAACTCGCATGAGACGAACAAGTGGTTCCTCGACGCGACCATTGAACCGGCGGCGCACCGGGATCCGAACTGCTGGCGTTCCAGATCGCGATCGAGCGATCCGAGCCGGGATCCATGATGTGCGCCTACAACAAGGTCAACGGCGCCTATGCCTGCGGCAACGACGCCCTGCTCAACGGCGCGATCAAGCAGGCGATCGGGTTCAAGGGCTGGATCATGTCGGACTGGAAGGCAGTCTACGACTGGGACTTCGCCCTCAAGGGCCTCGACCAGCACTCGGGCGTACAGCTCGACCAGCAGGAGTGGTTCGTCGGTCCGCTGCGCGAGGCCTACGACGGCGGACGATTTCCCCGGGAACGGCTCTCGGACATGGTCCGTCGCGTACTCCGATCGGTCTACGCCGTGGGCGTAGACAAGCGGCGCGACGCGCCCGCACTGGACCTCGCTGCCCATCGGGATGCCGTGCTCGAGGTCGTGCGCCAGGGCATCGTGCTATTGAAGAACGAAGGTGGCTTGCTGCCGCTGTCGGGCGCCCGGCGGATCGCAGTGATCGGTGGGCTGGCGAACATCGGCGCGATGGGAGGCGGCGGAGGATCGAGCCAGGTCATACCGGTGGGTGGCCATGCGATGGGCATTCCGCTCGGCGGCGACGGGGTTCTCGGCGGCCTGCGCAGGATGGTGCTCAACTCGCCGGCGCCACTGGCCGAGCTGCAGCGTCTCATGCCGCAGGCAAGCATCACCTTCGACTCCGGCGAATACCCCGCACAGTCGGCGGCGCTCGCGAGGCGCTCGGACGTCGCGATCGTCTTCGCCAGCAAGTTCGAGAGCGAAGGCTTCGACAGCCCCGACCTCTCCCTACCGTTCGGCCAGGACGACCTGATCGCGGCCGTCGCGGCAGCCAATCCGAACACGGTGGTGGTCCTGCAGACCGGCAATCCGGTGTCGATGCCGTGGCGCCACGGCGTCAAGGCCATCCTCGCGGCCTGGTACGCCGGACAGGCCGGCGGCCAACCTATCGCAGAGGTGCTGTCCGGGAAGATCAACCCGTCTGGCCGACTGCCGGTGACCTTTGTCGCCAGCCTGGACCAGACACCGCATCCTGAGCTCGCCGGCTTCGGGACGCCATCGGACACCCCTACGACGATCCACTATCACGAGGGCGCGGAGATCGGCTATCGTTGGCTCCATCGCACCGGCGCGACGCCGCTCTTCGCCTTCGGCCACGGCCTCAGCTATACCGCCTTCGCCTACGGCGACCTGCAACTCGCCGGCGGCGAGACGGTGACGGCAACCTTCACGGTCAGCAACACCGGCGAGCGGACTGGCGCCGCCGTGCCGCAGGTCTACCTCCTCGAGGCGCCTGCCGGGCGACGCATCAGGCTGCTCGGCTTCGAGCGGGTGGCGCTGAAGCCGGGCGAATCCCGACAGGTGTCGGTGACGGCGGATCCGCGGCTGCTCGCGAGCTACGACGGCGATATCGGTCAGTGGCGCATCGACGGCGGTTCCTACCGGATTGGGTTGTCCGACTCGGCGGTATCCCACGTCGCGACCGGCACGGTCCAGTTAACGGCCCGCCGCTTCGGCCGTTGACGGAAGAGAGGGCCGGCGCGCCGACTAACTAGCGCCGCTGCAGCAGCGTCCCGAGGATGCCCTTGGGCATGAAGATGATGAAGAGCACCAGCAACGCGCCATACACGGTCATGTCGACGCCGTGGTACTGGTTGCCGATCAGCACTCGCAGGGTCTCCGACAGCGCGAGCAGGAACATCGCCCCGACCGTCGGGCCGAGCCGCACGAACATCCCGCCGGCGATCGCGCCGAAGACGAGTTGCAGGGAGATGGCGATGCCGGAGACGGTGTCCGGATTCACGTAGGCCTGGTACTGCGCATAGAGGACGCCACCGACTGCCGTCATGCCGGCCGACAGCAGCGTGATGGCGAGCTTGGTGCGCGCCACCGGAATCCCGATCGACGCGGCCGCGTCCTCGTCCTCGCTGATCGCCTGCAGGGCGCGCCGCGCCGGATGGTCATCCACGAGCTTCCAGATCACCAGGGCGCACAGCCAGGCGCCGAGCGCGATGTAGAACCAGACGGTCTTGTCGGCGAACTGCATCGCGGGGAGATCCATGCGCGCGCCGTCGGCGAGCGCCGAGCGGGGCGTGATGCCAAGCGAGCCGCCGGTGTGGTCGCGCAGCGCGACGATCACCAGCCGCACCACCTCGGAAAGCGCCAGCGTCACGATGGCGAAGTAGTGCCCGATGATCCGGAAGCGGAAGCACGGGTAGCCGATCAGCAGCGCGACCAGCAGCGTCAGGATGACGCCCGCAACCGCGCCGAGCCACGGCGAGACGCCGTACAGGTTCCACAGCAGCACCACGCTGTAGGCACCGATCCCCATGAAGGCGCCGTGACCGAAGCTCACCATCCCGAGCCGACCCATGATGGCCCAGCTGGTGTAGACGTACGACCAGATGAGCGCGACCACCATCAGGTGCAGCGGATAGTCGCCGAAGCCGAGCCACGGCAGCACCAGCAGCAGCGCGAGCAGCGCGAGCCAGGCGCCCCTCAGCGCGCGGCCAGGCCTGGCCTCGGCCACCGCCACGGCGGCGCCGGCGGCCTCGCGGGTCGCACTGCTCACCTGCCGCTCCGCGCGAGGATGCCCTGCGGTCGCCAGAACATCATCGCGATGAAGAAGGCGAAGGCGATGACGTAACCCCACTCGAGGTGGAAGAGGAATCCGCCCACCGAGATGAACTGCGCGAAGATGAAGGACGCCACGAACCCGCCCACCAGGTTGCCGAGGCCGCCCATCACGCAGATGAGGAAGGTGAGCGGGCCGAAGGAGAGGCCGATCGCCGGGTGGATGTCGTACTGCAGGACGAGCAGGCAGGCGGCCAGGCCGGCGAGCGCGCCGCCGATCGCCGACGTCACGACGTATACCCGACCCGGGTTCACGCCCATCAGCGGCATGATCGCCCGGTCCTGGCTGATCGCCCGGATCGCGACGCCGGTGAAGGTGCGACGCAGGAACCACCAGGTGGCGGCGATCGCGGCCAGCGCCACCGCGAAGGCGAGCAGCCGTGCCGTGGACAGGTACATGTCGCCGACGCTGAAGCCGGGCATGCGCACGCCCAGGTTGCGGAAATCGATGCCGAAGATCACGGTGGCGAGCGCCTGCAGCAGGAACAGCACGCCGCCGGTCACCAGCAGCTGGTTGATCGGCTCGGCGGCAAGCACCGGCCGGATGATGAAGTAGTGGAGCGCCGCGCCCATCCCGGCCACCAGCAGCACCGCCACCGGGAACGCGATCCAGAGCGAGACGCCCTGCGGGACATGCAGCCACCAGATGGTGTACATCCCGATCATGATGAGCTCCGCGTAGCAGATCCACACCACGTCGATCACGCCGAAGATCAGGTTGAGCCCGAGCGAGAGCAGCGCGAAGAGGCCGCCGAGCAGCAACCCGTTCACCACCGCCTCCAGCAGGAAGATGTCGAAGTTGGCGAGGAACGCATCCATGTCAGTCATCCCCAAGGGCGAGCGCCCGGTCCGTTTCCACCCCGGCCGGCGCCGGTTGCCTGAACCGGATGCCGCACACCCAGCGGCCGGCGCGGACCGGGCTTTGTTCGGCCGCTGCCGGCGCCCCCCTTCCCAATTGGGGGTAGGGCCGAGGGCCCAAGGGGGGTTGGTCTCATACCCCCAGGTAGGCCTTGCGGACCGCATCGTTGTCCCGCATCTCCGCCGAGGTCCCGCTTGCCCGCATCCTGCCGGTCTCCATCAGGTAGGCCCGGTCCACGACGCCGAGGACCTGGCGCACGTTCTGCTCCACAATCAGCACGGTGTAACCCTCGGTGCGGATGCGGCGGATGAGCGAGAAGATCGACTGCACCACCACCGGCGCGAGCCCGGCAGACGGCTCGTCGAGCAGCAGCAGCCGTGGCCCGCTCATCAGCGCCCGGCCGATCGCGCACATCTGCTGCTCGCCACCGGACAGGGTTCCGGCCGCCTGGTGGCGTCGCTCCTGCATGCGCGGAAAGAGCGAGTAGACGAAGTCCAGCCGCGAGGCGAGCTGCGCGCGCGCAGCCGGCAGGTACGCGCCGATCCGCAGGTTGTCCTCGACCGAGAGCCGCGGAAACAGCCGGCGTCCCTCGGGCACCTGCGCGATGCCGAGACCGATCACTTCCCATGCCGGCAGGGCATCGTAGCGCCGGCCCTCCATCCACAACTCGCCCTGGCTGCTCCCGAGCAGGCGCGAGATCACCCGCAGCAGCGTGGTCTTGCCCGCGCCGTTCGGACCGAGCACCGCGACCGCCTCGCCCGCCTTCACCATCAGGTCGACATCGAAGAGCGCCTGGAAGCTGCCGTAACCTGCGCTGACCCGCTTGAGCTCCAGCATCAGGCCCGCTCCGTGGCGCCCGCAGGTGGACGGGCCTCGCGCGGCCCGAGCCGCTCCACCTGCGCCTGCACCTCCGCCGCGTCGGTGCCGAGGTAGACCTCGATCACCTTCGGATGGTTGGCCACCTCCGACGGGCTGCCCTGGGCGATCACTTCCCCGTGGTCGAGGACGATGCAGCGGTCCACCACCCGCATCAGCACCCCCATGATGTGCTCGACCCAGATCAGGGTGATGCCGCGCTCGCGCCGGATGCGCGAGAGCATCTCGGCGGCCTGCTCCATCTCCTGCTCGTCGAGGCCGCCGAGGCTCTCGTCGGCAAGCAGCAACTGCGGCCGGGTCGCGAGCGCCCGGGCCATCTCCAGCTTCTTGAGGCCGGCCGCGCCCAGGCCGTCGACACGCGCGCCGGCCGAGGTGGGCAACCCGACCAGTTCCAGCGCCTCGCCGGCCTGGCGCCGTGCCTCTTCCGCGGTCAGCCGGGTCGCGGAGCCGTAGAAGGCGGCGAGGCTCGCGTTCTCCAGGATCGACAACTTGCGGAAGGGCCGGGGGATCTGGAAGGTGCGGCCGACGCCCGCGCGGCAGACCTGGCTCGGGACGCTGCCGGCGATCTCCTGGCCCCGCAGCCGGATGGAACCTGCGGTGGGCGCGAGCGCTCCGGCGATCAGGTTGAAGGTGGTGCTCTTGCCCGAGCCGTTCGGCCCGATCAGGCCGAGGATCTCGCCCTCCGCGAGATCGAACGAGACCTTCTGGACCGCCGTGAACCCACCGAACCGCTTGGTGAGGCCTCGCACCGAGAGCAGCGGACCGTCCATTCAGCGCGAGGCGGAAGCGATCCGGCGCTCAGGGCGCGTAGGCATGCCCTTTGGGCAGCGGCAGCACCGGATCCTTGGTCTTGATCGCGCTCGGCCACACCACCACCGTCTCCTTGCCGATGTACTGCATGACCGCAGGCGTCGAGCGCTCGTTCTGGCCGGCCATCGGCGTGCCGGGCCGGAAGAACTTCACGCCGTAGCCCTGGATGGTCCCGCCCTCGGGAATGTCGGTGTCCAGCGCCGCCTTGCGCAACGCCTCCGGATCCACGCCACCGTACTTCTTGATGGCCCGCGGCAGGACGTCCTGCAGGAAGATCCAGGTCTGGTTGAAGCCCATCGACACATGGGTGGGCACCTGGGTCGCGCCGGTCTCCGCCTTGTAGCGCTTGACCATCTCCGCGGTCAGGTCGCCGAGTCCCGGTGCGAGGGTCTTGGGATCCAGCAGCTGTGCGGCCACCGGGTCGACGTTGTAGATGTAGTTCGCGTCGTCCTTGAAGCTGTCGTAGAGCTTGTCGAACTGGCCGTAGCCGGCACCGTGGCCGATCAGCGCGGCCCACTTCAGGTTCTGCTCCTTCGCCTGGCGCAGGAAGAGCGTGATGTCCGGGTTGTACCCGGTGTGGAGGATCACGTCGGCACGGGCGCGACGCAGCTTCGTGACCAGCGGCGAGAGATCCGGCGCGGTGGCGGCATAGCCCTCCTTGAGCACCACCTGCATGCCCAGCTCCTTGCAGGCCGCCTCGTTGCCGGCGGCAACCCCTGCGCCGTAGGGGCCGTCCTCGTAGATGATGGCTACGCGCAACGACTTCACATCCTTGCCGAGGCGCGGCTTGGCCTGCTCGGAGAGGAACGTGCAGGAGGCGGCGCCGAACTGGTCCGAGTGGACCTGCGGCCGGAAGACGTAAGAGAAGTTCTTGTCCTTCAGCACCGCAGAGGCGACGCAGACGTTCATCCACATGAAGCGCTTGGCGGCATCCACCTTCTGCGCCATCGGGACGCACTGGGCGCTGGAGAACAGGCCCATGATCATGTGGACGTTCTCCTGGTTCAGCAGGCGCTCGGATTCGTTGATCGCGACATCCACCTTGCTCTGCGCATCCGCGTAGATCGGCCGGATCCGGTATCCCTCCACGCCACCGCGCTCGTTCGCCATGTCGATGGCGTACTTCGTGCCGAGGTTGCTTGCCACCGAGCCGCCGGCCGCGAGCGGACCGGACAGGTCGAAGATGACGCCGATCCGGACCTCCTTGTCCTGCGCCGCGGCCGATCCCAGGCCGAATGCCAGCAGGGCACCCGCCAACAATGACTTCGACATGTCGTCTCCTTGCTCGTTCTGGTACGTGCTGGGCGAGGCGCCGGTAGCCGCTCGCGCGCAGACCGGCCAGCCGCGCAGACCGGCCAGCAATCGTAAGCTCAACGCCGGTCGCGTACAAGCCCGTCCCTGCCGGGGCTTGGCCGGTCCCTCAGGCGAAGCCGAGCGCCCGCGCCAGCATGTAGAGCGCGAGGGCCACCAGGACCAGCGCGAACACCAGGCGCATCTTCTCCACCGACAGCGCATGGGCAGCGCGCGCGCCGAGCGGGGCGAGCAGCATGCTTGCCGGGGCGATGATGGCGAGCGCCGGCAGGAAGACATAGCCGACGGTGTGGTCCGGCAGGTCCAGGTTCCAGCCGGCGATCACGTATCCCACCGTCGCGGAGAGCGCGATCGGAAAGCCGCAGGCGGCGCTGGTCGCGATCGCGTTCTGGATGCGCACGTTGCAGCCTGCGAGGAACGGGATGGTGAGGAATCCGCCGCCCGCACCAAGGAATGCGGACAGCACGCCGATCACGCCACCGGCGGTCACCAGCCCGGGCGTGCCCGGCAGCGTCCTCTGCGCGGCGCCCGGGGCCGGGGGCTTCTTCGGCCGCAGCATGCCCCAGGCGGTCCAGCCGATGAAGGCGGCGAAGAACGCCGCGATCGCCCGCGCCGGCAGGGCTCCGACGATCTGCGCGCCGGCGATCGTGCCGAGGACCAGGCCGGGCGCGAACCGGGCCACGATGTCCCAGCGCACCGCCCCGCGCTTGTGGTGCGCGCGCACGCTCGAGATCGAGGTGAAGACGATGGTGGCGAGCGAGGTGGCTATGGCCACCTTGATCACCACCGCCGGGTCGAAGCCTCGCGCATCGAGGATCATCACCAGGAACGGCACGAGCACCATGCCGCCGCCGATGCCGAGCAGGCCGGCGAGGAACCCGGAGAACACGCCGAGCACCACCAGGGCGACGATCAGGAGCGGATCCAGGGGCGTGTCCTGTCAGTCCGTGACGGCCGCCCGAAGCCACCGGCCGGGCGCTGTCAAGGCCACCGGCCTGCTTCCAGCCTGCCGGTGAGCGTGGCGAGGAATCGGTTGCAGGCGTCCAGCTGAGCCGGATCGACATGCTCGTCGGCCTGGTGCGCCACCCCGATGTCGCCCGGGCCGCAGACCACCGTCGGCACGCCGATGCCCTGCAGGATGCCGCCTTCGGTGCCGAAGCTCACGCGACGCGGCGAATGGCAGCCGCACAGGGGCATCACCGCCTGGGCGAGGTTGCGGTTGCCGCGCTCGTCGAGGCCCGGGCTGTCGAACTGGGTCTCGAAGGTGATCTCGCAGTCCGGCGCGATCCTCCGCATCCGCGGCAGCACCACGGTCTCGCAGTGGTCACGTACCCGGGCGAAGATGTCCCGCGCCGAAACGCCCGGCAGCGTACGCACCTCCAGCAGGAACTCGCATTCCGCGGCCATGATGTTCTGCGCGGTTCCGCCGGCGATCCGGCCGACATGCAGGCCGGTGTGCGGAAACTCGAAGCCATCGTGCCGCGCCGCCGCCACCAGCTCCTCCTGGAGCCGGTTGACGAAGACGATGATCTCGGCGGCGACCTCCACCGCGGAGACGCCGAGATGGCGGAAGGACGAATGCACCGGCTTGCCTCGAACCCGGATCCGGTCGACCGCGACGCCCTTGTTGGCCACCACCACCTGCATCATCGTCGGCTCGCCGATGATCGCCGCGGCCGGCTTCACTGCCGCGCTGGCGAGATGTCGCGCGAGGATGCCCATGCCGTGCATGTCGCTCTCCTCGTTGTAGGAGAGCGCGAGATGCACCGGCGTATCCAGCGCCGCCCGGCGGAAGTGCGGGATCATGGCGAGGCAGCAGGCGATGTATGCCTTCATGTCCGCCGAACCGCGCCCGTACAGACGCCCGCCACGCTCGGTGAGCGTGAACGGATCGCTGGTCCAGGCTTCGCCGGCCACCGGCACCACGTCCGAATGGCCCGACAGCATCACGCCGGGACGATCGAGCGGTCCGATGGTGGCGAACAGGTTGGCCTTGCCCGGTTCGTTGCCGTGCTGCACGAACGCCTCGATGCCCTGGTCCGCCAGCCGGTTGGCCACCCAATCGATGAGTGCCTGGTTGCTGCGCGAGCTGGTGGTGTCAAACGCCACCAGGCGCGCGAGGATGTCCACCGTCGTGGCCAGCAACTCGGGATCGCTCGGATCGTCAGGCGCGGCTTGCATGACAGGAGTCTAACCGAGCCGGCAGCACGCGGCGCAACCCCTGCCGCCTCGTTCACGCCCCGGTGCCCGAGGGATTAAACTCACGGAATCCGGCCGCCCGACGACACCTGCTCCATGACGACGATCGCCGAACTGACCGCCACGACCCTCTCGGGCGAGCCCGTGAGCCTCGCCCAGTATGCGGGCAAGGTGCTGCTGGTGGTGAACACCGCCAGCAAGTGCGGCTTCACGCCGCAGTATGCGGGCCTGCAGCGGCTACACCAGCAGTACCACGACAAGGGTCTCGTGGTGATGGGCTTCCCGTCCAACGAGTTCGGACAGCAGGAGCCTGGCAACGCCGAGGAGATCGCGCAGTTCTGCGATGCACACTACGGCGTCACATTCCCCATGTTCGCGAAGGTGAAGGTCAACGGCGCGGACGCGCATCCGCTCTTCCGGTTCCTGAAATCCGAGGCGCCGGGATTGCTTGGCAGCGAGTCGATCAAGTGGAACTTCA
This sequence comes from Pseudomonadota bacterium, assembly GCA_023389175.1. Taxonomy (GTDB): domain Bacteria; phylum Pseudomonadota; class Gammaproteobacteria; order Burkholderiales; family Burkholderiaceae_E; genus Lautropia. The sequence continues at coordinate 4,874 of JAEWEW010000303.1, read as the reverse complement.
CCAAGTTCCTCGTGGCCCGCGACGGGACTGTCCACAAGCGCTATGCGCCCCAGACCTCGCCGGACGAGCTGCGCACGGACATCGAGGCCTTGCTCGCCGCCTGAGCAGCGCGCGCCGCGCCGTCAGGAAGCCGTCGGACCTTCCAGCGAAGCGGCAACCGGCGCGGGCTGCGGTGCCGGTGCCATGCCGGGCGAAGGCTGCGGTGCCGTTGCCGCATCGGGCGCCGATGCTTCGACGGATGCCGCTGTCGGAGCAGATGCCTTGGCGGCTTCCGGTGCCGGCTGCGGTGCCAGCTGCGGTGGCGCCGCCTCCGGAGACGCGGCCGACTTGCCCGGGCCGAGCGCGCGTACTCGCGGCAGCGTGATCTCCGCGATCAGGCCGGTCCTCCCGGGAGCGTTGCGCAGCTTCACGTCGCCGCCGTGCCAGCGGGCGATGTTGCGGGAGATGGCGAGACCGATGCCCGAGCCGCCGCTGTTGCGGTTTCGCGAAGGCTCGAGCCGCACGAACGGCTCGAAGACGCGCTCGAGGTCTTCCTCCGCCATCCCCGGCCCGTTGTCCCGGATGATGATGCGCAACACCGCCGGGCTGTCGTGCAGCTCGATGTGTGCCCGGCCGCCGTAGCGGATCCCGTTCGAGACCAGGTTGTTGACGCAGCGCCTCAGCATGGATGGCTCGGTGGGATAGATCGCGCGCTGCGCGCCGCCGACGGTCACCAGGTGCCCGGTGTCGGTCCAGTCGTTGGCGATGCTCTCCAGCAGCGCGGACACGTCCACCGGCTGCCGCTCCGTCGTCTTGCCGAGCTCCGCGAAAAGATCCAGCGACGAGCCGACCAGCTCCTCCATCTCGGAGAGGTCGTGGATGAACTTGGAGCGCTGCGGCTCCTCCAGCATCTCGGCGCGCAGCCGCATCCGCGTGATCGGCGTGCGCAGGTCATGCGAGATCGCGGCGAGCAGGCTCGAGCGCTCGATGATGTAGCGGCGGATCCGCTCCTGCGTCTCGTTGAAGCTCGCGATGACCCGCCTGAGCTCGATCGGACCGGTCTCCGGGATGACGATCGAGTTCGGGCTGGCGCCGGTCGGATTGGCGCCGATGCTGGTGACCGCGCGGTCCAGCTGGCGCAGCGGACTGGTCATCATGCGGGCAATCACCAGCGCGAGCGCGAAGATGATCGCCATCCACATGAGCAGCTTGGGCAGCAGCGCTTCGAGCTGGCCGAGCGGCTCCTGCGGCATGCGCACGAAGAAGGCGGCGGTGGACCCGTCCTCCAGCTCGATCTGGGTCACCACCGAGAAGGTAGCCGGCAGCAGGAAGTAGAAGCGGCGCGCGATCCACTGCTCGAACGCATTCGCGCTGGGTGGAGCCACTTCCTCCGGCGACTTCGCCCGCGCCGCGCGGGTGATCTCGACCGTGGTGAGAAGCGGCGGGTTCATCTCGTCCCGCACCGCGGCGGCGAAGCCGCGCTCGTATTCGTCGAGCTCGACGAAGCCGCTTTCGATCTCGATCGGCCGGTTGGCGAACTCGATCCGGAAGTCCCGGCCGCCGAGCTCCTGCGCGACGGTGGTTCGCTCTTCCTTTGGCAGCCGGTTGAGCAGGCTGGCGGTGCGCGCGATGCGCTGGGCCATCTGCTCCGAGTTCAACCGGTACATCGAGCTGCCGCGGTCAAAGAAGTTCACCATCAGGCTCGCGAGCTGCGACAGCACCAGGCAGGCGGCCAGCACTACGACCGTCCGTCCGAAGAGCGATCGCGGCAGGCGAAGGTTCACCGATACCTCCCGGGGAAGGAGCGCCGACGGCGTCCGGGGGTACGACCCACTAGTCCACCCGTTCCACCTGCGCCGCGAGGATGTAGCCCTCGTTGCGTATGGTCTTTATGATGCGCGGCTCGCGCGCATCATCGTTGAGGCGGTTGCGCAGCCGGCTGATCTGCACGTCGATGCTGCGGTCGAATGGCGTCGCCTCGCGCCCGAGTGTCAGGTCCATGAGCTGGTTGCGGTCGAGCACCCGGTTGGGATGCTCCACCAGCACCGCGAGCAGCCGGTACTCCGCACCGCTCAGCGATACGATCACGCCGTCCGGACCGACGAGGTGGCGGGCACCGGAATCCAGGATCCACCCCGCGAACTTCACGCGCTGCGCGCCACCCAGGGTGGGCGGCAGGCTGCGGGTACGCCGGAGCACACCCTTGATGCGAGCGAGCAGCTCCCGCGGACTGAAGGGCTTGCCCATGTAGTCGTCCGCGCCCATCTCGATGCCGATGATGCGGTCCACTTCTTCCGCGCGCGCGGTCAGCATGATCACCGGCACGTTCGACCGTGAGCGCAGCTCGCGGCACAGCGTGAGTCCGTCCTCGCCCGGCATCATCACGTCCAGCACGATGATGTCCGGCTTGGTGGTGTCCAGCACCTGTCGCATCTCCTTCGCATCCCGGGCGACCGTGACCTTGATCCCGTTCTGGCCGAGATACTCGGCAAGCAGGTCCCGGATATCCGCATCGTCGTCGACCACGAGAACGTGGTCAGGATTGTCATTGTTGTCCATGGTCTATTTGCTCACTATGGGCACTCTGCCTGATGGATCGGGACCTTGCAGGAGGCTCGTGCGTGTCCGCGCATGACTCGCGTATCGGCGCGTAACAACGCGCGGCCTATGGTAACCGTGGGGTACCAGACGAGGTCGCGCGCCACACATCGACTATCTTCGAAAAGCCCGGTTAACACGCGTCTTGTGGAATAGAAACCTGGGCATCGCGATGCCTGCGGCCCGCCAGGCGGGAGCCTCTCAGGAAGGGGCGCGGGCACCGTGATTGCTCAACGGAAGTTCTACCACAAATGAGGAACTGACCATGAAACTGATGACCAAACTCCTTGCCACTTCCGCGTGTGCCCTCGCTCTCACGGCCTGCGATTTCGAGCAGCGTCCTGACAGCGCGCCCGACCAGGGCGGCTCCAGCATGACCCAGCCCCGTTCGCCGGGCGCGGCTCCGATGAGCCCGGGCGGTGCAGGCGGCACCGGTGGGACCACCTCCCCGGGTGGCGCGGGCACTTCCGGCGGCAGCACCGGCGGTGCGGCTGGCGGCGCCAAGTAAGTCACGGTGCGCATCGCCGCGGCGGTCCCGCCGAGTCCCGGAGAGCCGGGTAGCGCCTCGCGCGCTCCCGGTCCCCGGGCCGGTCGGACCGCCGACTCATTCTGCTCAGCCAATCGTGCGTCCGGGCGGGCTTGACCCGGTTCCGCACAATCACGCCCGGCGAAAGCGCAAGATCTCTCGGCGACGCGACCGGATCGCCAATCCCGCCGAAATCCTTATCTCTGAACTCTCTCTGCGGAGATCCTCCGGCCAGTCCTGGCGCGGGCTCGCGAGTCGCCTGATCCTTGGCCGCTCATCCGAGCCGGCCGATTTCCGAGCCGCCCTATCGTCCTGGAACGGGGTGAACAGCCTCGCGCCTTGGCTGCGAACCGAAGGTCAACTTGCAACACGGTCCGTCCGGCAGGATCATAGCGCCTTCGGGTCGGCGCGCTGATGCCGAAGGCCCAGCCCGCCAAGAGAAAATGAGCTACATAAAGCGATTCGCCGTCACCGGAAGCGTTTGTCCCTCTACCCCAGTCTTTGGCCAGCGTGCCGCCGCGGAGGTGGCGAAGCTGGCACCGCAGTTCGATCGCGTCGTCGTGGCCGGCATCGGTAGCGGCGTCGTTGCCAGCCGGATCTACCGCAGCTGTCCCAAGGCCATCTTCGTCGAATGCGATCCGCATTTCGCGCGACAGTTCAGCGTGCGCCATCCGGATGCGACCGTGATCATCGACTACGTGCAGCATCTGCATGAGCACCTGCCGGGACTGAAGCACGAGCGGGTGCTGGTGGCCTCCTTCGTCCCGACCGCAGGCTCGTTCTACTCGGACGAGGTGGTCAAGTTCTTCGTCTCGGTTTGCCGCAGCGGCGGATCCGTCCTGCAGATGCGCTACCTGCCGCACCAGATGAGCACTCGCTTCTTCGAGGGCATGCGTGCCCGCGGCATCGTGAGCAAGCGCCTCTTCACGGTGGCGATGAACCTGCCGCCGGTGTCGATGTACGGCCTGCGGGCGATGCTCGCGCCCGTCTCCTCCAGCGGGGTGCCGACCAAGATCAACCGCGTCGCGCCGGCACGCCACGCGGCCGCCGCAAAGGTCGCGAAGGTGGCGGCGGACCGGCGCGACGCGGTCGCCTGACCCGCGCCCGCCTCGCCCGCAGCTTCAGTCCCGCGTGGCGGCGCCGCCGAAGGAAAGCGGTCGGCCGTCTCGCAGCAGCACCACTTCCACCCGGCGATTGAGCGCGCGGCCCTTCTCCGTGGCGTTGTCCGCGATGTAGTCGGCGGCGCCGATGCCACCGCTGAAGATGCGCTCGGGGGCGACACCGCGGCGCTTCAGGATCTGGACCACCGCATCCGCGCGGGCGCGCGCGAGCGCGTCGTTGGTTTCGCGTGAGCCGGTGGCGTCGGTGAAGCCGGTGACGCGGATCTCGTCTGCCTGGGGGGCCTCGCGCAGTAGCAGGCCGAGTCCATCGTCCGGCGCCACGATGGTCCGCGAAGCGGTGGCGAAGAAGACCCGTACCAGGCCGTGCGCCGGCACCGCCACGGAGGCATGCGCCGCGGCGAGCGGCATCGCAAGCGCAGGGCGCCCCGGATCCGGGGACCATCGCGTCCCCGCAAGCCTGCGGGCGTTGGCGGAGGCAGCATCCAGGTAGGTCACTTCCGGCAACGGCGACGCGCCGCGCGCATTGGCCGGATCCCGCGCGGCCGGCGCGAGCTGCGCGATCGGGCCGAGCACGGCCGTTTGCGCGAACCGTTCCGTGAGCCGGCGCTCCGTCGATCCTGGCAGCGTGCCCGCTGCGGCTGCCGCTGGCC
>JAEWEW010000006.1 GCA_023389175.1 Pseudomonadota bacterium | reverse complement strand
GATCAGCGCCGCGATGCGCGCCTCGTCCGGCCCGGCGGCCGTGCCGGCCCCGCGCAGGCCGGTGCGCCGCACCCCATCCGGCGACCGGCCGAGCAGCCCGAGCGTGCCGGCGAGCTGGCGCAGCAGCCGCTCGTCGTGGGGATCGCGGCTGCGGTTCACGTCACCCGCCAGCTCGAACAGCACCGCGATCGCCACCACGGTGTTGAAATCGTCGTCCATCGCCTCGGCGAAGCGCCGCGCGCGCGGCTCGGACCAGTCGATGGCCGGCAATGGCCCGGCCTCGCCGCCTTCCGGCAAGCGGGCGTTGTAGAGCCGCAGCAGCGCCTCCCGCGCTTCCTCCAGCGCCTGCGACGAGTAGTTGAGCGGGCTGCGATAGTGGCTGCGCAGGATGAAGAAGCGGATCACCTCGCCGTCATAACGCTCCAGCACCTCGCGGATGGTGAAGAAATTGCCCAGCGACTTGGACATCTTCTCCTCGTCCACCTGCACGAAGCCGTTGTGCATCCAGTAGCGCACGAAGGTGTCGCTGCCGTCGGGGAAGTAGGCCCCGTCGCTCTGCGCGATCTCGTTCTCGTGATGGGGAAACTGCAGGTCCGCGCCCCCGCCATGCAGGTCGAAGCGGTGGCCGAGCAGCGCGGTCGACATCGCCGAGCATTCGATGTGCCAGCCCGGACGCCCGCTGCCGTACGGGGATTCCCAGCGCGCCTCCGCCGGCTCGTCCGGCTTGGCCGACTTCCAGAGGACGAAGTCGAGGGGATCCTGCTTGCCGCCCGCGACCGCCACCCGTTCGCCGGCACGCAGGTCGTCCAGCGACTTGCCGCTCAGGCGGCCGTAGTGCGGGAAGCGGCGCACCGCGTAGACCATGTCGCCGTCGTCGGATCGGTACGCGAAGCCGTTGTCCTCCAGCAGCCTGATGATGTCCAGCATGCGCGGCACGTACTCCGTGGCCCGCGGCTCGATGTCGGGGCGCTGCACCCCGAGCGCCGCTTCGTCCGCGTGCATGGCGGCAATGAAGCGGCCCGTCAGTGACCCGATGGATTCGCCGTTCTCCACCGCCCGGCGGATGATCTTGTCGTCGATGTCCGTGATGTTGCGCACGTAGGTCACCTTCAACCCCCGCGCGCGCAGCCAGCGCTGGACCACGTCGAACACCACCATCATCCGTCCATGCCCGACATGGCAGTAGTCGTACACCGTCATGCCGCAGACATACATCCGCGCTTCGCCCTCGACCAGGGGCACGAAGTCTTCCTTGCTGCGGGTGAGCGTGTTGTAGAGCTTCAGCATGGGGGGTGATCCGGGCGATCGGCCAAGGCCGGACGGTAGAATCCAGGGCTTTCCATACCGTCCCGGACAGTTTAACGTGCGTTCGATGGAATCCGCGGCCTCCGGGGCGCTCCGGGCGATCTGCCTTGCCTGCGTCCCGATGTTCCTGCTCGCGCCCGCCGTCGCGCCGGCGCAGGCGCCGCTGCAGTCCTCGCTCGGCGCCGAGGTCACGCGGCCGCAGGACGCCGCCCAGGCGGCGCTGAAGGCGGGCAATGCGCAGCGGGCCCTGGAGATTGCGGATACCGGCCTCAAGACCTTCCCGTACGATGCCACGCTACGGTTCGTGCGCGGCGTGGCGCTCACGTCGCTGCAGCGCCTGCCGGAAGCCGAGCAGGCATTCGAGGCGCTCACGCGGGAGTTTCCGGAGCTGCCCGAGCCGTACAACAACCTCGCGGTGGTGCGGGCGGCGCAGGGGCGCCTCGACCTCGCCCGCGAGGCACTCGAAGGCGCCATCCGCGCGGTCCCCGACTACGCGGTGGCGCACGAGAACCTGGGCGACATCTACGCGCGCCTCGCCGCGCGCAGCTACCAGACCGCCCAGCAGCTGGATCCCGCCAACAAGACCGTCGCACCGAAGCTGAAGCTGGTGAGCGCGGTCCCGGTGCAGTCCGCACCCCGCCCGACGGCCCGCCCGGCCGGCGGCAATTCCCGATGAGCGCCGCTGCACCGGCTGCGCCGTACCACCCTTTCACCCACTTGGCACGGAGCCCACTGACATGCCCGGATTCCCTTTCAGGAAAACTCTTCTCGCCTCCCTCTTCGCCGGCGTCATGATGATGGCCGCGACGGCCGACGAGGCCTCGGCCGCCGGCCCGAATCCGCAGGTGCTGATGAAGACCTCTCTCGGCGACATCGTCATCGAGCTCTATCCGGAGAAGGCGCCGAAGACGGTGGCCAACTTTCTCCAGTATGTGGATGACGGCTTCTACTCCGGCCTCATCTTCCACCGAGTGATCGGCAACTTCATGATCCAGGGTGGCGGGTTCGACAAGGACATGCGCCAGAAAAGCACGCGCGGACCGATCCCGCTCGAGTCCCGCAACGGCCTGAAGAACGACGCGGGCACCATCGCGATGGCCCGCACCAGCGTTCCGGACTCCGCCACGTCGCAGTTCTTCATCAACACGGTGAACAACGCGAGCCTGAACCACCCGAATCCGGACGGCAACGGGTATGCCGTCTTCGGCAAGGTGGTGAGCGGCATGGAGACGGTGGAGAAGATCGCGAAAGTCAAGACCGGCCGGAGCGGCCCGCACGGCGATGTGCCCGCAGAGCCCGTGGTGATCGAGTCCGTGAGCCGGGTGTCCAAATAGGCCCGGCCGCGCCGGTCAGCGGGACGCGCGGCGACCCGGCGCCATGACCGACCCGCTCCCCCCGGCCGCGCGCATCGCGCGCCCGGAGGCGGCCCTGTTCGTCTCGGACATGCACCTGGACGACGCACAGCCGGCGCTTACGGCCCGGGTGCTCGCGGGGCTGGACACGAGCATCGAGCATGCCGACCGGGCGGTGCCGGGCGGCCTCGCCGCCGGCGGAGTCAGCCTCTTCCTGCTCGGCGACCAGTTCGAGTTCTGGGTGGGCGATGACCAGCTCACGCGCTCCGCGGTCGCGCTTGCCAACCGTCTCGAGGCGTTCGCCGCGCGCGGGGCGCGGATCTTCCTGATGCGTGGCAACCGGGACTTCCTGCTGGACGTGCCCCTGCCGGGGCAGTCGTCGCAGCGGTCGTTCTCCGGGATGTGCGGCGCGACCATGCTGTCGGACCCTGCGGCGATCGAGGTCGCCGGTCGGCGCGTCGTGCTCAGCCACGGCGACGCGCTCTGCGTCGATGACACCGCCTACCAGCAGTGGCGGGCGCTCTGCCGTTCCGCGCAGTGGCAGCGGGACTTCCTCGCCCGGCCGCCGCCGGAGCGCATCCGGATGGCGCTCGACCTGCGCTCCCGCAGCAGCGCGGTGCAGGCGCTGACCGAGACGCTTTCGGACGTGGACGAAACGGCTGCCAGCGCGCTGCTCTCCGACCAGTCGGCCGACCTGCTGGTGCACGGACACACCCATCGTCCGGGACGTCATCGCTGGCCCCGCCCCGATGGCACGGGCCCGTACGAGCGCTGGGTGCTGGGCGACTGGGCGGCTGCACCGCCGCGAGGCGCGGTCATGACGCTGGCCGAGGGACTGGCGCTGCCGCCGACCGCGCCCGGCTAGGCGCCTCCGCGCTTGCCCGGCTCGCCCTGCGCGCTGCGCACCGCCGCATCGCCCTTCGCCCGGGCGGCCACCTTCTCCATCTGCGTGCAGATGCCGCGCAGCAGGTCCACCTCGGCGACCTCCAGCGTGGTGCGCGCGAACAGGCGTCGCAGGCGTGGCATGAGCCGGCGCGGTTCCGCCGGATCCAGGTAGCCGATCGCGACCAGCGTGTGCTCGAGATGCGCGAAGAGGCGCTCCACCGACGCGTGGTCCGCATGCGCCTCGCCGTACCGTCGTTTCCCCGTGGCCGCCGCTGCGCCAATCACGGATTGCCCGCCCGCCCGCATCACCTCCTGGCGCAGGGAGAACGCGACGATCTGGGCAGCCTGCGACAGGTTGAGCGAGGAATAGGTCGGATCCGCGGGGATGCAGACGAGTTGCTGGCTAAGCCCCATCTCTTCGACCAGCAGCCCGGTGCGCTCGGTGCCGAAGACCAGGGCGACCTTGCGCACGATGCCGGCCTCGAGCCGTTCGATCGCGAGCGCGGCAACCTCCGCAGGCAGGCGCGGCACCGGCCCGAACTCGCGCGGGCTCGCGCTCACCGCGATCACGAGCTGGCAATCCTCGAGCGCGTCCGGCAGGGTCGCGAAGCTGCGCGCCTGCGCGAGCAGGTCCACCGCGCCGCTTGCGAGCGCGCGCGCCTGCGGATGGTCCATGAATCGCGGCTCGCGCGGCGCCACGATCGCCAGGTCGGACAGCCCCATGGTCTTCATCGCGCGCGCGACAGAGCCAATGTTGCCCGCATGGCTTGGCGCGACGAGCACGAAGCGGAACGCCTCCATCAGGCGCCGCCCGCCGGGCGCGAGCGACTGGTGCAGCGTGGCCGGAAGGGTCATCTCGACTAGAATCCGGGGTTTTCCGGGACTTCGCTACTCATGCATCCAATGCTCAACGTGGCGGTGCGCGCTGCCCGCCAGGCCGGTCGCCTGATCAACCGCGCGAGCGTGGACGTGGACACGATGCAGGTGACGCGCAAGGAGCGCAACGACTTCGTCACCGAGGTCGACCGGGCATCCGAGGAAGCGATCATCGAGACGCTGCAATCGGCCTATCCCTCGCACGCGATTCTAGCGGAGGAGTCCGGCCATCGGCCCGCCCGGGGCGGCAAGGCACCGCGCCCCGGCGACATCTCGCAGCTCGATCATGTCTGGATCATCGATCCGCTGGACGGGACCACCAACTTCATCCACGGATTGCCGCACTACTGCATCTCGATCGCGCTCATGGAGCGCGGCGTGGTCACGCAGGGCCTGGTCTACGACCCGATCCGCAACGAGCTCTTCACCGCTTCCCGCGGACGCGGCGCATTCCTCAACGACCGGCGCATCCGGGTGAGCCGGCGCACCAAGCTGGACGAATCGCTGATCGGCACCGGCTTCCCGTTCCGCATGATCTCCCAGATCGACGAGTACCTCGGGATGCTGCGGCCGGTCATGGAGAAGGCGGCCGGCATCCGCCGTGCCGGCGCCGCCGCCCTCGACCTCGCCTACACCGCCGCCGGCCGTTTCGACGCGTTCTTCGAGATGGGATTGAAGCCCTGGGACGTCGCCGCCGGCAGCCTGCTGGTGACGGAGGCTGGCGGCCTGATGGGGGACTTCGACGGCAACGCGCGCTACCTTGAAGGCGAGCAGGTGCTGGCAGGCACGCCCAAGGTCTTCTCGGCCATGATCGCGGTACTCAATCCGGCGCGACGCGAATCCGCGCTCGCCGCGATGGAGACCGGAACGCCGCCCGCACCCCGTCCGCGACTCGGTCCCCGCGCGAGGCCATAGGAGCCCGTGATCCCGCAGCCGGCGGCCAGGGACTCCGGCATCAGGCAGTGGCGCCCGACCGGTCGCCTTCGGCGACCGCCAGGCGCAGCGCGAGGCGCACCCCGGCCACCAGGGAATCGAACGGCATGCCGCCGTGCGCGCCATCGGCAAGCGCCCAGGGCAGATGGATGAACCCCGCGGGAACGCGCCTCGCGCCGGGCGCGGCGAGGCGGTGCGCGAGCGAGAAGAACACGTGGTTGCAGACGAAGGTGCCCGCGCTGTTGGAGATCGACGCCGCAATGCCGGCCGACTGCATTGCGGTGACGATCGACTTCACCGGCAGGCTAGACCAGTACGCGGCCGGTGCGTCGGGGCGCACCGGCACATCCCGCGGCTGACGCCCGCGGTTATCGGCGATGCGGGCGTCGTCGAGGTTGATCGCGATCCGCTCGACTGCGATGTCCCTGCGCGAGGCATCCAGCCCGAGCGCCACGATCGCGACCGGAGCATGGCGCCGGATACCGGCGTCGAGCACCTCGAATGCCTCGCCGAAGACGCACGGCAGCCGCAGCGACGCCACCCGGGCGATCGGCCGGCCCGCCTCGTCCTGCACGCATTCGCCGTCGAGCCGGTCGGCGACCTCCCATGAAGGATTGCGGTCGTCCCCGCCGAACGGCTCGAAGCCCGACAGGAGCACGACGGGTAGCTGCGGCGTGCTCATCCGGGCGCGCTCGCGGGAGGTCGGATTCAGGCCGGCACGCGCCGCGGCGGCCCCGGCGTGCCCTTGGCCGACCGGCCGGCCGCCGCGCCGGCGACGACGGCCTTGACCTGCGTGGCGGCCATGCGGTCGCGGTCAGCGGCATCCATCAGGCCGAGCCCGGCGAGATAGGTGTCGACAACCCGCGTGCCAACCCCGACCAGGTCGAAGGCGGTCGGATCGAGCATCCAGTTCTGGATCAGGCCCTCGAGCAGCGAATGCAGGCCGAGGGCGGCCGCATGGGCCTCGGCCGGCAGCAGCGGCGCGCCGGACCGGATCTCGTGCAGCATCACCCGCTCGATCGAGGCCAAGTGCAGGCGGCTGACGTCGCGACGCCGGTCGCGGACCGCTTCGAGCTCGTCGACGTACTCCACCTTGTGGATCGCGATCTCGAAGACCCGTCGCACCTGTGGATCGGCGACGATGCGCGCCAGCGCGTCGATGCAGCGCTCCCGCAGCTCGGCGATGGCGTCGCCGCGCGTCTCGGCGAGCCGCGGCACCTGCTGCTCCATCGGAAGCAGCACGCGCTGCATGATCGCCTCGAAGAGCGCGGCCTTGTCCCTGAAGTGCCAGTAGATGGCGCCGCGGCTCACGCCCGCGCGCTGCGCGATCTCCTGCAGGGACGTCCTCGATACGCCGCGGCGGGCGAAGACCCGCTCCGCGGTATCCAGGATCAGGCTCCGCGTGGCCAGCGCATCCTGCTTGCTTCGTCTAGCCATGCCCGGCTTGGTCGCCTCGTGTCGTGTCCGTGGGGTCCTGGCCGAGTATACATACAGCGGTGAATGTATATCGGTATAATCCCCGGTCCGCCGAGTCAGGGCAGCGGTGTTGCCGGTGGTCGACCCCGAGGACGAACCCGGGGCCGCTCGGGGGACGACCCTGCGCCGTGCGCGCAACGCTGGAAGACAATCGATGGCAGCAAACAAGAACAAGCTCCCGCAGGCCTTCGTGCCGGCGGGACTGAAGGCCCGGCTGTTGGCACTCGTTTTCGCCGCCCTGGTCGCCGGCTGCGGGGAGAAGGCCGCGCAGGGCCCTGCCGCCGGCGGCGCGCCGCCGCCGCCCGAGGTCGGCGTGGTCACCGTGAAGACCGGCCCGGTGGGCCTGTCGGTGGAGTTGCCCGGACGGCTCGAGGCTTCCCGCGTAGCGCAGGTGCGGGCGCGCGTGGCCGGCATCATCGAGAAGCGCCTCTTCGAGGAAGGCAGCGAGGTGAAGGCGGGGCAGCCGCTCTTCCAGATCGCCGATGCGCCCTACAAGGCCCGCCTCGAGAGCGCGCGGGCCACGTTGGCACGGGCCCAGGCGAACGAGAACCAGGCGGCGACCCTGGTGCGTCGCTACAAGCCATTGCTGGAGGCAAACGCGGTGAGCCGCCAGGACTACGACAACGCGGTCGCCGCGCTCAAGCTCGCCCAGGCGGACATTGCGGTGGCGCGGGCCGGCGTCGAGACGGCCGAGATCGATCTCGGCTATGCCTCGGTCACCGCACCGATCGATGGCCGCATCGGTCGCGCGCTAGTCACCGAAGGCGCGCTGGTCGGACAGGGCGAGGTGACCGCCCTGGCGGTGGTGCAGCAGATCGACCCGATCTACGTCAACTTCACCCAGTCCAACGCGGAGGTGCTCCGCCTGCGCAAGGCGCTGCAGAGCGGCGAGCTCAGGCGTGCCGACCGCGAAAGCGCCGAGATCCGGATCGTGCTCGAGGACGGTTCGGTCTACGACAAGCCGGGCCGGCTGCTCTTCGCCGATCTCACGGTGGACCCGACGTCCGGCCAGGTCACGCTGCGCGCGATCGTGCCGAATCCGGATCGGCTGTTGCTTCCGGGGATGTACGTACGCGTGCGGCTGGAGCAGGCGCAGACCGAAGGCTTCGTGGTGCCGCAGCAGGCGGTCACCCGCTCCAACCACGGCGACACGGTGATGGTGGTGGCGCCCGACGGCAAGGTTAGTCCGCGGCAGGTGCAGCTCGGCCCGGCGCAAGCCAACGGCTGGGTCGTGCTCGGCGGCCTGAAGGAAGGCGAGCAGGTCATGGTCGACGGCTTCCAGAAGCTGCGCGGTGCAGCCACCGTGAAGCCGGTCCCCTGGAAAGCGCCCGATGCGGGCCAGGCACCGGGCCAGGCACCGGGCCAGGCACCGGGCCAGGCCCCTGGCCAGGCAGGCGGCCAGGCCGCGGGCAAGTCGCCGGGCCCCGAGGCGCAGGGGGGCGACGGCAAGCCGGACGTCGGCAAGCCCGGGCAGGCGGCCGCCCGGACCCAGTAGGCGCGATCCATGGCCCAGTTCTTCATCAACCGTCCGATCTTCGCGTGGGTCATCGCGCTGTTCATCATGGTGACCGGCGCGGTCTCGATCTTCCAGCTGCCCATCTCGCAGTATCCGCCGGTCGCGCCACCGGCGATCGTGATCAACGTGGCCTACCCCGGCGCGTCGGCGCAGGTGCTCGAGGAGTCGGTGATCGGCGTGATCGAGCGCGAGATGAACGGCTCGCCGGGCATGATCTACATGGAGTCGGTCGCCCAGGCGAACGGCACCGGGCAGCTCACGATCACCTTCGCGAACGGCACCAACGCGGACCTTGCCCAGGTGGACGTGCAGAACCGCCTGTCGCGGGCCACCCCGCGGTTGCCGGCGGCGGTCACGCAGCAGGGCGTACGCATCGACAAGTCGCGGTCGAACTTCCTGCTCTTCACCATCCTGTCCTCGAGCAATCCGGATTTCGATCCGATCGCCCTCGGCGACTTCGCCTCGCGCAACGTGCTGCCGGAGATCCAGCGGCTGCCCGGTGTCGGACAGGCCCGCCTCTTCGGCTCGGAGCGGGCCATGCGGATCTGGATCGAACCGGCGCGCCTGGTCGGCTACAGCCTCTCGGCGGCCGACGTGGCGGCGGCGATCAGCGCCCAGAACGCGCAGGTGTCCTCCGGGACGATCGGTGACCTGCCGAACCTGCCCGGCCAGTCGATCTTCGCCACCGTGGTGGTGAAGGGGCAGCTCTCCACGGTGGAGGAGTTCGGCAACATCGTCCTGCGGGCAAACACCGACGGCTCGACCGTGCGGCTGCGTGACGTCGCCCGCATCGAGCTCGGTGCCGAGACCTATGCCACCTCGGCGCGGCTGAACGGCAACCCCTCCACCGGGATCGGCGTGCAGCTCGCCCCGACCGGCAACGCCCTGGCAACCGCCGAGGCGGTGCGCACCCGCATGGAGGAGCTTGCCCGCTACTTCCCGCAGGGCGTCCAGTGGAGCATCCCCTACGACAGCTCGCGCTTCGTCGAGATCTCCATCCGCCAGGTGGTGGTCACGCTGCTGGAGGCGGTGGCGCTGGTCTTCCTGGTGATGTTCCTCTTCCTGCAGAACATCCGCTACACCATCATTCCGACGCTGGTGGTGCCGGTGGCGCTGCTCGGCACCTTCGGCGCGCTGTTCGCGCTCGGCTTCTCCATCAACGTGCTCACCATGTTCGGCATGGTGCTGGTGATCGGCATCGTGGTGGACGACGCGATCGTCGTGGTGGAGAACGTCGAGCGCATCATGAGCGAGGAAGGCCTGCCGCCGCTGCAGGCGACCCGCAAGGCCATGGGCCAGATCTCCGGCGCCATCGTCGGGGTCACGGTGGTGCTGGTGTCGGTGTTCGTGCCGCTCGCCTTCTTCGGCGGTTCGGTAGGCAACATCTACCGGCAGTTCTCGGCGGTCATGGTGACCTCGATCCTGTTCTCCGCCTTCATGGCGCTCTCGCTCACGCCGGCGCTCTGCGCGACCCTGCTGAAGCCGGTGGCTGCCGGCCACCATCATGCCAAGGGCGGCTTCTTCGGCTGGTTCAACCGCAACTTCACCCGGACCGCCAAGGGCTACGAGGGGGTGCTCGAGCGCATCCTGCGCCGGGCCCCGCGCTACCTGGTCATCTACGTCGCCATCATCGTCGTAGTCGGCGTCTTCTACGTCCGCCTGCCGACCTCCTTCCTGCCGCCGGAGGACCAGGGCACCATGCTGGTGAATGTCCAGTTGCCGGCCGGTGCCACCCAGAACCGGACGCTCGACGTCATGCGGCAGGTGGAGGGCTACATCCTCGAGCAGCCCGAGGTGCAGAGCATGGTGAGCGTGCTCGGGTTCAGCTTCTCGGGCCAGGGCCAGAACGCCGGCCTCGCCTTCATCACCCTGAAGGACTGGTCCGAGCGCGAAGCGCCGGGAAGCTCCGCGCAGGCGCTCGCCGGCCGGGCGTTCGGCGCGCTGGCCGGCATCCGGGATGCCTTCATCTTCCCGCTCAGCCCGCCGCCGATCCCGGAGCTCGGCACGGCCTCCGGATTCACCTTCCGTCTGCAGGACCGTGGCGGCAACGGGCACGAGGCGCTGGTGGCGGCCCGCAACCAGTTGCTCGGCCTCGCGGCGAAGAGCCCGGTGCTCGCCGGCGTGCGCCCGGACGGACTGGAGGATGCGCCGCAGCTCGAGCTCGTGATCGATCGCGACAAGGCAAACGCGCTCGGCGTGAGCTTCGCCTCCGTCAACACCATCATCTCCACCGCGCTCGGGTCACGCTACGTCAACGACTTCCCCAATGACGGCCGCCTGCAGCGCGTGGTGATCCAGGCGGACGCACCGGCGCGCATGCAGCCGGACGACCTGCTGCGGCTCAACGCGATGAGCACCGCGGGCACGCAGGTGCCGCTGTCGGCATTCGCCACGACGCAGTGGATCACCGGTCCGATGCAGACGGTTCGCTACAACGGCTATCCGACGATGCGCATTGTCGGCGATGCCGCTCCCGGCCGCAGCACCGGGGAGGCGATGAACGAGATGGAGCGGCTCGCCGCCCAGCTGCCTGAAGGATTCGCCTTCGAATGGACCGGGCAGTCGCGCGAGGAGAAGCTCGCCGGCGCCCAAGCCTTCATCCTGTTCGGTTTCGCGCTGCTGTCGGTATTCCTGTGCCTTGCCGCTCTCTACGAGAGCTGGTCCATCCCGCTGTCGGTCATCCTGGTGGTGCCGCTCGGCGTGCTCGGGGTGGTGCTGGCGGTCACGTTCGGCGGCCAGTCGAACGACGTCTATTTCAACGTCGGGCTGATCACGATCATCGGCCTCTCGGCGAAGAACGCGGTGCTGATCATCGAGTTCGCCAAGGATCTGCATGCCCAGGGCAGGACGCTGGTCGGGGCGGCGCTCGAGGCGGCATACATCCGGTTCCGGCCGATCCTGATGACCTCGCTCGCCTTCACGCTCGGCGTCATGCCGCTCGTGCTCGCGAGCGGCGCGGGCTCGGCGAGCCAGCGCGCGATCGGCACCGGGGTGGTCGGCGGCATGATCAGCGCGACCCTGCTCGCGGTCATCTTCGTGCCGATCTTCTTCGTGGTGGTGCGCTCGATCTTCAAGGGCAGCGAGCGCCAGCGCCGCATGTACGCCCACGAGGATGGGGGCGCGCCGCCCGCGCAGGTGCCGCCGGGCCCGTCTTCGCCGCAATGACAAGGAAACGACCGATGTCCGACCACAGCGGAAGAACCTTCGGCGGCCGCGCCGCCTGCCTCGTGGCGAGCCTGTTGCTCGGGGCTTGCGCATCCATGGCGCCGGAGTACCAGCGCCCCGCCCCGCCGGTGTCGTCGGCCTTCCCGGAGGCACCGTCGGCGCCGGCGGACGGCGCGCTCGCCGCGGACATCCAGTGGCAGGACTTCTTCGCCGATCCTCGCCTCAAGCGCCTGGTCACGGTGGCGCTGGACAACAACCGGGACCTGCGCGCTGCCGGCCTCGCGATCGAGCAGGCCCGCGCGCAGTACCGCATCCGCCGCGCTGACCAGCTTCCGACGGTCAATGCCGCGGCGATCGGGCAGCGGCAGCCCGGCCCGACCGGCGAGCAGAGCAGCGTCTACACCGTCGGCCTGGCCGTCACCGCCTTCGAGTTCGACTTCTTCGGCCGTATCCGCAGCCTGAGCGATGCGGCGCTGGCACAGTACCTCGCCACCGAGGAGGCGCAGAAGTCGGCAAGGATCTCGCTGATCGCCGCCGTCGCGAACCTCTACTTCAACCTGCTCGCCGACGAAGAGCTGCTCGAGGTCACCCGGCAGGCGCTGCGCACCCGCGAGGAATCGCTCAAGCTGACCAAGCTCAAGTTCGACAACGGTGCGGCGTCGGAGCTCGACTTCCGCCAGGCCGAGGCGCTCTATGAATCCGCCCGGGTCACCCTGGCCCAGGTGCGGCGCCAGCGCGCGCTGGACCAGAATGCGCTGATCCTGCTGCTCGGCCAGCCGATGCCGGCGGACCTGCCGCCGCCCCAGCCGCTGATGTCGCGCCAGACGCTGCCGGACGTGCCGGTGGGATTGCCATCCGACGTCCTGGTCCGGCGCCCCGACGTGCTCGCCGCGGAGCAGCAGCTGATCGCCGCCAACGCCAACATCGGGGCCGCGCGGGCCGCGTTCTGGCCGCGCATCTCGCTCACCACCTCCGCCGGCGTGGCGAGCACCGAGCTGTCCGACCTCTTCACCGACGGCAAGTTCGCGTGGACCCTCAACCCGCAGGCGTTGCTGCCAATCTTCGACTACGGCCGCAACAAGGCGAACCTTCGCGCGAGCGAGGCGGCGCGCGACATCGCCGTGGCTCGCTACGAGCGCGCCATCCAGGACGCCTTCCGCGAGGTGTCGGATGCGCTCGCGACACGCTCCACGCTGGTCGACGAGATCCGGGCGCAGCAGGCGCAGGTTCGCGCGGAAAGCGCCCGCTTCCGGCTCGCGGACCTGCGCTACCGCAACGGCGCGGCAAGCTACCTCGACGTGCTCGATGCCCAGCGCTCCCTGTTCGTCTCGCAGCAATCTCTGGTGCTGGTCCAGGCGGCCCAGGTCCAGAACCTAGTGACGCTCTACAAGGTGCTCGGCGGCGGCTGGAAGTAGCCCTGGCCTGACGGCTCACGGCGGGCGATGACGCGGTTGCCGGTCTTCGACCGGACGCAATAGGGGTTTTGCCTGGGCATCCTGCTTGCTTGGCGGGGTGGTTGCCGCGCAGACGGCGCCCACCACGGCCGCGATGGAGCAGCCCGCCACAGATTCCCTTGCCAGCATTGCCTTTTCCCGCCCGGCGCCGCGGGTGTCCGGTCCCGCGCCGGGGCCGCGCTCCCGCCGGCCCGGCCTGCGCCACCTGGCTGCCCTGCTGCTCGCGGTGGCCAGCACCTCGGTTCCCGCCGGCATTCCGGACCGGACCGAAGTCACTCGAGAGCTCCGGCAGGCACACCAGCTTGCACTGCGCACCGCTCGCGCCGTCGAGGATGCCCGGGTGGCCTACATCGTGGAACGCTATCGCCGTCCCGCGGTCGAGGCCCGCGAGATCGTGCGGGCTGCCGAGCGCGCCGCCCGGCGACACGGGCTGCCGGCCACGCTGCTCCTCGCGATCGCGGAGACCGAATCCAGCTTCAACCCCCGCGCCCGGTCCGGCTACGGAGCGCGCGGACTGATGCAGGTGGTGCCACGGTTCCATCCCGAAGCGGTGCGGGCCGCTGGCGGGCCGGCACGGCTCCACGAGGCGACCGTGGGGATCGACGTGGGTGCCCTGGTTCTCGCGGGATATGTCGCGCGCGCTGGCGAACTTGCGCCGGCGCTCGCGAGATACTCCGGCGGCGCGCGGGGCTACGCGTCGAAGGTGCAGCGCCGCATGGAGGCCTTCGAGGCAGCCGCGATTCTGGCCACCCGGACGCTGGACTGGCCGACCCGGGCCGAGGCCCCATCCGAACGGTCCGCCAGCCGAAGCTAGGCGCCCGGCCGGCTGATCCTCCAGGAGGCGGCGCCACCCGGGGTCAACCGCGTCGCATCAGCGTGCGCTTGCCGAACAGGCTCTCGACCAGCTCCACGATCAGCTCCGCGGTCCGGTTGCGTTCATCCAGTGCCGGATTGACCTCGACGATGTCGAGCGAGGCCAGGCAGCCGGTGTCCGCGATCATCTCCATGCACAGCTGGGCCTCGCGATAGGTCGGCCCGCCCTTGACCCCGGTGCCCACACCGGGTGCGATCGACGGATCAAGGAAATCGGCATCGAGGCTCACGTGCAAGTGGGTGCCGTCGACCACCTGCGCCAGCGCCCGCTCCATCACGGCGCGCATCCCGATCTCGTCCACCTGGCGCATGTCGAACACCTCGAACCCGAGCGCATCCACCATCGCCTTCTCGGCGTCGTCGACACTGCGGATGCCGACCTGGATCAGCTGGCCGGGCGCCAGCGCAGGCCGCTCGCCGGAGAGCAGGGTCAACGCGTCCGGGCCATGGCCGTGCAGGCAGGCGACCGGCATGCCGTGGAGGTTCCCGCTCGGCGTGATGTCGGCAGTGTTGCTGTCGGCATGGGCGTCGAGCCAGAGGACGCGCAGCGGCCGGCCGGCCGCTCGGCAGTGTCGCGCCACCGCGCTGATCGAGCCGATGCCCACGGCATGGTCGCCCCCCAGCAGGATCGGCATGCGCCCTTCGCCGAGCGCTTCCGCGATCGCGTCGTGCACCAGCCGGTTCCACGCGATGCACTGGTGCAGGTGCCGGAAGCCGCCATCGGCCGGAAGCGACGGATTGGCCGGCCCGACCAGGTTGCCGGCGTCGTGCACGCCGACGCCTTGCCGCTGCAGTGCCTGGACGATTCCCGCGACCCGCAGCGCCTCGGGGCCCATGCTGGCCCCGCGCACGCCGGCTCCCACGTCGGTGGGTGCGCCGATCAGGCTGGCGACCGGCGGCATGGGCTCGAGGCGACCAGCGCGTAGAGATCCTTGGGATCGTCCAGCTCCGGAATCAGGTCCATCCATTCCACCAGGCCGAGCGTCTCCGCCTCCCGGCGCATGTAGTGCAGCGCAGAGAAATCCTCCAGTGCGAAGCCGACCGAATCGAACAGCGTGAGCTGCCGGTCGTCGATGCGTCCGGGCGCCCGACCGGACATGACCCGCCAGAGCTCGGTCACCGGCGCCGTGGCGGGAAGCTGCTGGATCTCTCCCTCGACCCGGGTCTGCGGCTCGTACTCCACGAAGATCCCCGCGGACGCCACCACGTCCGGATGCAGCTCGGTCTTGCCGGGGCTGTCGCCGCCGACTGCATTGAGGTGCATTCCGGGTGCCACCATGGCCGGGGTGACGACCGCCGCCCTGCGCTGGGCCGCCGTGGCCGTCGTGACGATGTCCGCGCCCCGGCAGGCCTCGGCTGCATCCCGGCATCGCACCAGCGCGAGCCCGCTGTCCTGCAGGTTGCGGCAGAGCTTGTCGGTGGCGGCGGGATCGGTGTCATGAACCCGCACACACTCGATCCCGAGCAGCCGCTGGAATGCGAGCGCCTGGAACTCGGCCTGCGCACCGTTGCCGATCAGCGCCATCGTGCGCGACCCCGGCCGTGCGAGCCAGCGCGCGGCCAGCGCCGACATGGCCGCGGTACGCAGCGCGGTGGTCAGCGTCAGCTCCGCGATGAACTCCGGCTGGCCGTCGGCCATCCGCGCGAGCGCGCCGAAGGCCATGACGGTCGGCCTCCCATGACGTCCGTTGCCGGGATGTCCGTTCACGTACTTGAAGCTCCAGGTCTGTGGATCCGCGATCGGCATCAGCTCGATCACGCCATCGGCCGAATGATTCGCGATGCGCGCCTTCTTGTCGAATGATTCCCAGCGACGGAAGTCCGCCTCGATGCGGTCCGCGATGCCGGCGAGCACCGTCGAAACCCCCAGCGTCCGTACCAGATGCACCGCGGCGGATGCGCTCAGGAAGCCGACCTGGCCGGCACCACGGCCAATGCCGAGGGCGCGCGCGGGGCTGCGCGCGCCCCGGGCCGGTGCTTCGACAGGACGCAGGCGACCTTCATTCGATTCGAGAAGTTCCATACAGGCTCCGTACCGGCTTGGTGTTGCAGCGCATGCTGCAGCGGCATGGCCCTCAGGTTCCACGGTGGACATGACAAAGTAAATCGACAGATACTTGCGGAATCCGAAAGAAACCTGTCGATGTGGCAGACATCCCTGACAATTTGACCAATACGGACCGGGCGCTGATCGCGCTGCTCCGGGTGAACGCCCGTGCGAGCATCGCAGAGCTTGCGCATCGGCTGGATGTCTCTCGCGGGACGGTGACGAACCGGCTGAACCGGCTGCAGGACGCCGGCGTCATCGTCGGCTACACCGTGCGGCTGCGCCCGGATGCCCGCCCGGACGAGATCCGGGCCTGGATGGGCATCGCGGTCGAGGGCAACCAGACCCGGGAGGTCATCGCAGGCCTGCTGGGCGAGCCCGGCGTCGCGGTCCTGCATGACACCAATGGCCGCTGGGACCTCCTGGCCGAGCTGCGCGCCGCCAACCTTGCGGAGCTCTCGCAGGTGCTGGACCGGATACGCCTGCTGAAAGGCATCAGCAGCACGGAAACCAGCATCCACCTGAAGACCTACCGGCTCTGAGTCCCGGTGCCCCAACCGCCCGGATTCCCGTCGGACGCCCTGGCCCGCGGGGCTGCCTGACCCGCTACTCCTTGACCGCGCCGGTCATGCCGGCAACGTAGTACTCCACGAAGAAGGAATAGAAGATGGCCACCGGCACCGACCCCAGCAGGGCGCCGGCCATCAGCGGACCCCAGTGGTAGACGTCACCTTCCACCAGCTCGGTCACCACCGCGACCGGCACCGTCTTGATCTCGGAATCCGAGATGAAGGTGAGCGCGTAGATGAACTCGTTCCAGGACAGGGTGAAGGCGAAGATGCCGGCCGAGATCAAGCCGGGCACGGCCAGCGGCAGGACGATCTTCACCAGGATCTCCCAGCGCGACGCCCCGTCGATCAGCGCGCATTCCTCGAGCTCGAACGGGATCGAGCGGAAATAGCCCATCAGCAGCCAGGTGCAGAACGGGATGAGGAAGGTCGGATAGGTGAAGATCAGGGCCCAGCGGGTATTGAAGAGGCCGAACCACTGCAGCACGATGGCGAGCGGAATGAACAGGATGGACGGTGGGATGAGATACGCGAGGAAGATCGCGAGCCCGCTGGCTCTCGCGCCCTTGAAGCGCAGGCGCTCGATCGCGTAGGCGCCCAGCACCGCGGCCACGAGCGACGCGATGGTCGCCACCACGGCCACCAGCATCGTGTTGAAGAGCCACGCCGGATAGTCGGTCTCGAACAGCAGCTTCTTGAAGTGGTCCAGCGTCGGGTTGACCACCCAGAACGGATTGCCTTCGCGCGAGAGCAGCTCCTCGTTCGGCTTGAGCGAGGTGATCGTCATCCAGTAGAACGGGAAAAGCAGCACGAAGACGAAGATCGCCATCGGGATGTAGACGGTCACCCAGCGACGGCCCGCCGTCTCCAGGAACGCCATGCCCTCGCTGTCCGGGCGCTCGGCCTTCGTGCTCATGCCGCCGCCTCGCCGCGGCCAGGCTGCCGCCTCATTTGTCGCTCCCCTGCTGCCACGCGCGCCGCTGCAGGCCGAAGTAGGAGAAGAGGATGGCGGCGAGCAGGAACGGCACCATCGCGATCGCGAGCGCCGCACCCTCTCCGAGCGCGCCGCCGGAAATCGCCCGCTGGAACGACAGCGTGGCCATCAGGTGGGTGGCATTGAGC
>JAEWEW010000350.1 GCA_023389175.1 Pseudomonadota bacterium | reverse complement strand
TCAGTGGAGCGCATGAGCAACGAACCGAACGTCCAGGAGGCCGCCGTCGCCTCTGCGGAAGATGATCTCGAAGACGCCGAGGAGTCTCCGCGGCGACCGGCCCGCAAGCGCCCGAAGCCGGGTGAGCGGCGGCTGCAGATCCTGCAGACGCTGGCCGAAATGCTGGAGATGCCCACGGGCGAGCGCATCACCACGGCGGCACTGGCTAGGCAGCTCAAGGTGTCCGAAGCCGCCCTCTACCGGCATTTCGCCAGCAAGGCGCAGATGTACGAAGGCCTGATCGAGTTCATCGAGGCGACGCTGTTCGGCCTGATCAACCAGATCACGGCGCATGAAGAGGACGGTTTCAAGCAACTCCGCCAGGTGCTGACCATGCTGCTCTCCTTCGCGGAGCGCAATCCCGGCATGACCCGGGTGCTGATCGGCGACGCGCTGGTGACGGAGGATGATCGCTTGCAGGCTCGGATCAATCAGCTCATCGACAGGCTGGAGCTGTCGATCAAGCAGTGCTTCCGTATGGCAGTCGCTCAGGGGCGGCTGCCGCAGGAAACCGACGCTGGTGCGCGCGCGAACCTGCTACTGTCCTACGTGCAGGGGAAATGGCTGCGGTTTGCCAAGGGCGGTTTCAAGCGGACGCCGACCGAAGGCCTCGACGGACAGATGCTCCTGCTGATCATGTAGAGCGGCAGTCGGCCAGCTGCTCCAGATACCAATCGAGCGCTTCCGCCAACCCTTGCGACAGGTCGTGCGTCGGTTCATAGTCAATCAACCGACGGGCGAGGCTGATGTCGGCGAGGGAATGCCGAACATCTCCTGGCCTGGCGTCACCGAAGACGGGCGGCGCGGCGCGCATGCCTGGCAAGCGCTCAGCGAGCATGCGCCGGAGGACCGCGTAGAGATCGAGCAGGCTGGTCCGCTCTCCGACGGCGACGTTCAGGACGCTGCCAGGCGGTAGCTCCGGCGCCCGCAACGCTGCCTTGAGATTCGCCTGCACGACGTTGTCGATGTAGCAGAAATCGCGGCTGTTCGTGCCGTCCCCGTGGATGACGACGGGCTCGCCCCGGACCATTGCGGCAATCCATCGCGGGATGACCGCCGCATAGGCACCGTCAGGATCCTGGCGCGCGCCGAAGACGTTGAAGTAGCGCAGCCCCACGGTGCGAATCTGATAGCAGCGGCTGAACACCGCCGCAACCATCTCGTCGATGGACTTGCTGGCCGCATAGGGGGATAGTGGCGCACCGGTTGCCTGCTCGACCTTCGGTAGTCCGGGATGGTCCCCGTACACCGAGCTCGAGGAGGCGAACACGAACGCTTTGACCGAGGCGCAGCGAGCAGCCTCCAGGATCTGCATGAATCCCTGGACATTGGACGCGAAGGTCGCCATCGGATTCTCGATCGATCGCGGAACTGAGCCGAGCGCGGCCTGGTGCAGGACGTAGTCGCAATTGCGTACGGCGTCCCGGGCAACCGACGCGTCCGCAATGTCGCCCTGGATGAAGCGAAAGCCGGCCGTGTCGCGATGCCGTGCAGCCGCGACGTTTTCACGCTTGCCGGTGACGAAGTTGTCCACGCCGACGACCTCGTGACCCGCCTGCAACAGGGTCTTGACCAGGTGGGAGCCAATGAAGCCGGCGGCTCCAGTCACCACCCATCGGGCCGTGACGCCTTTCAGAATCCCGTTTGCGTTCATTCGTTCGGGGGGGCGAAATTCGGCAGTTTTCCAGACTTACCCGGTCCGGCATAGCCGTTCGGCCGGAAAACGTGAGCGAGCTCACACTTAAAGTGTCGGCTGCATTTGCGTTACAACGAGACACGCGACGCACCGCACGTATCGCAGTCCGGAATGTAGGTTTGTCACTCCTGTACTGGCATACTTGCCTCACGCATTGTAAGAGACGAAACCAGTGATTTCGCATTGGTGGGCCGCGTTACCTTTGGCGTTCTTCCTGGCTGCCGGGACGGTTCCGCTCTGCCGGTCGTTCCTGCAGATTTGGCGCCGGAGGCGAAGCCCGGACACCGAAGTATCGGCAGCAGAAGACGGAGCGGAAGTGCCCGAGCCAGTCGGCGGAGTGGCTATGCTCCTTGCGATTGCGATTGCTGCCTTCTACCTGGACGGCCCGGTCGGGACGATCGCGGGACTTGGCGGGGCCTGCCTGTTGATCGGCATGGCGGGCATCGGGCCTGCAATGCCGCAGGGGTCGGCGCGGCAGACCTCCGGGGGCTCCCTTGCCGGTTCGGTCTCGAGGCGGACGCTGGGAATCGCAGTGGCCACCTCGATTTTCGTCATTGCGACCGCACCGGATGCGCTTTTCCGCAGCGGTCCCGCGACGCTTCTGCTGTTGCTGCTTGTTTGCCTGACACCGTTTTCGTTCGCGCTGCAACGGAATCTCCGGGCCGCGGCGGCATGGCCGGCATTGATCGCCGCCGTCCAGATCGCCTTGATCGGCACGCTGTTGGCGCTGGACGGCGGGGGCCCGTCGCACGAGTCCGCCGTGAGAGCGGAGCCGGTCCGAGCCACCGCCGTGTTCGTGGTCCTTGCCATGCTGGGCGCGCTTTCCGGTGTGCTCATCTACCTGCTTCGAATGCCGTGGCGCATGCACCCCGGCATCAGCCTCGGGTCCGCGACGGCCCTGAGCGTTGGCTTGGTCGTCGCCTGGGTAGCCACCTCGACAGTTGGCGGCAATGTGACGTCCGTAGCAGGCGTGGCCATGGCGCTGGCCTGGATCCTGGCACCGGTGGTGGTGGATTCGATGTCGCGGCTGATCCGCTCGCCGGCGACAACAGGCGGGCTGTCGTCCGGCCACGCCCTTCTGGTCATGAATGTGGCGCTCGGAGGCATTGGAATCCTGCTGTGGCGTTACTCGGTACCCGTGCGGTGGTCGGTACTGGCACTGGTCGCGACGCTGGTGCTCTGGCTCGTTCTGCAGCTACTGTCTCCCTCGGCCTCGGTACGGCGCTCTTCGCTCGCGGGCCGGCACGGTTGGTAGTCCCGGCAGCGACACGCCTGTCGACATTTTGTGAACATGAAGGCGCAGCGGCCGTCCGGATGCACTAGTTCATGGCAAAGATCCGAATCGGGCGCTAGATTGGCTCTTTCTTCTTAAGGCGGCCTCGCCTTGAGCATCCTGGCATGGGCTGATGCGCGCACTGGGTCACTATCTGCGGTCGAGATTCGCGCTGCTTCCGCTGCTCGAGGCGGCCGTGTTGGTGCAGTCGGTCGTGCTCGCCTTCGAGTTGCGGCTGAAGACCGGCGATTACTGGTATGCGGCCGGTCACGGCGCGGCATTCGCTGCAGTGATGCTGCTGGTCATGACGGCCTTCGGGTTGTACGACCACCACGCCGAGCCGTTCCGGTTGACCATCCAGCGGGTGTTTTCGGCCTATGTGGTGACGCTCGCCCTCGGAGCGATGATCTTCTATTTCCTTCCAGACCTGGCGGTCGGCCGCGGCGTGTTCGCGCTCGCCTCTCTGTTCGGCCTCAGCGGCTTGCTCGTTGTCCGCTATGCGGCCAACCGTGCCGCGATGCTCCAGTTGCCGAGCAGTCGAATCCTGGTCGTCGGAGATGGCCCGGAAGCGGAGGGAGTCGTCGCATTGCTCCAGGTTCCCCATCGCGGAAGGGCGCCGCGTTTCAGCGCTGTGTTCCCCATATCGGGCGACGAAGCAGCTTCGAGTGCCGGGACGCAAGCGCCGGGCAGGCGGCCGGATGTGCAAGATTTGCTGGGACTTATCCGACTCAAGCGGGTCTCGGAAATAGTCGTCGCGTTGCGAGATCGGCGTGACGGGAGAGAACCGCTGGATGCGCTACTGGCCTGTCGGTTGAGGGGGGTTCGCGTCCTCGATCTCGTCACCTTCTATGAGCGCGAGCAAGGGCTGATCAAGCTGGAGCACCTTCGCACGAGCTGGCTCGTCTACGGGACGGGATTCGACCAGGGGCGTCTGCGAGCCTTCGTCAAGCGCGCCTTCGACTTGGCCGCGTCTTCGGTACTGGTGGTCGTCACGTCGCCGATCATGGTACTCGCGGCGCTCGCCATCCGCCTGGAGGACGGCGGTCCCGTCCTGTTTCGGCAGGAGCGCGTCCGTGTCGGCGGCGCCACCTTCACGATGTTCAAGTTCCGTTCCATGCGAAAGGATGCCGAGAAGGATGGCACGCCGATGTGGGCGGGAACCTCCGATCAGCGTGTAACGCGGGTGGGGCGGATCATCCGTCGGCTGCGCATCGACGAGTTGCCGCAGCTCATCAATGTGCTGCGGGCCGAGATGAGCTTCGTCGGACCACGTCCGGAACGGCCTTTTTTCGTCGCGCGCCTCGCGAAGGAGATCCCGTATTACGAACTCCGCCACAATGTCCGGCCCGGTATCACCGGCTGGGCCCAGGTGCGCCTGCAGTACGGTGCCTCGGTGGAGGACGCGAAACGAAAGTTGGAGTACGACCTGTACTACGTCAAGAACCACTCGCTGTTTCTCGACTTGATGATCCTGTTCGAGACGATCCAGGTGGTGCTGTTGGGAAAGGGTGCGCGATGAGCCGCGACGGAGAATCGACGAGATGAGGAAGAAAACTGTTGCCGTGGTGGGTCTCGGCTATGTGGGCCTGCCGCTAGCGATCGAGTTCGGCAAGCATCTGCCGACCATCGGATTCGACCTGTCGAGCGCGAAGGTTGCCCGGTTGGTCGAGGGGGTGGATACCACGGGCGAAGTGTCTGCTGCCGATTTCGCGTCGGCGGATCAGCTTACCTTCACTGCGAACGCCGCAGACATTGCCGAGGCGGATTTCTTCGTCGTGGCCGTTCCCACCCCGATCGACGCAGCCAAGCTGCCGGACCTCGGGCCGCTCGTCTCTGCCAGCCGCACCGTCGGCACGCACATGCGCAAGGGGGCCGTGGTGATCTACGAATCCACGGTCTACCCTGGCGCCACGGAGGAGGTCTGCGTACCGGTGATCGAGCAGTCCTCGGGCCTCAAGTGGCGGGACGACTTTCACGTCGGCTACTCGCCTGAGCGGATCAATCCGGGCGACCGGGACCATCGCCTGACGACGATCGTCAAGGTGGTCGCGGGTGACGATGAGGCCACGCTGGAAGACGTTGCGCGCCTCTATGAAACGGTCGTTGCGGCCGGCGTGCACCGGGCGCCCAGCATCAAGGTGGCGGAGGCTGCCAAGGTCATCGAAAACACCCAGCGCGACCTGAACATTGCACTGATGAACGAACTGGCCATCATCTTCGAGCGTATCGGCATCGATACCCAGGATGTGCTGCGGGCCGCCGGCACGAAGTGGAACTTCCTGCCGTTCAGGCCGGGGCTGGTCGGTGGGCATTGCATCGGCGTGGATCCCTACTACCTGACCCACAAGGCGCAAATGCTCGGTTACCACCCGGAGGTGATCCTCGCCGGACGACGAATCAACGACGGCATGGGCAAGCTCATCGCGGAGCGCACCGTCAAGGCGATGGCGCGGCAAGGTCTGGGAGTTGCGGGCGAGAAGGTTGTCGTTCTCGGCCTGACCTTCAAAGAAAACGTGCCGGATCTGCGCAATTCCAAGGTCATCGACGTCATTCGCGAACTGGAGTCCTACGGACTGGAGGTCCGCGTTCACGATCCGATTGCCGATCCGGAAGAGGCGATGCACGAGTACGGTGTGCGCCTGGCAGCGTGGGAGGACTTGCCGGCTACGCCTGCCATGGTGGTCGCCGTGGCCCACGACCACTACCGCCGTTTGCCGCCCAGGGAGCTCCTGAGCCGCCTCGTCCCGGGCGGCATCGTGATGGACGTCAAGGGCATCCTGAATCGGGCCGACCTGGCCGCGAAAGATGTCAGAGTGGCGCGGCTTTGACGACCCCTCGCTGGACTGCACTCCGATGCCCGCCCCGGAACTGATTGACTCGCTCGCACGCGTCGCTCGCGAGCGAACGCCCCTGGGTAATCCAGGCATTACCTACGCCCGCCTGCGCTGTCCGGATTGCCGGGGACAGTTCGAATTTCGCCCTTCTACGGCCCATCCCCCCGCCTACCTCACCTCGGAATTCGGCATCCTGTCATGCGACTGCTTTCGCTATCCCGTGGTCGACGGCATACCGATCCTCCTGAAGGGCAGGGTGGGCGTCTTCGCCTTCTGGGGCGGGGAGGTGGAGGAGCCGGGTCCGTCGGTCCAGGACATCGTCGCCCTGATCGACGCGGGCGAATTTCATGAAGCGCTGCTGCGCTGCCTGACGTTCGCACCGCGGATCGCGTGGGTTGACCGGCTGCCGGGATGGTCTCTGTGGCACGGCGAGCGGGTTAGGCGATGGACCAGCCGGCTCGTCCGGCAGCGGATCGAGCGTATGCTGCGGTCGGGGAGCGACACCGCCGAAGACTGGTTCGGCCTCTTCTACGGCCGGTTGACCACCACCGATCCCTACTTCCTCTGGTACTACCGCAACCGGTTCGCCCTACCGCGTACTCTCGCCACGCTGACTCTGATCGAGCGGCTCCCGGGGGACGAGCGCCCCGTGCTGGATCTGGCCAGCGGATTCGGTCCCTTCGCCCACTACCTGACCAAGCGGGACAAGGCTCCGCTCCGCGTCCTCGGGCTCGACTTTAACTTCTACATGTTGTGGGGACAGAAGCGGTGTGTCGCGCCCGCCGCCTCCTTCGTCTGCGCCGATGCGAGCCGGCGGCTCCCGTTCGAAGACGGGGCCTTCTCCGCCGCATTGTGCTCGGACGCGCTGGGGTGGATTCACGACAAGCCAATCGTGGCCAGTGAGCTTAGGCGGTGCGCGCCGGGCCGGCCGGTCATACTCGCAAGGGTGGGCAATGGGAGCGCATCGCCATCGTACCGCGAGGAGCTCACGCCCGAGGCCTATCGGGATCTGTTCGCCCACGGTTCTCCGCGCTTTTTCAGCGAGCAGGATCTGGTGCGCCACTACCTCGCTCGCTCCGACCCTTTCGCCGCACCCCCCACGGAGCCGCGGTTTCTCGGCAAGGACCGTTGGCTTTATTTCGTACTGGAGGGGCACGGCCTGATGTCCGGGACCATGCCTGTCGACAAATGGCCACACGCAGTCGGCAAGTTGGAGCTGAACCCGGTCTACCGGGTAGGACAGCCGGCACCTGGTCGCCTCGCGCTACGATTCGAGTTCCCCGCGGTATGGATCGCCTACCAGAATGCCGACATGCACGCCTATCACGCTGACCGATTTGAAATCGATGCGGCGGTGCTGGAACGGGCGCGTCGAGGCGAGCGGGACGGGGAGATAGAGCGTCTGGTCAGGTCGTTCGTGCTGATCGGCATGCCGGAGCGGTACCTGCGTCCGAGAATCGGGGAGGGCGCTCCGATGAACGCATCACCTGGTTCGCGCGCGGCATGATCCTGATCCGGCTCTCGCCTGAAGCGTCCGTCGGTATTGCCGTCTATCTCCTCGGACTCGCGGCCGTCGGCTTGGCGCTGTTCGGGCACAAGGCTTCCGTGCCGTGGTCGTGGACGGCGGAGATGCTCGTCCTCATCGGGTCGGCCGTCCTCGCCGTAGGCGCCGCAGCCTTCCTGCTGACAAGGGCCTGGCGCAGCACAGGTCGCCGTCGAACGGGAGGGTTTCACGCGCCGCTGATCCTGCACAGCCTGATGCTGAGCCTCGCATTCCTGGCCATCGAAGTCGGCTTGCGGCTCATGGCCCGTCCGGACCCGATGGGAACGCGCATCGGCGACCTGGTCCTGGTCCCTTACGACTGGGATCACGTGGCCGAGCGCAGCCGCAGCCAGCTTCAGTCGTCACGCGCGCCCGGCGGCTTCTACGTCGAGGACCGGGACCTGGGCTGGACAGTTGCGCCATCCAGGCGCAGCCGCGACGGCCTATACGCGACCAGCGTCGAGGGGGCCCGCAGCCGAGAGCCGGGAGATGCATTGTTTGATTCGCCTGTCCGGCGCCGGGTCTTGATCACGGGCGATTCTTTCGCGTTCTCCGAGGAGGTGCCGTTCGAAGCCTCCGTGACCAGGCATCTGGAGCGTGAGCTGGGTGCGGGCACGCAGGTCGTGACGATCGGCGTGCCCGGCTACGGCATCGACCAGGCGGTGCTCCGCGCCGAGCGCGACGGCGTCCAGTGGAAGGCTGACGTCACTGTGCTTCAATTCGTGCAAGACGACATCCACCGCATCGGCAGCATCTATCTCTTCAACAAGCCGTGGTGGGAGTCGCCTTTCGTCAAGCCCCGCTTCATCGCGAGGGACGGGCGCCTGCAGCAATTGCCGCTGCCAACTCTGGACGACGTCTACCGCTACCGCTCTGTCTTCGATCTCCCACATCTTCCGCTCGACATCTACTTCGAACCCGAACACTGGCGGCGCCGCGCCGCGCACGCCTCCTGGCTCTATCGCTTCCTCGCCTCACGTTTTCCGAACTACCCACCATCTCAGGCAGATCCCGGCGCGTCCCCTGAGCACCTCGCGGTTCTGCTGATCGAGCGTTTCGTCGCCAGTGTCCGGAAGAGCGGCGGGATCCCGCTCATCGTGTACTTCCCCGGCTACGGGGACTTCATTGGACAGGACCGTGGCCCTAAGGAGCGCGTCCTCGAGGAGTTGGCCCGTCGGGGTGTGCAGGCGCTCGATCCTACCGAGTGCATGGGCGCGTTTGGCGACTATGCGGCCTTGATCGTCCGCGGGGGCGTGCACTACTCCGACGCCGGAAACGCTCGTATGGCCGCATGTCTCCGGCCGACCCTGCGCGCGCTGCTGGGCGAGCAGTGAGTTGGCGTAAACGCCGCCCGCCTTCACCGTCTGGTCAACCCCGGTTTCCACCCCGGATTGACCCCCTGGCCAGAGTACGCACCGCGGATCGACCAATCTCGCGCCTGGCCGTTGAAGTCCCGGTCCCACCCGCGATAGGCGGAGAGCCCCGCGGTGTCGGCCGATGGGCCGGACAGTGCGGACGGCAACGGAAACGCGTCGAATGCGCCGAGTCCGGCGTGGGGGGCGGCGAGGAAAGCCGGTGCCTGGTCATAGCCCCCGGTCTGGTTGTCCCGCTGGTCTGCCGCGGCAATCGGCTGATCCGAGAAGACCGCATTGGCCTGTACCCGCTGCGCGTGCCCGGCACTGACTCCCGAGACACGAATGCCGCTGTTCTTCGCGACGACGGTGTTGCCGAACACGCGCACCTCCTTCGGCACGTCGTGGTGGGGCTGGATGTTGACTCCTGCCCCCGTGTGGTTGACCAGGAGGTTGCCGTAGAAGCCGATGTTGCCTTCACCCTGGAACAGCGCCTCCGTCGGGTTCTGCCAGAAGAAGTTGCCGTAGATCTCGTAGTGGTCCTCGGCTCCCGATCCGGAAGGCGGGAAATGGCCTACCAGCAGATTCGGCCGCGCCATGGACCCGGCGGCGCTGTTCATGCCCTTGCTGAAGACGTTGTTGCGGATCACCGTGACGCTCTTGCCGGTGGGCATGCCGGCCAAGGCCGGACGGAACGCCTGGTGCTTGATCTGCAGGTTGTAACCGATGCTGTCCCGTATCAGGTTGTTCTCGATCAGGCCGGCCACGAAGGCGTTGGTGCCGTCCGAGTTGCCCAGGTACATGCCGGTCCCGGCGCCCAGGATGGTATTGCCGCGGATCGTCCAGTTCCAGTTCGGGCCAGCCACCAGCGAGATCCCCACGACCTGCTGGTCGCTGCCAACGCCCCGGATCGTCAGGTTCTCCAGGGTTATGTGGTGGTTGACGCCCTGTGCCGCCACGCCGGCGCCGCCGAGGTCCCGGCCGTCGATCTCCAGGTTGCGGATGACCAGGTAGCTGCTGCCGCTCAGCCGCACCGTGTTGTGGGTCGAGCGGCCCAGCAGTCGGGCCGGCGCGCCGCTCGCCGGTCCGGTGATCACGATCGGCTGGCTGGCCGTGCCGTTCAGGTTGAACAGCGGCAGGCCCGGGACATCCCCGACCACGTCGTAGTCGCCGGCCGCGAGTTCCAGCGTATCCCCCGGCTGCAGAGAGCGAACCAGGTTCAGATACGACGACGGATTAGCCTTGATGACGTTCTGCGTCGGGCCGCTGGGGGTGGCCACGCCGGAGCCGGTGGTACCGCCGTTGTCGGTTCGTGGCGGCGCGGTACCGGGGATCGGGGCCGACCCGCTTCTCGGCGTCGTGACGGTGCCGCCGGTCGGGTTCGTCGCGGCAGGATCGCCGGTCGCAGCCTGGGTACCCTCCGCCACCTGCCCGCCGCCGCCTCCACAGCCCAAGGCCGAAGCCACGGCAAGGCCGAGCAGCGTGGCGTGGATCATGGTGCCGATCGAACGACGGTTTGCATGGGCAACGGTTGGCTGGCCGGACATCGCATCTGCCTGAAGTGTGACGCAAGTCACGATTCTCGGTGCCGGCGGGAAGGCCAGTCCACGGCAGTGCCGGTGCGCAGGACGAACGGACGACCCAGGCCGACGAGCGACGGCGGGGTCCAAGGCATCCGGATCGGTCGGACGGCCTTGCGTCCCGCCGCTCCTGCGACTTGTTTGGCAGGCGCGCCTGGAGCGATACGCTACATTCGACGGTGGGACCAAACCTACCTCCAAGACATGCCGGAACTACTCGGTCAGCTGCCGCTCGCGGCTGCGCAAGCCCATCCCGATTCACAGGCGCTCGTGGCCGGCACCAGCCGCTGGACCCATGGCGAACTCGCGGAGCGGGTCGGTCGGATTGCCGCGGGTTTGATCGAGCTCGGGCTGGGCCGCCAGGAACGGGTCGCCGTGTACTCCGGGAAATCGCTGGACTCGGTTGCCGCGATCTTCGGTGCCTCGCTGGCCGGCGGCGTCTTCGTTCCGGTCAATCCGCTGCTCAAGCCGGAGCAGGTCGCCTATATCCTGTCGGACTGCCACGTCGCGGTGCTGGTCACGACCGCTGCGCGCCTGGAGACGCTTAGTGCCGCGCTGGCCGGCTGCAGCCGATTGCGCCACGTGGTGCTGCTGGACGAGGAGCCCGCCGCCGAAACCCTGGCGCCCGGCGGTCCGCAACTGCGCAGCCTGTCATCGGTCGTCGCGACCTCCGCCAGCCCATCCGGCGGCCGCCCGGGCCACCGCGTGATCGACACCGACATGGCGGCGATCCTCTATACCTCCGGCAGCACCGGCAAGCCCAAGGGGGTCGTGCTGTCGCACCGGAACATGATGGCCGGCGCCTATAGCGTCGCGTCGTACCTGGAGAACCGGGCCGACGACCGGATCCTGGCGATTCTGCCGCTGTCGTTCGACTACGGCTTTTCCCAGCTGACGACGGGTTTCCTGTCCGGCGCCACCGTGGTCCTGCACGACTACCTGCTGCCGATGGACGCATTGCGCGCGATGGCGCGCGAGCGCATCACCGGCCTGGCCGCGGTGCCGCCACTGTGGATCCAGCTGGCCGCACTCGAGTGGCCCGCCGGTGCCGCCGACAACCTGCGGTACTTCACCAACTCGGGCGGCGCCATGCCGACGGCGACGCTGGCGCGGCTGCGCGCCCGCGCGCCGCGGGCCCGCCCGTTCCTGATGTACGGCCTGACCGAGGCCTTCCGTTCCACCTACCTGCCGCCGGAAGAGATCGACCGCCGTCCGACCTCGATCGGCAAGGCGATTCCGAACGCGGAAATCCGCGTGGTCCGCGAAGACGGCAGCGAGTGCGCGCCCGGCGAACCGGGCGAGTTGGTCCACCGCGGCGCGCTGGTCGGCATGGGTTACTGGAACGACCCCGCCAAGACCGCCGAGCGATTCCGGCCGACCCCCTGCCAGCCGCCCGAACTCGTGCTGACCGAGATCGCCGTGTGGTCCGGCGACACGGTCCGGCGCGACGAGGACGGCTTCCTGTACTTCGTCAGCCGGCGCGACGAGATGATCAAGACCTCCGGCTATCGCGTCAGCCCGACCGAGGTCGAGGAAGCCGTCTATGCCAGCGGCCTGGTCGCCGAGGCCGCGGCGCTCGGCGTGTCGCACCCGACGCTCGGCCAGGCGATCGTGCTGGTGGTCCAGCCCGCGACGGGAAAGGAGCCCGATGGCGACGCGCTGCTGTCGGCCTGCCGCGAGGCGCTGCCGGCCTTCATGCTGCCGGCCCGGATCGACTGGACCGAGGCGCCGTTGCCACGCAACCCGAATGGTAAGATCGACCGCAAGCTGCTGGCCCAGCAACGCGAAGGCCTCTACGGCAAGGAACAGGCGTGAGCCGGATCGCATTCGCGCGCCACGCGCCGATCGACTGCTTCGACATCCTCGGCGACGAACTGGCGATCGGCGGCCTGCCGCTTTCGCGACTCGCCGCGCGGGTCGGCCGCACGCCGTTCTACGCATACTCCCGGCAGGCGATCATCGGCCGGGTCGCCGCGCTGCGGCAGGCGCTGCCGCCGGCGGTCAAGCTGCACTATGCGATGAAGGCCAATCCGATGCCGGCGGTGGTCGGCCTGCTGGCCGGGTTGACCGACGGCCTCGACGTGGCATCGGCCGGCGAGATGCGCGTGGCGCTGGACACCGGCGTCTCGCCCCGCCACGTCAGCTTCGCCGGACCCGGCAAGTCGCCGGCGGAGATCGAGCAGGCGGTGGCGGCCGGCATCACGCTGAACCTCGAGTCGGTCCGCCAGTACCGGGATGCGCTCGCGGCCGGCCGTAAGCTCGCGATCGCGCCGCGGCTCGCGGTCCGCGTCAATCCGGCGTTCGAGCTGAAGTCCTCGGGCATCCGGATGGGCGGCGGCCCGAAGCCGTTCGGCATCGACGAGGCGCAGGTGCCGGACCTGCTCGCGCGAATGGCGGCGGACGGCCTGGACCCGGTCGGTCTGCACATCTACAGCGGCTCGCAGAACCTGGATGCCGCCGCCATCACCCAGGCGCAACGAGAGACCGTCGATCTCGCGTGCCGGCTGGCGGCACCGCTGCGGTCGCCGCTCGAATGGGTCAACATCGGCGGCGGCTTCGGCGTGCCGTACTTTCCGGGCGATCGGCCGCTCGCGCTCGAGCCGATCGGCCTCGCACTGGCGCCGCTGGCCGAACGGGTCCAGGAGCAACTGCGCGCGCCGCTGGTGCTGGAACTGGGCCGGTACTTCGTCTCCGAGGCCGGTATCTACGTCGCGCGGGTCGTCGACCGCAAGGTGTCCCAGGGCCAGGTCTTCCTGGTGACCGACGGGGGCCTGCATCACAACCTGGCGGCGTCCGGTAACTTCGGCCAGGTGATCCGCAAGAATTACCCGGTGGCCATCGGCAACCGGATCGCTGGAGTCGCGACGGGAACGCAGTTGCAAGTGCAGTCGGACACGCAGTCAGCAACGCCGTCGAACACGCGGTCGGAAACTCAGTCGGTCGTCGGCCCGCTGTGCACCCCGTTGGACCTGCTGGCCGACCGGGTCGACCTGCCGGTCGCGGCGGTCGGGGACCTGGTGGTCGTGTTCATGGCCGGCGCCTACGGCCCGTCGGCCAGCCCG
The DNA here is from genome assembly GCA_023389175.1 of Pseudomonadota bacterium. GTDB lineage: Bacteria > Pseudomonadota > Gammaproteobacteria > Burkholderiales > Burkholderiaceae_E > Lautropia. The sequence continues at coordinate 4,356 of JAEWEW010000350.1, read as the reverse complement.
GTCTCGTTCCTGTCGCATCCGGCACCGGTCGAAGTGCTGGTCTAGAATGCGCGCGCCTCCCATCCTGCGGGGGATGGCCGGCGGCCATGCTCCGGCCCGGTTCGAAGCCGACGCCCTCGGCCAGTACGAGGCGCGCGATGCCGATAGCTCAGAAGTCGCGGGGTTCGGTAACCTCCGGTTCGCGGAGTCCGACCTGGCCGCGCTGCAGGCGCAACGGGGCACCGGCGCGGCGTTGCTGGTCGCCTGGCAGCGGTACGGGACCGCGCTGCCAGGCCACCTGCGCGGTGACTTCGCGATCTGCTGCCGCGATGGTCTCGGCCGGGCGCTGATCGCGGTCGACCGCTTCGCGACCCACGCGCTGTACTGGGCGGCCTCCGACGGCCGGCTCGCGTTCTCGACGCGCCCGGCCGACGTACCGGGCCTGGTCGACCGGTCGCCCGAGATCGATCCGCAGTCGCTGCACGCCTATCTGTACTTCCACGTGGTACCGGCACCGCTGTCGATCTGCGCCGGCGTGCGGCGGCTGGACATCGGCGAAGCCGTCGTCATGGAACCCGGTGACGCGCCCCGGCTGCAACGCTACTGGCGCCCCACCTTCGACCCGGTGCGCCGGTTCGACTTCGACGACCAGCGGAACGCGTTCCTGGCGGCGCTGCGCGAAGGGGTCGGCCAGGGCATCGGCGACCTGCCGCGGGACCAGGTCGGTTGCTTCCTGTCGGGCGGCACCGACAGCTCGACCATCGCCGGCCTCGCCGGCCAGCACTTCGGGGCGCCGGCGCGCACCTTCTCGATCGTCTTCGACGAGGCCGACTACGACGAGCGCCGCTATTCGCGGCTGGCGGCCAGCCACTTTCGCACCGAGCACGTCGAGCACGTGCTGACGCCCGAGGAAACGGATCGGACACTGGACCGTCTGAGCCGCGCCTACGAGCAACCGTTCGGCAACTCGTCGGCGATTCCGACCCACGTCTGTGCCGAATTGGCTGCCGGCCGCGGCGTCCGCCGGATGCTGGGCGGCGACGGCGGCGACGAACTGTACGGCGGCAACTCGCGGTACGCGCTGGCCTGGCTGCTCGGCCTGTACCGGCACGTGCCGCGGCCGGTGCGTGAGCGCGTGCTGGAACCGGCGCTGGCCGGCGAAGGCGGCCCCCGCGAACCCTGGCTGCTCAGGAAGTCGCGCGGCTACGTGCAACGCGCCAGCACGCCGATGCCGGACCAGATCCAGGGGCGCTACAACCTGCTCAACCATTTCGGTCGCGAGCGGGTACTCGGCGATGCGCTGCTGGCGGCGCAGGGGGCCTTCCAGCCGCTGGACCTCGAGCGCGAGGTCTGGTCGCGCACCGAGGAGGCCGAGCCGCTGAACCGGCTGCTTGCCTACGACCTCAAGTTCACGCTCGGCGACAGCGACCTGCAGAAGGTCACCCGGATGTGCCACGCCGCCGGCGTCGAGGTGGCATTCCCGATGCTGGCCGACGCGCTGGTCCGGCATGCCGCCCAGCTGCCGGCCGGCGAGAAGCTGCGCCGCACGCAGTTGCGCCATTTCTTCCGCAAGTCGCTCCGCGGTTTCCTGCCCGACGAGATCATCGACAAGTCGAAGCACGGCTTCGGCATGCCGTTCGGCGAGTGGCTGCTGCGGCAGCCACGGCTGGCGGCACGCGCCGACGAGGCGCTGCGTTCGCTGGCGCAGCGTGGGCTGGTCCGCGGCGCCTTCATCGGCGAACTGCGCGAACGGATGGGCCAAGGTCACGCCGGCTACTACGGCACCATGGTCTGGATCCTGATGGCGCTGGAGCTCTGGCTGCGCGAGAGCGTCTTTGCCGACGTGAAGTGGTCCCGATGAGGCTCGTCCGGTCGCTGACCGCGCTCGCGTCGCCGGCCGGCCGGCGGGGTCGCCTGTCCGCCTTCGTCTTCCATCGCGTGCTGCCCCGGCCGGACCCGTCGTTGCCGGACGAGGTCGATGCGGTCCGCTTCGATCGGATGCTCGACTGGATCGGTGCGCAGTTCCAGGTGCTCGATCCGGTCGACGCGTGCCGCCGGCTGGCGGCCGGCGCGTTGCCGGCGCGAGCGGCGATCCTGACCTTCGACGACGGCTATCGCGACAACGCCGAGGTGGCGCTGCCGCTGCTGCGCGCGCGCAAGATGCCGGCCGTCTTTTTCGTCGCGACCGGCTTCACCGGCGGATCGGCGATGTTCAACGACCGGATCCGCCATGCGGTCTGGGAGAGCCGCAAGCGGTCGCTGGGACTGCGTTGGCTGCAGGAAGACCCGCTGCCGGTCGAGTCCCCGAGCGACAAACTGCTGGCGTTCGATCGGATCATCGCCGCGATCAAGCATCTGGAGCCCCGCATCCGCGCGCAACGTGTGGAATCGGTGGTCCAGGCGGCCGAAGCCGACGCACCGCGCGGGCTGATGATGGACGAGGGGCAGCTGAAGACCCTGGCAGAGGCGGGCATGACGCTGGGCGGCCACACCCGGCACCATCCGATCCTGCGGGCGCTGCCGGATCCCGAGGCCCGCGAGGAGATCGCCGGCTGCCGCCAGGATCTCGCCGATGTGACCGGAGAACCGCCGCCGCTGTTCGCCTACCCGAACGGCCGGCTCGGTCGGGACTACGACGCTCTGCACGCCGCAATGGCGCGGCAGGCCGGCTACGACTCGGCCTTCACGACGCACCCGGGCGCCGGCGCGCTGGCGAGCGATCCGCACCAGTTGCCGCGCTTCACGCCGTGGGACCCGGGCCGGCTGAAGTTCATGGCGCGGTCGTTGCTGAACCTGATGGCTTCCGGAGCAGCAGGTGAATCCAGTTCGGCCGGGGCTGCACGAACCGGCGCTGGATCCGGTCCAGCGTGAACGCCGCCTTGGTCAGCACCCGCGCACCGATCGAAGGCGACGGTGGCGTCGCCAGGGCCGCGCCGCAATGAATGCACCGTTCCTGCTGGCCGTAGGTCCCGTAGGGATTGCCGGCCAGGTTCATCAGCAACGCGGCCACCGGGCTGGTGACCTCGCGCGATTCGCCGACATAGCTGGTCCGGACCGGCTCCATGCCGGGAAACAGGCCGGCGAGCTTCTGCTCGTCGAAGCGGCTGACATGGCCCCATGGCGGATTGCGGCGCCCGCAGGCGCCGCAGCGGGTTCGACCGCAGCGCAGGTCCTGGCGAAACGGCACGCCGATCAGCAGGTAAACGCGGGCGACACGCGCCAGCTCGCGGCAGGCCCGCGCGAGGCGACTCGGGTCGATGTGCTCCAGCACCTCCGCGCAGACGACGAAATCGAAACTGCCGTCGGCAAACGGCAGGGCGGAGACGTCGGCGGCGACCGTCATGATCCGGCGGTCCGCCACCACGGGTGGCACGATGTCGACGGCGGCGACCATCTCGTGGGACCCCACCAGTGCGCGTGCCAGCGTACCCTCGCGACAGCCGACATCGAGCGCGCGGCCGGAATGGAAGCCGGCCGCTTCGATCAGGTCGTCAATCCGGTCGCGCTGGCGGGTGTCGAGTCGGTCTGCGAGTTCCATCGAACCGTCTGCCATGCCGGGTCCGGTGGCCATGCCGGAGCGTCGAAAGGACGATAATGGCAACTCTCGGGCCCGTCAGGCCAGTGCTTCGGCGGTTTCCCAACACCGGACGGCTTCGACGCGCCTCATTCGGTAGGGGAGACGGCAGGCTTGACAGTTTCGATCCGCCGGACCTGCAACGCGTTCCGGCGAGAACTACTGCGCTGGGAGCTCGTACGAGCCTCGGTTACATTTTCCAACGGTGAGTCTTGCCAATATGGGACACGAGAACTTCGATCGGGCCGCCCCGCTGGCCGTGGGGTCCGATCGGGCATTCGGAATTCTGTTCACGATCGTCTTCGGGCTATTGGGCACCTGGCTGCTGCTGACCGGCCGGTCCGGCGCCGTGGTTTCCGGGATCGTCGCGCTTGCGTTCGCGGTCGCGGCAGCGGTCAAGCCGCAGTTCCTGGCGCCGCTGAATCGGCTGTGGATGCGCTTCGGCGCGCTGCTGCACCGGATCGTCAGCCCGCTGATCCTGGCCTTCATGTTCTACGGCGTCGTGACGCCGACCGGCTGGATCATGCGGGCGATGGGCCGGGATCTGCTGCGGCTGCGGCGGGATCGCGAGTCGGCGACCTACTGGATCGAGCGCGAACCACCGGGTCCGGCGCCGGACAGCCTCAAGGATCAGTTCTAGGAGCGGTAACGATGGGTCTGATCGGCGAACTCTGGCGTTTCATGCGGGTCCGGAAGAAGTACTGGCTGGTCCCCATCATCGTCGTCATGCTGGTACTCGGCGGCCTGATCGTGCTGGCCCAGGGATCGGCGATCGCTCCGTTCATCTACACCCTGTTCTGATG